>JAPKEJ010000009.1 GCA_028822155.1 Porticoccaceae bacterium
TACTGTAAAAGGCGCCGCTGATCTTCGTCTTTGTAGGCTGGTAAATGCAGAGATACACCCGACTTTAGTCTGGACAGCAAATCCATTAACTTTAAGCCCAGTTGGTCAGGACTGCTGTGAGCAGAAATAATGAGGCGGCAACCACTATCACGGCAACGGTTAAATAAGTTAAAAAGAGGTACCTGCCATTCCTCAAGATGTGCCACCAACTGTAAGTCGTCAATGCAGACTATTGGGGCGACTTCGAGGCCTTCGAAAACCTGCTCCGGAGGGTAATCACACAATTCCTTCAAGGGTAAATAAATAGCGCCCGAATTATGCCCAAGGGCATTGGTCTGGCAACTCGCCTGAAGAAGATGGGATAGGCCCGTGCCGCTGCCACCAGACAGATAGGCAAAACGCCTACCATCATCTTTTAATAAAAAAGTCGCCATATGCTGTGGCGTACCATTGGGAGCATAAAAGTTATCAAAGGTCGCCTGGTCATCCAAGGCAACTGGCAAACTAAGCTGTTGAAAATTTTGCATTATTTAATCCAATCGAAAGTAAGCTGCTGATTTTCCGTTTCTATGCCGACATTTCGATCGCTAAATCGGCCACTACGCACAAGAGCGTTGCTAAGCAGTTCCAAGCCACCTTCAGCCCCAACCGACATGGTAATTTGATTTCCTCTTGCAGAAAACAGATCAACCGAGTCTATAACCTCTAACTTTTTTAGCTGCTTAAGCACCGATTGGTAAGTGCTATATGAATCAATATTGTAAATTTCCAGTAATAATTCATTAGTATCTGCACGAGGTATATAACTGAAAGAGCGAGTTAAACGGTCGACTATATTATCAACGGTCGTCGCTAAAAACATGTCATCGCCTTCAGAGCGAAAATCGTTTAACCGTCGACGACCTCCCGCCTGATATAACCAAGACCCACGAACCTCTCCGGTGGATGTGCGGTAAAATCTCAAGGCGATCCAGCCGTCTACTTGATACCGCTGGGACGCCGACACTAGATCATCAGCCACTAGATTCCAAGCCTGTTCTACAGGTAATGCTAATTGATCCTCTAGATCAAAGGTGGGCAGTATGTAGGGGATTCCACGGGATTGCATAGCACGATCAAAACGTGCCAAAAAAGCTGCGTCAACAGAGTTTGTGGCATTCTCTGAAACCAAGTCTTCGCCAATAAAGCCGCGCCCAACGACCGGATCATCGCGGACAATCCAAACTAAAAATGTCGGCCTGTTTGAGGGCAAAACGGGTAACTGAGCCTGTCGAATCAATAAATCAATCGCCGAGCGCGAGAATTTAACTCTCAGACCAAAACTCAGACTATCCAGCGGGTTATCCTTTGGGCTTAAGCTAAGGGGCAAGTCCTCAAAGCTTAACGCGTCGACATAACCATTAGCGTCACTGATAAATGGAGCGAGACGAGCGGATTGAAAAGTTTGGCTGTTACCTGTTAATTTTATAAGTACATTTTGTAATGCATCCAGCACCCCCTGCTCTCTTGCAGATGAGCCTTGATCTGTTATAGGCACCAGTGCACTATATAAGTCATTAACTTCCTCAGCCGCGCAATAGGGGCTGATAAAGAACAATACTAGAACCAAAAGACGCCGTAACATATTTACTCCAACCTAATCTCTCACATTGTACCAGTGGTTAATCAAGATTAGACTCCCATGCTGAGAAATAGACAGAGTAAAATAACATTAATTAAAAAATAGCGCCTGCCTATCAGCCGCGCTAAAATAGCGGTTTTCCAAAGGAACCCACCCCATGTCTGAAAAAAATCAATCTTTGAGCTACAAAGATGCTGGTGTCGATATTGATGCAGGTAATGCTTTGATCGAAAAAATTAAAGGTGCTGCAAAGCGCACTCGCCGACCCGAAGTCATGGCCGGCCTGGGTGGGTTTGGAGCACTTTTTGAACTGCCCACAGGGTACAAAGAGCCTGTGTTGGTTTCTGGTACGGACGGTGTAGGCACAAAGCTTCGGCTAGCGCTGGACCATAATAAGCATGACACTGTTGGTATTGACCTAGTGGCCATGTGTGTTAACGACCTCATTGTGTGCGGCGCAGAGCCTTTATTTTTCCTAGATTATTATGCAACCGGGAAGCTCGACATAGAAACAGCGGCAGCTGTCGTTAATGGTATAGCTGACGGATGTGAACTATCAGGCTGCTCTTTAATTGGCGGTGAAACAGCTGAAATGCCCGGCATGTACGAAGATCAAGATTATGATCTTGCCGGGTTTTGTGTTGGTATTGCTGAAAAATCCAAGCTCATCGACGGTAGCCAAGTTGCGGTAGGTGACACTTTGATAGGACTGGCCTCTAGCGGACCTCATTCCAACGGCTATTCTTTAATACGCAAGGTTCTTGAGGTCACTAATACAGACCCAGCGAACACAAAACTTGATGGGAAACTACTGATTGATTTGCTAATGGAGCCCACAAAGATCTATGTGAAATCACTACTTGGCCTGATTGCACAGTCCCCTGTGCACGCTCTTGCCCATATTACTGGCGGTGGTTTACTTGAAAATATTCCGCGTGTACTGCCGGAAAATGCTAAAGCAATAGTTGATACAAAGGCATGGGTGCGGCCTCCTGTTTTTGACTGGTTACAGCAGGGTGGCAATATTGATGAACATGAGATGCATCGCACGCTTAATTGTGGTGTCGGCATGGTGATCTGTGTACCGTCCTCAACCACGCAGACTGCATTAGATATTTTAGCTGACAGTGGTGAAACTGCCTTTATCCTCGGCACTATTGATGCGATGAAAGCTGGCGACGAGCAGGTGCAATTATTAGGACTAGCCCTATGAGCACTGGCCAAAAGCCAACGCCTCGTATCGTCGTCCTTATTTCCGGTAGTGGCTCTAATTTGCAGTCGCTCATCGATGCATGTATCAACAACAAAATAAAAGCTCAGATAACCGCGGTAATAAGTAATAAGCCTAACGTTAAAGGAGTAGAACGCGCGACTGCAGCCAATATTCCAGCGCTTATTATTGATCATCGAGATTTCAGCTCTAGACAGGAGTTTGATCTACACCTTTTAGAGGCCATTAAGAGCTTCGAGCCTGATCTTGTAGTCTTAGCAGGCTTTATGAGAATCCTAACCCCTGACTTTGTTAATCAGTTTGAGGGTAAGCTTCTCAATATACATCCATCCTTACTCCCGGCTTATCAAGGTTTAGATACCCATCAGCGAGCCATCGCTGCCGGCGACTCAAAAGCGGGCGCTACCGTACACTTCGTTACGCCAGAACTAGATGGCGGGCCCCCTATACTCCAGGCAGAAGTGGCCATTATGCCTGCCGATAGTGCCCAAGATTTAGCTGAGCGAGTCTTAAAAATGGAGCATGAAATATACCCAACTGTTGTCCAATGGTTTTGCGACGGCCGTTTAACGGCAGAAAATGGCAAAGCCTTTTTGGATGGAGCCATTATTGGAAGCAATGGAATATTATTTGATATAAATAATGAACGCTAATCGGTTTTCTCACTCTAAAACCTAATTGACTCAACTAAAACCCTGTGCAGGCATTAATGTACCGACCAGCAAAGTTACGAAAATTTACTCGCGTGATCGGATTAATCACTATTTCATCCGCACTTGCATTGCTAAGCCCCAGCGCGACGGCAACACCGTCAAAAAATGCTCTAATAGCAAGTTATAGCGCTAAATATAGCGCCAATTACAGTGGCTTAGATATAAAAGCACACCACCAACTTCGACGGTTAGATGATGGTTCTTACACCGAGACATTGGACGCTAAAAGTATCCTTGGTAAGATCAAAGAAAGTGCAAAATTTGTAGTGAACGAACAACACCTAATTATTCCTTATGAATATAATTACAAGCGCTCGCTCGTCGGCATCTCACGAGTGGAAACTCAAGTCTTTGATTGGCCCAATAGGCAACTTCGGTACTCTAAAAACGACAAGGTCCAACTCGTCGATATAGAACTGGGTGCACTTGATATGGTTACCCACAAATTACAATTACGACGTGACCTACAACAGGGTCAAACTGTATTTTCCTATCCCGTGATGGCGCGCGGTAAGCGAAAACAGTATGATTATGAGATTGTAGCTTCAGAAGTGCTAACGACGACAATTGGGGCTCTAAATACAACTAAGATTCGTAGAGTCTATGATAATAGCACTCGTGAAACTGTTATTTGGTTGGCCACTGACTGGGATTTCTTGGTGGTACAATTAAGTCACACGGAGAAGGGTGACAACCATCAGCTAAAAATTATTGAAGGACGGGTTAACGATCGTGATATCTTACCCTTACCATCAATTGAAGAGAAAGATTCATGACTGAAGGACGAGACGCAACTAACAAGAGTAAATCTATTCTTACTCTAGGCACTCTCGCCTCACTCATCATAGTGGGCGGCGTGCTTTACCAAGCTCAAAAAGACCTTCCGAATGACTCAGAACTTCTCTCGATTCCTGAACAAGCAGTTGAGTCCTTCATTGCTCCTCCAATAGTTCCTGAAGCGACTATACCGGAAGCTCTTAATGAGCCCGACGGCGCTAATTTAGAATCCAGCACCCAATCAGAGCCCATAAAAACGCGGCTACCAGAGTTGGACACAAGTGATGGATTTGTACGAGAACGCATTTTATTAATGAGCAACAAGCCTGAAATGACTATCTGGCTCGCAACCGATGATCTCATTCGTCGAACCGCTAGCTATCTCGACGGACTTTCAAGAGGAATAATACTGGGTAAAATCTTTCCCTTAAGTTCCCCCAAAAGTAGCTTTGCAACCCATAGTGACGGAGATGTCATTTGGCTGAATGCCGGCAACTATGACCGCTATAACACCACAGTTGCTGTAATCGCGTCACTGGATATGAAGTCTATGGCACAAATGTTTCACTTTGCTCGCCCATTGTTGGAAAGCGCATTTTTTGAGATGGGGTATAAGCCCCGGCAGATGGACGGCATATTATTAACTGCTATAGATCAGATTCTAAACACACCTATTATAGCTGAGCCTATTCGCCTAACTCGGGATTCGGTAGCCTATAAATATGCTGACATGTCGCTGGAATCATTAACACCACTGCAAAAGCAGCTCATACGCACGGGCCCGGAAAACACCCAAAGGCTGCAACAACAGGCTCTAACGTTGAAAAATGCCTTATTGGATCCAAACGGCACTGATTAGCGCTCGAATATCTCAAAGATCGCTTAAACCCTAGGCCTTAGGCAGAGTAACACCAGTTTGTCCCTGATATTTCCCACCTCTATCCGCATAGGATGTGGCACACACTTCGTCAGATTCGAAAAATAACATTTGAGCAACACCTTCATTGGCATAAATCTTTGCCGGCAGGTTAGTGGTATTAGAAAACTCTAGCGTTACATGCCCTTCCCACTCTGGCTCAAGAGGAGTCACATTGACGATAATACCGCACCGTGCATAGGTGGACTTGCCTAAACAGATCGTCAATACCGAGCGCGGAATGCGGAAGTACTCAACCGTTCTGGCCAGCGCAAAAGAGTTAGGTGGGATAATGCAGGAGTCACCCACCATGTCCACGAAAGAATCATCGTCAAAGTTCTTTGGATCCACTGTCTTCGAGTGAACGTTCGTAAAAACTTTAAACTCATTGGCACAGCGAACATCGTATCCATAACTGGACGTACCATAGGAAATTACGCGCTCATCCCCAGAGTAACGTACCTGCTCCGACTCAAACGGAGAGATCATTTGGTTTTGCTCGGCCATCCGACGTATCCAGTTGTCTGATTTAATGCTCATGAAGTCACTTCTCTTAGTTAAATTATTGCGCTTGAACCGCTAGCTAGAGGCCGACTTAAAGACGCAAGCGGTATGATACGCATTTACAGCTTTTCAGCAAGACCCTACAGACTGTATTCAGCGTTGTTATTCGAACTCTATGTCCGGGCCACTATCGGTGTTTATTGAAGCCAAGGCTGTTATCACCGATCTAGCAATCTCTCGGTACTGTTGTCCAATAGGTTGGTCAGGGAAAGCCACTGACAAGGGTACCCCTTGATCACCCTGCTCTCTAATGGAGAGATCCAAGGGAAGACTGCCAAGTAAGGTAGTGCCATAGTCAGTGGCCACCCTCTGGCCTCCACCGTCACCAAAAATATGCTCGGCATGACCACATTCAGTGCATACATGAACCGCCATATTCTCGACAACACCCAAAACTGGTATCTTCACTTTAAGAAACATCTCAATACCTTTCTGGGCATCAAGCAAAGCAATATCTTGTGGGGTCGTGACAATAATCGCTCCTGCAACCTGGGCCTTTTGCGCCAAAGTGAGTTGAATGTCGCCGGTGCCAGGTGGCATATCCACTACTAGCACATCAAGCTCACCCCATTGGGTTTGCTGTAATAATTGTTGCAGTGCGCCAGCGGCCATAGGGCCACGCCATGCCATTGGCGTCTTATCTGTGACCAAATAGGCCATAGACATAGTCACCACACCATGAGCCTCAATGGGTTTAAAGTACTTTTCATCTACTGCTTCAGGGCGAGTGTTTTCTGCCACACCGAGCATCATGCCAATACTTGGGCCATAGATATCCGCATCTAAAAGACCCACTCGATAGCCTTCCTGATGCAATGCCAAGGCTAGATTAACTGCTGTTGTTGATTTACCTACGCCGCCCTTGCCTGATGCAACTGCAACAATATTTTTCACCTGACTCAACACTAAAACACCCCAACTTATAGTCTGTTCAATTAGTTCGACAACTCAGCACGCCTATTTCACTCATTAGCCCATGAAAAGTTGATATAAAATCGTTATACTCGCATCTCTTTCAAGCTGCCGAAAAAGATTTCTAACATGCCGTCAAAACGTCAAATTCTGGTTACTAACGCCTTGCCTTATGCCAATGCCGCATTGCATCTTGGCCATATTTTAGAGTACACCCAAACCGATGTCTGGGTGCGCTTTCAAAAGATGCGCGGCCACGAATGTTACTACGTTTCTGCTGATGATGCTCACGGCACTGCGATTATGCTAAAAGCAGATGAGAAAGGCATTAGCGCCGAAGAACATATTGCGCATATGCGTGCTATCCATGAAGCTGATTTTAGAGATTTTTTGATTGGTGTTGATAATTACCACTCAACCCACTCCGAAGAGAATCGCGAGTTTTCTGAGCTCATTTATAACCGGCTAAAGGCGAACGACCATATTGCACAGCGATCAATTACTCAAGCGTTTGATCCAGAGAAAAACCTCTTTCTCGCAGATCGTTATGTCAAAGGTGCCTGTCCCAAATGTAAAGCCGACGATCAATACGGCGACAACTGCGAAGCCTGTGGCGCAACCTATTCCCCAGTCGACCTCATTAATCCCATTTCAGTTATTTCTGGTGCCACCCCGATTGGGAAAGAATCAGTCCATTACTTTTTTAAATTACCCGAATTTACAGAGTTCTTAAAAGAGTGGGTCAGCAGAGGCACTGTTCAAAAAGAAGTCGCTAACAAACTTGGTGAGTGGCTAGACAGCGGATTGCAAGAATGGGATATCAGTCGCGACGCGCCCTATTTTGGTTTCGAAATTCCCGACGCTCCGGGCAAGTACTTTTATGTCTGGCTAGACGCTCCGATTGGCTATATGGCAAGTTTCAAAAATCTCTGTGATCGAGATGGATTAGATTTCGATCACTTTTGGAAAAAAGACAGCCCAACCGAGCTCTACCATTTTATCGGAAAAGACATCGTAAACTTCCATGCCTTGTTTTGGCCTGCGATGTTAAAAAGTGCTGAATATCGCACGCCAACGAAAATTTGTGTTCATGGTTTTGTTACCGTAAATGGTAAAAAAATGTCTAAATCGCGGGGCACCTTTATCAATGCGCGCTGCTACTTAGATCATCTAAATCCTGAATATCTGCGTTACTACTATGCCTCTAAATTATCTGGCACGATTGAAGATATTGACCTTAATTTGGAAGACTTTATTCAAAAAGTAAATAGTGATTTGGTCGGTAAGGTGGTCAATATCGCCAGTCGTTGCGCCAAGTTCATTGCCAATGGCAACGACGGAGTGCTCTCTTCGACTATTGAGAATCCTGAACTATGGGCACAGGTTAGTGGTGCAGCAGATACAATTGCCAACCACTATGAAAATCGAGATTACGGGAAGGCGATTCGAGAAATTATGGCTCAAGCAGATGCGGCTAATGAATACATTGCCGCCAAAGAGCCATGGAAACTCAATAAAGACGAATCGCAGCAACAGAGTGTCCAGGATATTTGTTCACTGGGCATTAACTTGTTTCGCTTATTGCTGACCTATCTAAAGCCCGTACTTCCTGCCATGACAGAAGCAGGTGAAGCATTTTTAAATGACAACTTAACCTGGGATAGCGTTAAGCATCCGTTAGTTGAGCATAAAATTAACCCGTTTAAGCCGCTTATGCAGCGAATCGAAAAAGAGAGGGTCGATGCCATGGTTGAAGCCAGTAAAGAAGATCTTGCCAAGGAAACCGCGAAACCTATTAGTGGCCCATTGGCAGATGAACCCTTAGCCGATGAAATTGGCTTTGATGACTTTATCAAAGTCGATCTGCGTGTAGCTCTTATTGTGAGTGCAAACCATGTCGAGGGAGCAGATAAATTACTCCAGCTCAATCTAGATATTGGTGGTGAAATGCGCCAGGTATTTTCAGGCATTAAATCATCTTATGACCCAGCAGATTTAGAAGGCAGACTTACCGTAATGGTGGCTAACTTAGCACCACGAAAAATGCGTTTTGGCATGTCTGAAGGCATGGTTCTGGCAGCTGCAGATAAGCAGGGCATATATCTATTAGAACCAGATAGCGGCGCCCAACCAGGTCAAAGAGTCACCTAATATTTATTTCCCCAAGGCTGATATCCAAACTCTATTTGGCGATCAAGCCTTGGTGTTGTCAGGGATATTAAAAAACCAGCAGGTGGATCTGTTTTAGGTGTTGAATAGCACCACTAGATTCCACCATACTAGTCATCAACCACATCTATTATACTAAGCACATGCAAGAATTCGCTATTATCCTGGTCAGCTCTATTCTGATCAACAATTATGTACTCGTTCAGTTCCTCGGACTCTGTCCTTTTATGGGCGTGTCAAAAAAACTCGAGTCAGCTATCGGGATGTCGGCAGCCACTACCTTTGTATTGACTCTGACCGCTATGGCCAGTTACATCGTTAACGAGCTAGTATTGATGCCTCTAGGCCTTATTTACCTGCGCACTATTGCGTTTATTTTAGTGATCGCGGCAGTGGTTCAATTTACTAAAATGTTTATCGAAAAAACGAGCCCGTTACTATACCGAGTGTTAGGTGTCTTCTTACCTCTAATTACCACTAATTGTGCGGTGTTAGGTGTGGCCCTACAAAATGCCAGTAAAGACCTCAATTTCATGCAGTCGTCGCTTTATGGTTTTGGTGCCGGCGCCGGTTTTTCACTGGTTTTAATCTTATTCTCAGCCATGCGCGAACGCTTGGCAGCGGCCGACATACCCCAACCTTTTGAAGGAGCTGCCATCGCCATGATTACCGCCGGTTTAATGTCATTGGCGTTCATGGGATTTAGTGGATTAGTGTGAATGATTGATGCCATAGCTCAACAGCCGATGCTTGCCGCCCTCTTTGCCCTAGTGAGCCTAGGCATTGTTTTTGGAGGTCTACTAGGATTCGCTGCTGAAAAATTTAAAGTACAAGGCGATCCGGTTGTTGAGCAAATAGACAATCTGCTACCCCAAACCCAATGTGGCCAATGTGGATTTCCCGGCTGTCGGCCTTACGCGCAATCTATTGCCGATGGCGATGCCATCAATAAGTGTCCGCCCGGAGGCCAAGGTACCATTAACGCCATTGCTAATCTGCTTGACGTGCCAGCCCCAGCATTAGACGAAGAACATGGCGAAGAGGAAGATATTAAAACCATCGCCTACATTCGTGAAGACGAATGTATCGGTTGTACCAAATGTATACAGGCCTGCCCAGTAGATGCCATATTGGGTGCCGCCAAACTCATGCACACAGTTATTGTCTCCGAATGCACTGGTTGCGACCTCTGCGTTGAACCCTGCCCGGTGGACTGTATCGATATGCTACCCGTCATCCAAGGCATTGTGCAATGGCACTGGCCCAGCCCGGCCAGTAGTGTCGATCTTATAGCGACCAGTAAAATACCACGTCGAGAGGATGCCGCATGAGCCGGATTTGGGAGACTCCCGGAGGCGTTCATCCGCCAGAAAATAAACAGCAATCAATGGCTCACAACATTGGTCACTTGCCGCTTCCAGCTACTCTAGTGATTCCCTTGCACCAACATATAGGCGCACCAGCAAAAGTTGGGGTCACTGTTGGCCAGACTGTACTCAAGGGTCAAAAACTAACCGACGCGTCTAATTTAAATAATTTGCCGGTACATGCATCAAGCTCAGGTACCGTGATTGCTATCGATGATAAGCCAGTCGCCCACCCTTCAGGCTTAAATGCCCTCTGCGTCACCATCGCTAGCGACGGTAAAGACCAATGGATCGAGCACGCTGGTATTTCAGATTTCCGGCAATGTGATCCCCTCGATTTGCTTCAGATGATTACTGATGCCGGCATCGCTGGCATGGGCGGAGCAGGTTTTCCAGCGGCTATTAAACTAAGTCCAAACCATGAAAAACCCGTCGACACTCTCATTATTAATGCCACAGAGTGTGAGCCCTACATCACAGCCGACGATGCCGCTATGCAAGAGAAAACTCAAGACCTTATTCAGGGAATTGAGATTGTCGGTCATATTTTGAACAATCCAAGCAGGGTTCTGGTAGGTATAGAAAATAACAAGCCTCAGGCTATTAAAGCGCTGAGATCCATTATTAAAGAACGCGCTATTGAGGTGGTTTCCTTTCCCACCAAGTATCCCTCTGGGGGCGAAAAACAGTTAATTTATATACTCACTGGCCGTGAAGTTCCTAGTGGTGGTTTACCTTCCGATCTGGGCATGATCTGTTTAAATATCGGAACACTCATCGCCATCAAACGAGCCATTATTGATGGTGAACCTCTCATTTCAAGAATCACCACTGTCACGGGCGAAGCCTGCGGGGTTAACCGAAATTATGAAGTTCTCATTGGCACGCCAATAAGTCATCTTCTAGCCCACAATGAGTTTGACGAAAGAAACTGTAGTCGACTCATTATGGGCGGTCCGATGATGGGCTTTAGCTTAACCTCTACCGAGGTTCCTGTAGTCAAAACAACCAACTGTATACTGGCGCCCAGTTATGCTGAGATCCCTTCCGATCTGCCTGCTCAAGCCTGCATACGTTGCGGCCTATGCGCCGAAGCCTGTCCGGCGTCTCTGCTACCCCAGCAACTGTTCTGGTACGCACAGGCTAAGGACCAAGAACGCCTAGAGGCACATAATTTGTTCGACTGTATCGAATGTGGTGCCTGCTCCTACGTCTGTCCAAGTAATATTCCATTGGTGCAGCACTACAGAAGTAGTAAAGGCGAAATTCGTAAGGCCAATATCGACAAAATCGACTCCGACAACGCGAGACAGCGTTTTGAATTTCGAAAATTACGTTTAGAGCAAGCTGATGAGCAACGCCAAGTTAAGCGCGAAGCGCGTCGACTGGCGACTGAACAGGCGCGAGCAACCAATAGTGACGCGCAATCCGGATCTTCCGCTGCAGATATTATCGCCGCCGCGCAACAGCGAGCCATAACTAAACAATCAACCCCCGAGCAACAAAAAGCCAAGTCCGAACGCGCTTTGTTAGCGGCACAGTCCAGACTAGAAGAGGCCGAAAATAGACTTACAGAGGCCACTGCACATGGCACTAAAGAGCAGCAAGCCATATGCGGCGCTAGTCTAGAAGGCGCAAGACAAAAGGTCGATCAAACACAAAATCGACTTAAGGAGCTATCTGACTAATGGCCTTTAAACAAATAAGTTCACCCCACGGACACAACCCTCAAAACACTGGCTGGATAATGCAGCTCGTGCTGCTATCCACGATACCTGGATTTTTGGCACTGAGTTATCAATTTGGCTGGGGCACCTTTCTTAACTTGATCGTCGCAGTAGTGACATCGCTAACAGCCGAAACAGCGATACTTGCTTTCAGAAATAGGCCTATTGCATTTTATCTTAAAGATTACAGCGCCGTTGTCACCGCAGTTCTGCTGGCCTTAGCCCTACCGCCCCTAGTACCTTGGTGGGTTGTGGTGGTGGGGTCTCTATTTTCCATTGTGGTAGCCAAGCAACTCTATGGTGGGCTCGGCTACAACCCATTTAATCCAGCCATGGTTGGCTACGTAGTATTACTCATTAGCTTTCCTATTGAGATGACCACCTGGATTACGCCCTTATCTCTGTTGCCAGACGGCGTCAATCACCCCGGGTTATGGGAATCAATTAGTATCGTGTTTGCAGGCAACACCCCAGTTGATGGCGTCACTGGCGCAACACCGCTAGACCTTTTCAAACACAGTAACGGGCTGGTAGTCGACCAAATTTATCAGAATGAAGCCTTATTCAGCCAAGCAAGCTTTGCCGGTGTTGGCTGGGAATGGGTCAATGTTGGATTTTTAATCGGCGGTCTAGTCTTACTTAAAACACGTATTTTTACGTGGCATGGCCCCCTAGCGATGCTCGGCACCCTAGCATTAATGTCGATCTTATTTTGGGATGGTGGCAGCTCAGACAGTCCCGGTTCACCGATTATGCATCTGTTTAGCGGCGCATCGATGATGGGCGCATTCTTTATCCTAACCGACCCCGTTTCCTCAGCGGTCAGTAATCGTGGTCGACTTATCTACGGTGCGCTGATTGGGTTGTTAGTTTATGTTATTCGCGCTTGGGGTAATTACCCCGATGCCATGGCTTTTGCAGTACTCCTAGCTAACTTTGCCGCGCCCTTTATCGACAACTACACATTGCCACGTACCTATGGTCATACTGACCGGCGCAAGGCGACTGAAAAGCAGGAGGAAGAATGATCATTAAGTCGATTCGCTCCAACAGTATTGCCTTGGCTCTCTTCGCTTTAGCGACCGCACTAGTATTGTCATCGGTAGACAACCTCACTCGCGATAAGATCGACTATGCCGAACGCATGGCTGCCCAACGGGCGCTGCTAGAAATCGTCCCACCAGAGCGACATAACAACGACCTACTATTAGATACTCAACCAGTCCCAGAGGCATTTTGGTCAGTTCTCGGGCTTGATAAAGGCGGTAATATTCATATCGCCCGCTACAACGGTCAACCCATAGCCGCGATCATCCCCACGGTGACTCCCGACGGTTACAGTGGCGATATAGCCATGATTATTGGAGTCAACAGTGAGGGTACTATTGCTGGAGTGCGTGTTGTACAGCACAAAGAAACACCGGGCTTAGGAGATAAAATTGACCTTAAAAAGAACAACTGGATTCTCAGCTTTGATGGTAAGTCTCTATCTAACACGGCGACCTCTGAGTGGGCTGTCAAAAAGGACGGTGGCCAATTTGATCAATTTACCGGCGCTACTATTACACCCAGAGCAGTTATTAACCAGGTTGTAGCAACGCTAGTTTATTTTAATCAAGACAGTGAAAGACTATTTACCCAACCCCAAGCAAAAGGCGCAGATAATGGTGGGCAAGTGAAAAAATGAGCGAAGTAAATGCAAGCGAAGTCACAAAAAATGGTTTATGGCACAACAACCCGGCGCTAGTTCAGCTATTGGGCCTCTGTCCCCTGTTAGCGGTCAGTTCAACAGTAGCTAACGCACTGGGTTTAGGCTTAGCTACAATGATGGTGCTAATTGGCTCCAACAGCATAGTGTCTATAATACGCAATCACGTCAACGACGCCGTTCGACTGCCCGTATTTGTGATTATTATTGCTGCCTTTGTTACCTGCGCTGAATTACTAATGAAAGCCTACACCTATGATTTGTTTCAAATATTAGGTATTTTCGTACCCCTCATTGTGACTAACTGCGCCATTTTAGGCCGCGCAGAAGCCTTCGCCAGCAAAAATAATCTGGGCCTTGCTGCCCTCGACGGTTTGATGATGGGGATGGGATTTTTGTTGGTATTAGTGGCACTAGGCGCTATTAGAGAACTATTTGGTCAAGGGACTTTATTTGTCGATATGCACCTATTGTTCGGGCCCATTGCCACGAACTGGCTTATCCAGCCCTTTGGCCCAAACTACAGTTTTTTGATCATCGTCCTGCCGCCAGGAGCATTCTTAGTCACGGGACTATTAATTGCCCTTAAAAATATTATTGATAATACGCTAAAAACTCGCGCCGCAAAGCCCCAAGACAAACCTATCAAAGGTGCAAAGAGAGTGCGAACTACTGGGCACATTAGTTAATAATTTTCGATATCTTTATTAAATAACATATCGATGTCTCGAAAGGCTTTGAACTCTAAATAGTTGTCGCTAGGATCACGAACAAAGAGTGTCGCTTGCTCGCCTTTGCGCCCTTCAAAGCGCAGGTAGGGCTTGATCACAAATTCAACTGCTGCGGCTTCCAGCCTAGCGACAAATATTTCATGCTGGGACCAATCTAAAATTACGCCAAAATGAGATGCTGGCACCGCGTGTCCGTCTACTGCATTAGTCGCAGCGGAGGGGTGATCTGCTGGGTCCACTAAATGGGCGACCAGTTGGTGGCCGAAGAAGTCAAAGTCGATCCAGCGGTCTGACTCACGGCCTGCGGAACAGCCTATAACGTCACAATAAAAGCTCCGCGCCTGTTCAAGATCGGTAACAGGAAAGGCAAGATGGAAACGTGGCTGGCTGACTTTACTCATAGTGACTTTTAACGGCTCTTTGGATTAGGTTATCACACTTGGTCTGCCCCAAGAACGGAACCGACCAAGATGATTTTTCTTGCTGTCTTAATATATTAGTTAGTTAACCCTTAGGCCATACGCAACAGCGCACAGATCTTATTATCCGCAGGATCGCGCAGATAGGCTAGATACATATCGCCCATATCGCCGCCAGCGCGCACACCGGGAGTCTCTTCGCAGGTACTGCCGCCATTGGCAACGCCTGCAGCATGCCAGGCATCGCCCTGGGCAGTATCGGTGACATTAAAACCAATAGTGCTGCCATTACCATGACAGGCTGGCTCACCGTTAATCGGCACGCTCAAGCCGAGAACACCCGATTCAGTAAAATAAAAGCAGCGACCCTTGGGGTCTATAATACCAGGCTTAATACCTAGCTCTCCGAGAATGGCATCGTAGAATTTTTTGGACTCTTCGATATTGTTTGCACCGATCATAATGTGACTAAACATACTAACTCCTAGTAAAACTTCATATTAAATAACCCTAATAGGGTTGGCTTTTGATTCTGTGTTCTAACTATTAAATATCATCTCTTTTATTTCGAACGATAGTAAAGAGCGACGCTTTAACATTCAACTGATGGATAAGACCTATAGCTCTATCTGCCCTGCACTAACTAATACACTATTGCCCGCCATCCAAACTCCGGTGAGCGTCCCATTCCTCTTTTCAGTCCGTCCATGGAGGACACTGGGGCGACCCATTTCAACACCTTGAGAAATGCGCCATCTAAAATCTCCCTCGCCAGCGGAGTCATAATGAGTCAGCAGGGCAATTAGCGCGCAGTTTGCACTTCCAGTAGCGGGGTCTTCAGGCACACCATCCAAAGGAGCAAACATGCGCGCCTTGATGTCAAATTCACCGTCACTCATCACATACAGATGAATATGGGGTGATAAACCCTGATCAGCTAACGCCCTTAGTTGCTCCAAATTTATGCTAGCCTTTTGCAAGGCGGCATGGGTATCTAATTCAACAAATAAAAACTCCAACCCAACAGAGGCCTCTTGCGGCACATGTGTGTTGATACGGATATCGGACTCATCTAGGTTTAAAATAGTTGCTATAAAAGCGGGAGACACGACCTGACCAAGCCTTAAAGGCTCTGGTGCATTCAATTCGCAACTGATATCACCCTGCTGATCAAGGCTAATACTAATTGGTACCAATCCAGCAGCCTCTTCGAATACAACGTTAAGGCCACCATCGATACAGCCAAAGGCACCCTCTTGGGCCAAGGCAAAAGCTGTTCCAATATTGGGGTGGCCAGCAAAAGGAATCTCGCGTGCTGGAGTAAAAATACGCACTCGACGGGTCTGACCGAGCCGCGGTGGAAAAACAAACGTTGTCTCCGAAAAGTTAAACTCCCGTGCGATCTGCTGCATTTGAAGGTCTGTTAATCCTTCAGCGTCAGGCAGCACTGCTAGAGGATTACCGCTGAATCGTTGGTTGGTAAATACATCGCAAGTAAAGTATCGGTAAGTCATAGGTACAATTTTCGTCTAAGAGATGAATTAAAGATCACCAAGGTAAGGCATCTAGGTCTAGGTTGCCGCCACTCAAAATAATGGCAACTCTCTTGCCGTTAAACTGCTCTGGCTGATCCATAATGGCTGCCAAAGGAACGGCCGCAGAGGGCTCTACGACGATTTTTAATCTAGTCCAGATAAGTTTCATAGCTTCTACGATACGCGCTTCTGATGCCAGTAAAATATCGTCCACATGTTGAGTGATAATCTCAAAATTGCGTACCCCCACCGTGCCACGCAATCCGTCGGCGATGGTGTTGGGGACAAATTCCGC
The DNA here is from genome assembly GCA_028822155.1 of Porticoccaceae bacterium. Taxonomy (GTDB): domain Bacteria; phylum Pseudomonadota; class Gammaproteobacteria; order Pseudomonadales; family Porticoccaceae; genus HTCC2207. The sequence continues at coordinate 16,686 of JAPKEJ010000009.1, forward strand.
CAATCTGGCACCCGACCGGAATCCTAACCAAGCATCATTCGCAGCCTCTGGTTCAGCGCCAATCACCCGAGTTATGCCTGCCTGGGGAGATTGCTTAACAACAATGGCCGAGCCTCCCAATAGTCCACCACCCCCTACTGGGGTCATTAATACGTCGGCGGGCTTGTCTAGTTGCGCCAGAGTTTCTAGCGTCGCTGTTCCCTGACCAGCAATAATTAGGTCATCGTCGTAAGGGTGCACTAAACGGGCTCCCTGCTGCTCTATTAAACGTGTCACCGTCCCTTCTCGCGCAGTCATCGTCGGTTCACAGTAGACCACGGTAGCGCCATAACTAAGCACTGCATCCTTTTTCGCTTGGGGAGCATTTTCTGGCATTACGACCGTGCAAGATGCCTTACGCATTGCCGCTGCCCAAGCTAAGGCTGCGCCATGGTTACCTGAAGAATGAGTTATAACCCCATTGGCGAGGGCCTCTTGAGTCATAGAAAACAACGCGTTGCAGGCACCACGAGCCTTAAAGGCGCCTACTTTTTGCATGTTGTCTGCTTTAAAAAATAGCTCGCAAGTGAACAGCTTGTTCAACTGTGTGCTCTGCAGTATTGGAGTACAGTGAATATAAGGCTGTATGCGCTGGTGTGCCTGCTTAATGTCGTCTAGGGTTACGGTCATAGAGCAATTACTTTAATGAAATTATGTTGGCTATAGCATAACCTAAAATAGACTTTTGATGAGCGATTTAACCTCTGTTTCAGTTTAAACAGAGGTTAAATCTGGTCAAGAGTTCCGATCAAGTAACCACTGATTACTTGATCGGGATTTGCAACAGTTTAGACACTCATGGATTCGAAATCACATTTCCTCAGATAGATGTTCAGCTTTAGAAATAGTTATATTTTTCGTCCAGCGTTCGCCGCAATACGCAAGCGCAGCGCATTGAGCTTAATAAAGCCTTCCGCGTCTGATTGATTGTACGCTCCACCGTCATCATCAAAGGTCGCTATATTGGCATCAAATAAACTGTCGTTAGACTGTCTGCCCACCACACTCACATTACCCTTATAAAGCTTAATGCGTACTTCACCGTTAACCACATCCTGACTTTGATCTATAGCAGTCTGCAACATTACTCGCTCTGGAGCCCACCAATAACCATTATAAATAAGTTTTGCATAACGAGGCATTAGCTCATCTTTAAGATGTGCCACTTCACGATCCAGTGTTAATGACTCGATGGCTCGGTGAGCCTTCATCATCACCGTGCCAGCCGGCGTTTCGTAACAACCACGAGATTTCATTCCTACATAGCGATTCTCAACAATATCTAAACGCCCGATACCGTTAGCCCCAGCAACCGCATTAAGATGCTCAATAACGGTAGCTGGCGACATGGTGATGTCGTCAATTGCAACAATGTCACCTTTTTTATAGGTAATGGTCATGTAAGTTGGTGCATCAGGCGCTTGCTCGGGAGAAACTGTCCAGCGCCACATATCATCTTCGGCCTCAGACCAAGGGTCTTCAAGATTGCCACCTTCATAAGAAATATGTAGCAAATTCGCGTCCATAGAAAAAGGTGACTTTTTACCACGCTTCATTTCCACTGGAATGTTGTGAGTCTCACAGTATTCCATCAGCTTGTCGCGAGAATTAAGGTCCCATTCACGCCAAGGTGCGATAACAGTGATACCTGGCTTAAGCGCATAAGCGCCCAACTCGAAACGCACCTGATCATTACCTTTACCCGTCGCACCATGCGAAATAGCTTCGGCGCCGGTTTCGTTAGCAATTTCAATTAATCTTTTGGCAATCAATGGCCGGGCAATAGAGGTCCCCAACAAGTACTCACCTTCGTAGATAGCATTGGCTCTAAACATGGGAAAGACAAAATCGCGAGCATATTCTTCGCGAAGGTCATCAATATAAATTTCTTTAACCCCGAGAGCCTCTGCCTTTGCCCGAGCAGGTTCAACTTCTTCACCTTGACCAATATCAGCGGTAAAAGTAACCACCTCACATTGATACTCTTCTTGAAGCCACTTAACGATAACCGAGGTATCTAACCCTCCGGAATAAGCGAGAACAACTTTATTAATTGATGACACTGCATAAACCCTTAACTTGTGAATTAGGCGCGGATTTTACCTGAACCGAGTAAGGGATTCACTGTTTGTCTAACTTTAAGTATATAGCCGATTAATCTTAGCTCGTTCTTGAGGGTCGAACAGTTTATGACCCTGGCCGGAAAATCTGTTTAGCTCAGCCATCGTGGGAAAAGTAAAGTAACCAGAGATTCCCTGCTGCGGATAAGACTGCAGTGCGGTTGAATCGGACAAGGATCTAACTGCATTGATAATCTGTTTAACGCCACCGCCGTAGAGCGATAGAACATTAAATAAGTAGGATGACTGTCTCTCTAAGGGAGCGGTCACCACAGAAATAATATCTCCTGTATCAATACCTGAGTCCTGAATAAAGTGCAGGGTCGAACCTATATCGGCATTTCCATTGAGCATAGACCTCAACGTTGCCATCACCCCTCGATAGTTAGGTAACACGCCAGAATGTAAATTAATCACTCCATACCGGGGGATATCAATAATGTCTTGCCCTATAATCAGGCCAAATCGCAACGAGATGATTAAATCTGGTTGGCTGTCTTTAATACGCTCTATACCCGCCCTACTGTTGACCTTATTGTCGATGTCGACAAAACCCTGCAATGAACCCTCTGCTGTTTTAGCTAACTGCTCAAAGCTTGCCCGTCCGTCTTTTAATAACTCAAGCTCAAAGCTCTGCAAAGCCATCAAAGGAGAAGGTAATCGATAATCCGAGCCTACTTTTTCAGAGATAAAGATTGATAATTCGTGGCCGCCAAGCTCTCGAACTAACTGACTAAGCGCTAGATGACTGGGTAAATCTCTGTTGACTAGCAAAGTGATACGCATAAAAATTCTCTAGGATAAGGCCTCAAATTCACCTTATTTTGATTCAGTAAGACGTTCTTTGCCACAAAAACTATTATGCAGCCCCTGTTTGCGGTAGCATTCACTCCATAACAGCGGAACCCTCTTCCATGGATAACTTATCTCTCATCCTGCCTGACGACTGGCATTTGCATCTGCGTGATAAGCAGGCTCTTGAAACTACCGTACCTGCTGCTGCACGAGGTTTTGGTCGTGGCATTATTATGCCCAATTTGACGCCCCCAGTAACACATGTGGCTGATGCCGCCGCCTACCGTGAGCGGATTATGGCCCAACGACCCGAAGGGTCGACCTGGGAACCTCTAATGGTCCTCTACCTGACGGATAATACAACGACCGATGAAATTCGCGCGGCTAAAGACAGTGGTTTCATCCACGGCTGTAAATATTATCCCGCAGGGGCCACTACTAACTCTTCCTCTGGCGTTACTGATTTAGATAAAATGCATCCTGTTTTTAAAGCTATGCAGGACGTAGGTATGGTGTTGCAGCTGCATGGTGAAGTGACATCAGCAGATATCGACATCTTCGATCGAGAAGCGGTTTTTATAGACAGACATCTGCGTGGTATGGTCCAAAAATTTCCCGACCTTAGAATAGTTTTGGAGCATATAACTACAGAGCAAGGGGTCGAGTTTGTGCTCGAGGCTAGCGACAATATCGCCGCCTCAATTACACCTCAGCACTTACTCTATAACCGCAACCACATGCTGGTTGGTGGTATTCGCCCCCACCTTTTTTGCTTGCCAATCTTAAAGCGAGATATTCACCAGCAGGCACTCATTAGAGCGGCTACTAGCGGTAGTCCTAAGTTTTTCTTAGGCACTGATTCTGCACCCCATGCACAAGGCGCCAAAGAGAGCGGCTGTGGCTGTGCCGGCTGTTTTAGCCATCACAGCGCTATCGAGCTATACGCCGAAGTATTTGATCAAGCCTCCGCCTTGGACACGCTAGAAGCCTTTGCCAGCACCAACGGCCCCGATTTTTATGGCCTACCCCGTAACTCGGCGACTATTGAGCTGGAAAAAAAGTCATGGCAGATCCCTGATAGCCTGTCTTTCGGAGATACTCAGCTAATCCCTCTAGGCGCTGGAACCACTTTAAATTGGAAACTAGTCGAATAATGCAAATTTTAGAAGAAAGCTCTGACACCTTTATGGCAAAACGCTTTCGTGGCTTTTTACCAGTAGTAGTTGATGTTGAAACCGGCGGATTTGATTCGCACAGTAATGCCTTGCTGGAAATAGCGGCTGTTATTTTAGAAATGGACGGTCAGGGTAATTTACAAATTAAAGAAAGCTACAGTAAAAATATCGAACCCTTTCCCGGGTCTATCGTCGAAGAATCTGCACTAGAGTTTACCGGCATTGATCTCTACGACCCCGAACGTGATCCTGAAGAAGAAGGCGAAGCTCTGAGGGAAATTTTCCAACCAATTCGCAGAGAAGTCTCTATTACTGGCTGCACTCGGGCCGTAATGGTTGCACACAACGCCCACTTTGATCTTGGTTTTGTCAATGCAGCGGTTGATCGCTGTCGTATTAAGCGCAACCCATTTCATCCGTTTTCTTGCTTTGATACCTCTGGCCTAGCTGGGCTTACCTATGGCCAAACGGTTTTAGCTAAAGCCTGCAAAGTGGCGGGTATCGATTTTAATAACCATGATGCTCACAGCGCACTCTACGACACTGTTAAAACTGCAGAGCTGTTCTGTAACATTGTTAATCGCTGGAAAGAATTGGGTGGTTGGCCGTTAAAAGATTAAAGCTCTGATGTGACTGCTGGAATAAGTAATATTACGACTCGCCACATCAATCACATCAAATAAAAAAGGCCGCCTATTGGCAGCCTTTTCTTGAAAAACCTGATGCCTATTCAGCCTTCTTTTTAATCCAAAAATCAGCCTTCTTGATACCCACTGCCTCGGCATCAAATACTGGATCAACGCCTTCTTTAAGTTGCGCTTCGTAGTCCTTTAAGGCCAACAATGCGGGCCGCTGTAAAATCAAAATAGCCACAATATTCAACCAGGCCATAGCGCCAACGCCAACGTCACCTAGCGCCCATGCCAAATCAGCGGACTTAATGCCACCATACATAACTGAGGTGAGTACCAGCCATTTAAGGAATATCATCAACCAAGGTCGGTGCGCAGAGCGATTGATGTAGGTCACATTGGTCTCAGCAATGTAGTAGTAGGCCAGAATAGTAGTGAAGGCAAAAAAGAATAATGAAACTGCCAGTAAACTAGCACCAAGCCCTGGCAATATAGTCTCAAAGGCACTTTGCACATAAATAGGACCCGCCTCAACACCAGCTAGGCCTGTGTAAAGCATCACGCCATCAGGGCCTTGCACATTGTAAAGACCGGTAAGCAAAATCATAAAGGCGGTGGCCGTACAGACAAACAAAGTATCGATATACACTGAGAACGCTTGTACCAAGCCCTGCTTAGCTGGATGAGAAACTTCAGCGGCTGCCGCTGCGTGAGGCGCTGTACCTTGACCCGCTTCGTTAGAGTAAATACCGCGCTTAACACCCCACTGGATCGCCATACCAATAATCGCGCCGTAGCCGGCATCAAAGCCAAATGCGCTGTTAATAATAAGGCTGAACATCGCTGGAATTTTTTCAACATTGGCCGCCATCACTACCAATGCAATCAGAATATAACCTATGGCCATCACTGGCACCACGACTTGGGTAAAGCGAGCAATCCGACGAACGCCACCGAAGACAATAGCCGCAACACCGATAGCGATGATCGAGGAGCTCACCACTGGCGAGACACCCCATGCATTTTCCGCGGCAGCAACGATGCTGTTGGCTTGAATACCCGGCAGACAAAACCCAACGGCAATAATTGTGCACACAGCAAATAACCAGGCGTACCATTTTTGACCCATGGCTTTTTCAATGAAGTAAGCTGGGCCGCCACGGTACATGCCGTTTTCATCTTTCTCTTTATATATTTGCGCCAGTGTAGCTTCTACGTAGGCAGTAGATGCACCAAGAAATGCAACTAACCACATCCAGAATACTGCGCCTGGGCCGCCCATAGCTATAGCTGTGGCCACGCCAGCAATATTACCCGTACCGACACGGCCGGAAAGTGAGATTGCTAGCGCCTGGAACGAGGACACACCAGACTCAGAACTTTTACCCTGAAACATCAATTGAATCATGTGCCTGAAGTGTCGAACTTGAAGAAATCGTGTGCGAATAGAAAAATACAAACCAGTGCCCAGACACAAATAGATCAGTAAAGGACTCCAGATAATACTGTTTAGATAATTTACAAATGCTTCCACAATGGCTCTCCATTTTCATTATTATATTCATCAACAATGGTACAGCCCTGTTGACGCTGGACAAAACATTAAATGCCCCTAATACATACTAATCACAAGCTTTTAATATTAAGTCTTAAAGGAATATCTATATCGAACTGCGTATGTTCTTTGACTCTTCCAGCTAAGTTATCAAAAAAAGACTCTTTCATTTCAGTCGTTTTCCTTAACTTCATGTCAATGTTCCCCAGCACCGTTTCATAGATTGCACACAAGTCATCCTGTTCATTGACCATAACAGCAACCAGATGGATAAGTTTTTTATTTACTTTGTGCAATCGATACCGAGTAAAAACTGACTCACCCAAAAAACATTCTTTGAGATATTTGATGTTATCTTCCAGAGTGAAAGAAGAAAACCCAGAATCAAAATAGGCTTTTGAAAACCCTAACTCCTCGCTATAAAAGTCCTCTATTCCCTGACCAAAAACGTGGGAGTAATAAAGCACATTCATATGACCATTTTGATCACACATGTCTTGAGTTATAACAGCCGGCGCTGAAATATAAGGAAAGGTATTTTGTAGAGTCATAAGTTTTTGGATAATAATACTGTCAGTCTGTAGTTAATATTCAATCAGAAGAAAGAACGCGTAGCTCATTATCGCCTGAGCAGACTAACAATAAAACAGCATCGTCTATTCTTTTCCTAAATAGTCTCGATTACAAGCCTATCTATCATCAAATTAGTTATTTAATGTCTATCGGCATTAAAATGCCAGACGCTAGACTCCCCCGTAAATTGTTATTTTTTTTGTAGTGATAGTGCCAGCTGATAAAGCTGTTTCTTGTCGCCGCCAGTGATCTTGGCGGCGATAGAGGCGGCCTTAGTTAGAGGCAGTTCTTTCATCAATAGTCCTAACAGCTTCTCTGAATCGGCAGGTGTAGTCTCGACTGTTTTTTCTTGACCAGCGACAACCAAAACGATCTCTCCTCGTTGCTGATTGCTGTCCTCTGTCACCTGCTTTAATAGATCAGTGAGATCTCCATGTAAGTAAGTTTCGAAAGTCTTAGTAATTTCACGTGCCATAAAAGCTAAACGCTGAGGTCCGAAAATATCGCTAAAATCTTCAATGGTGCTGACTATACGGTGAGGCGCCTCGTAACATACTATAGTTTCTGTCACGCCTTTTAATGCTTCAATAGCGGTTCTACGCTGACTTGATTTGGAGGGTAGAAAACCAATAAATCGAAATTTATCAGTCGCTAGCCCAGATACGCTCAACGCGGCTATTACCGCACTTGCACCAGGAATAGGTACCACCGAAAATCCATTTAAACGTGCTTCGTGCACTAGTCTGTAACCTGGGTCAGAGATCAACGGTGTACCCGCATCAGAAATTAGGGCAATATCGTCTCCAGCAGCTAATCTTTTAAGTATTTTGTCGGTGCTGCGCTTGTCACTATGATCGTGGTAAGCAACACAGGTCGTTGTGATCCGAAAATGATCGAGCAACCTTTTGCTGTGACGCGTATCTTCACAAGCAATTAGACTGACAGACTGGAGAGTGGTGACCGCGCGAGGTACCATATCCCCTAGATTGCCAATGGGTGTGGCAACAACATACAACGTACCGGATTGATTTGAATTCATGAATAAAAAGTTTCTTCTACAGATTGTTGGTTTAGGTTGTATCTTAGCCTTTATTGCCGGTTGTACGCCAACTGCAACGACACAGAGTGGCAGAGTACCCGTTGCTTTTATCGCGGCCACCGAAGATGCTTCGCTTTATGAGCAAGCCGAGGCCTTATTTGCAGGGGCGCAATCAGTCGAAGTGCCAAGCGAAATTATGCTGCAAGCAGCAATTATGTTTGCTCAAAGTGGAGATCAGAAAAGAAGCTCTGAATCTCTGGCGCTAATAGATACTGATGAACTAACAAATGTCGACTTTATCGACTACACCCTACTTGGCATCGAGCTAAATATACAGTCTAACTCTCCAGCTGATGCATTGCTGAAATTAGAAACTACCCGTTTCATTGCACTTAAATCGTCATTTAGAGGGCAAGCTAAACTGCATGTGTTAAGCCTTGAATCAGATATTAAGGCCGAACTTGGCAACATCGAATCAAGCCTTGAGGCCTCCATAGAGCTAGCTAAACTACTCAACAAAAAAAGTGATGTCGTTAATGTACACAACAAGATTTGGCGTCAACTATCTGCGCAGCCTTATAACTTTTTGCAGCACTGTTTTGGTGGATCTGAATCTGTGCTCGGACTTTGGTGCAACTTAGCCGCGGACATACGTCTTTTTCAAAATAATTATCCGGGTCAACTAAACCAGTTTAATCGCTGGAAGATTACTAACTTTTCTCATCCCGCGGCTCGAATCCCGCCATCATGGTTCGACCAAAATCGCAAGAATATGGCACCCTCATCCCAGGTAGCTCTTTTATTACCACTTCAAGATGACTACAGAATTCCCAGTCAGACATTTCTCGATGGTTTTATGGCGGCCTATTACCAACTGTTTGAGCAAAGCAATACGGAACCACCCAATCTAAGGCTTCACGACACATCAAACCAAACAATGCAGCAAGCTTACGAAAACGCTATCGCCGAAGGAGCCGATATGGTGATAGGAGGTTTGAGGGAATCAGAGGCTAAAAGCCTCATGCTACTGCAACTAATGCCGGTTCCAACCATTAGCTTAAATCGACTAGATCGCGCTGAGACTCAGCAACCAGAAAACCTTGTTCAGTTTGGCAATTCACCGGAGGATGAGATGTCTCAAATCGCTGATCTGGCATGGCGCAAAGGTCATCGTAATGCTCTAGTGATAGCACCAGACAATAATTGGGGAGTTCAGGCAACAAGTTCTTTTGATTCCTATTGGAAGCAAAAAGGCGGTCGACTCTTAGGTCAGGTTAGCTATCCCACTACGGTGAAAGATTTTACCCAGTTTCTTAAGCCATCATTGCAGATTGATCAAAGTGAAGAGCGGGGCGTTCAGCTTAAGCGCTTTGTTAATAGCAGACTAATTTACACTCCCCGACGACGCCAGGATATCGACTTCGTTGTGGCCTTAGGGTACCCGTTAAATGCTAGGCAAATCAAACCGGCGCTGGAATTTTTGTATGCGGCTGACTTACCCGTCTACTCTATTTCAAAAATCTACAATGGTATTGAACAAGCTGGCCTTGATCGAGACCTGTCCGGAATTCAGTTTACGGCAATGCCTTGGACTCTGCCTGGGCAACTACCAAATGAATTAGTGTCCGATGAATCAATGCACACTGCCTATAAACAGCTTTATGCGCTCGGGTACGACACATTTTTAGTCCATCGAAATCTAGATATTTTAAGTTCAGTAGCGCAACCATCTATTTTTGGATCGATGGGGGTTCTGTCGTTAAGCCGAGGAGTTATAACGCGGACGGGCCGGTGGGGACAGTTTAAGCAGGGAAAAGTAACTGAGGTTACTCCGTAACGAATTTACTCAAAGGAATGGGTATAAATATGTCACGCCATTATAATGTTACTGGCGATCTAGGAAAAATTACACTATCGTCACTCAAAGGAGCCGAAGCCGAACAAATAGCCTTAGAGTATTTAGTAGACAAGGGTCTTGTGCTTTTAACTCGCAACTTTGGTACTCGCAGGGGCGAGATTGATCTCATTATGAATGACGGGGATCATTTAGTGTTTGTTGAAGTACGATTTCGTCGATCTTCTAGTTTTGGTAGTGCTGAAGAGTCGATTACTAAGAAAAAGTGTCTGCGCCTAACAGCCGCTGCGCTTAGTTACATGCAGATTAATAAATTATCTAATCACGTCCAAGCAAGGTTTGATGCAGTGGCGGTTAAACCAGACAAAAATAGGCCCTCGGGCTATAGTGTAAACTGGATCAAAAATATCCTGACAGACTAAACTGGCGCCATGATTAGGCACCAAAAATTACTAAAGACAAGGCTGTGAGCGCAAAAAAATGGATCAAAAAATATTTACTCACTTCCAAAATGTGATTGAAACAACAATGGTTGTTGGCGACACATGTTCAGAAGCTATAGCCAATTCAGCAAAGGTGATAACCGCAGCGCTACTTAATGGTCATAGTGTATTTAGTTGTGGAGAAAAATCAGGGGGTCTTTTAGCCCAATTATTGACAGACCATCTATCATTTGGGTTTGAAATTGAGCGACCCGCTTTCCCCGCGTTAAATATGAATAAAATGTGTGCAAAAACAACAACCCAAAATCGTTTTGCTAATGTGATTGAAACTCATGCTAGGAGCTCTGATGTGGTAGTTGTTATTAGTGCAGGTGGCGATAGTTTATCGCTAATTAAAGCTGTCGAATCTGCCATTGAAAAAGGTATGGTGATAGTGCTATTGTCCGCAGAGAATGATGATCACTTGTCTGCCAGTATCGGTTATAATGATGTTAACATTGCGTCAGGAGAATTCTCAGGCCAGTTAGTGGCTCAAGCTCAATTTCAAACAATACAATGCCTTGGCGCTTTGATTGAAAATAAAATTTTTGGAGGCTCATAAATGCATCACTTAGTCGTAGTCCTAACTCTTCTTATTATGTTATCTGGATGTACCTCTTTTGTTGACTCGGTGACCGACGAGCCTATCCAGCCAGATCCAACCGGGAAAAGTATCGGTAAGGATTACGAAGACAATAAGATGGAAACCTTTATTGGTGTCAATATTAGAAAAGCTGATCCAGCACTAGCGGAGTCTCATATCAATGTGACTGTCTATAATGGGCTGGTGCTTATGACGGGAGAAGCGCCAAGCCAGGAAATGAAAACCCTTGCAGGTGATATTGCTCGTGATTATCACGGTCAGCGCAAAGTGTATAACGAACTGCAAGTAAGAGGTAAAACCTCCGTCGTATCAAGAACTAATGATTCGATCATCAGTGGAAAAATTAAAACCAAGTTGGCCTTTACAAAAGGGATTGATTTTTCTGATATGAAAGTCGTTACTGAGGATAGTGTAGTTTACCTACTTGGGACACTCTACGAAGACATGGCTGATATAGCCGCAGAAGTCGCCCGTAATACACGAGGCGTAAGAAAGGTCGTTAAATGCTTTGAGTATGTTGAAAAATCAGAACCCACAGAACCATTAGAACTAATCTAATCCGCGAACTAGACTAATTCAATAGCCATCGCTGTGGCCTCTCCTCCTCCAATACATAAACTAGCGATGCCCTTCTTGCCACCTCTCAGTTGTAGCGCATGAATCAAAGTAACCAAAATTCGTGCACCACTGGCGCCAATTGGATGGCCTAGCGCGCAAGCACCACCATGAACATTAAGTTTTTCGTGAGGAATATCTAACTCCTGCATTGCGGCCATAGCCACCACAGCAAAAGCTTCGTTAATTTCCCATAGATCTACTTGATCTACTGACCAACCCACTCGCTTTAAAGTATTTTTGATCGCGGTCACTGGAGCGGTGGTAAACCATTCAGGTGCTTGAGAAGATTCGTCATAGCCATGAATTAAAGCAATAGGCTGGTACCCTCGTGCTTGGGCTTCATCTGCCATCATTAAGGTCAAGGCCGCTGCCCCATCCGAAATAGAACTAGCATTTGCCGCTGTGACGGTACCGTCTTTTTGAAACGCAGGCTTAAGCTGGGGGATTTTATCAGGTCTCGCATTACCCGGTTGTTGATCAGTATCGACAACAACCTCACCACGGCGACTGGAAATAGTTACCGGCACAATTTCAGACTTGAAAAACCCTTGCTCAATAGCGGCATTGGCGCGGCGTAAAGATTCAATAGCAAAGGCATCTTGCATCTCACGACTGAACTGATATTTAGCCGCACAACTCTCTGCAAACTGTCCCATCGCAAGGCCCTGATAGGCATCCTGCAACCCGTCGTACTGCATGTGATCTAACATCTCGGCATGTCCAAACCGATAGCCTTGGCGGCCCTGAGGAATAAGATATGGCGCTCGACTCATGCTTTCCATGCCGCCGGCAACAATGATGTTCGCTTGCCCTGAACACAGTGTATTACCAGCAACCATGACAGATTTCATGGCCGAACCACACACTTTATTTATCGTGGTGCAAGACGTCGACTGAGCTAAGCCAGCCCCCAACGCAGCCTGTCGCGCCGGTGCTTGCCCCTGGCCTGCAGTCAGTACAGAGCCCATCAATACTTCATCAATTTTAGCCGGATCTGCGCCGCACCGCTCAATCGCAGCACCAATTGCGATAGCGCCAAGGTCAGGCGCTGACAACGAAGACAAGGTCCCCATCATGCCACCGATAGGCGTGCGAGCAGCAGATAATATAGCAATGGGTTTTGACATAGTAATTTCCTTGGTAGATAAGGTTGTACTTGAGTTATTTCACCACTCGCAGCGAGGGCTTAGGCTTAACTGATTTATCTTTAGGATCAGATCGTGTAACCATTTTTGGACCAGGAGGCAGCGGCTCAGTGCTATCATCTTTTTCGAACACCATACCCTCCCCATTTTCTTGGGCATAAATCCCAAAAATACCGGCAATAGGAACATAAATATCTACAGGCACACCGTTGAACCGCGCAGAGAACTGGACAGCGTCACCATCCAAACTTAAATTGGTGACGGCCCTCGGAGCGATATTCAATACAATTTGGCCGTCCTTCACAAACTCTTGCGGCACCTGAACCATAGGATGGTGCGCATCAACAATAATATGAGGCGTACACTCATTATCGACTATCCAGTCAAAAAAGGCTCTCAAAAGGTAAGGTCGATTAGATCGCATTTTATCTCTGCTAATTAGTCGCGAATTTCTCGTTCTAAATCCGTTAAACTCTCTTGAAAGGATGGACGTTCAAATAACCGATCCATATACTCAAGAAGAGGCTTTATTTGACGGTTAGTTGGCAGAGTGATACCCAGTTCTGGTAAGCGCCAAAGCATAGGTGCCAAGCAACAGTCTACTAACGTAAATTCTTCACTCATGAAATATGGGACTTCTTCGAACATACTCGCGATTGTCATCAATGATTCTCGGAATTCTTTGCGTGCCGCTTCAGCCCCTTTACTGTCTGGGCTGGTAGTGATTTTATCGACTAGGCCACACCACTCCCGCTCAATACGGTATATCCAAAGCCGGCTTTCAGCTCTAGCAACTGGATACACTGGCAACAGCGGTGGATGAGGAAAACGTTCGTCCAAATATTCCATCACCACTTTTGATTCGTAAAGAGCTAGATCGCGGTCAACAAGGGTAGGAAGTGTTCCAAAAGGGTTAGCCTCAAGGATTTCATCAGTCACTGATTTAGGGTCAACATCTTCGATATCAACCGTTACACCCTTTTCCGCGAGAACAATCCGCACTCGATGACTGTATTGACTTGTAGGGTCTGAAAATAATGTCATTGAAGATCGACGCACAACTACCTCTCATTTTATGATTATTAGTGAAGTGAGGAATGATTTATTCCTCGCTGAAGTGACAAATAAAGGGCTATCTACCACCAAAAAAAACAGCTACAAAGACTAGTGGATGCCCTTCCAATATTCTCGATTTAACAGTATTACTGGAACCATCAACAACAATAAAAACAATAATACCATTTTACCTATGTGCTTACGTTGTTCCGCCATAGGCTCCGCAATATAGGCCAGGAAATTAACCAAATCAAAAACGGCTACATCATATTCCTCGGGCGACAGGCTACCTGCTTTATTAATCTCATAACCACCGCAGGGATTATCTAAAATATCTTCACCGGTGATCAAATTACGCTTAATACCGCCATTGGCCGCTATAGTAGAACCTGGAACACATTCAGGTAACCCTTGTAGGCTAAGAAGCGCATGGGGCATGCCGACATCTTTGTAGACTTTGTTGTTTACACCAAGCGGACGAGATGGATCCGCGTAAAAGTGGCGTAGGTAAGTATACACCCACTCTGGCGATCGAGATCTTGCCACCAGTGTTAAATCAGGTGGAGTAGCGCCAAACCATTCCTTCGCCTTATCCGGCGGCATGGAAATATTCATTAGCTCACCAATTTTTTGACCGGTAAAAACCATATTATCGAGCATCATCTGATGAGGGATATTCAGATCATCGGCAACACGCTCCCATCGAGAGTACTTAAACGAGTGACAACCCATACAGTAATTCACCGCTAATTGAGCACCTCGTTGAAGAGAGGCATCATTAGTAAGTTGGGCCTCAAATGGATCACAGTCGATAGTCCCGCATGATTTGCCTTCAGAGCCAACCGCCTTAATAGGTATGACAACCATAGCCGCAACCGCCAAGACCGCTCCCATGGTCTTCCACGCACCAATACCGCCATCCATAGTTATACGGTCAGGCTCTGGCCTAGTGCTTTCAATTCGAGTCCAGAAATAGATTCCAATAAAGTAAGCGAAATATAAGGTTGTACAGATCTGGGTAAGGACTGTACGTGCAGCGGTAGGCGCTTTGACACCTAGATAGCCAAGTATAATAAACACCGCAGCTAAGACCAACAGAGCTACTCGACTGAAATTACCCTTATATCGAATAGAGCGCACGGGGCTTCGATCCAACCATGGTAAAACGAACAGGATAGCTATAGCTGCGGCCATAACAATAAAGCCACCCAGCTTGTCAGGAACTGCGCGTAACATTGAGTAAAAGGGCGTGAAGTACCAAACTGGCGCAATGTGCTCAGGGGTCTTTAAATTATTGGCTATCTCAAAATTAGCATACTCTAAGAAAAAGCCACCCATCTCAGGCATAAAAAAGAGAATGGAGCAAAATACAAAAAGGAACACCACAATGGGGACCAAATCATGGATAACAAAATAAGGGAAGAACGGGATACCATCAATGGGATTACCACTTTCATCTTTATACTTCTTGATGCTGACACCGTCAGGATTATTAGATCCTACGTCATGCAATGCGATAATGTGCATCACTACAAGTGCTAAAAGTATGATTGGAATTGCAACCACGTGCAGTGACATAAATCGGTTTAGAGTAATACCAGAAATTAGATAGTCGCCACGAATCCATTGAACTAGATCTTCACCCACCACTGGAATTGCGCCAAATAGAGAGATAATGACCTGTGCACCCCAATAGGACATCTGCCCCCAAGGTAGCACATAGCCTAAAAATGCTTCAGCCATTAACGCGACATAGATCGTCATGCCAAAGATCCATACGAGCTCGCGAGGAGCCTTATAGGACCCATACATGAGACCTCGGAACATGTGCATGTAAACCACAATAAAGAACGCAGACGCACCGGTGCTGTGTGCATAACGAATAACCCAGCCAAGCTCTACATCACGCATGATGTATTCGACCGAAGCAAAAGCTTGTTCTGCTGAGCCCTGATAACTCATTAATAGCCAAATACCAGTGATAAGCTGAATCACTAACACGACCATTGCTAGTACGCCAAAGTAATACCAGAAATTAAAGTTTTTGGGCGCGTAATACTGGGACATATGCTTTTCCCACGCTTCCTTGAGCGTCGGCATTCTGGAATCTAACCAAGCTGCAAAACCTTTTTCTTCACTCATAACTAAGCAACCTCCGTGTCAATGCCAATAACAACAACACTATCTGACTCATAACTGTGGGGTGGGACTTCTAGGTTTGTAGGTGCTGGAACACCCGAAAAGACGCGCCCGGAAAGATCGAACTTAGAACCGTGACAGGGGCAGAAGAATCCGCCTAACCACGAATCACCACCGAGGTCAGCCGCACCGACATCAGGACGATATAAAGGCGCGCAACCGAGGTGTGTGCAAAGCCCAACTAAAATTAAATACTCTTCTTTTCCGGCCAATGTCCGGGCACTACCGTTAACATAGCCAGGCTGTGACGCCTCCTGAGAGTCGACATCTCTTAAAATATCACTACCAATAACATCAATTGCCGCAAGAGATTCTGCAGTTCGCCGAACGATATAAACCGGCTTACCTCTCCATTCAACAACCATCCGCCCGCCAACCTCAAGCTTTGAGATATTAACCTTTACAGGCGCTCCAGCAGCTTTAGCTTTAGCGCTGGGCTGCCAAGAGGCTACAAAAGGTACGGCCGCGCCTACCACTCCAGCTCCTCCGATTACAGAGGTCGCACCCAACAAAAACTTTCGGCGGCCCTCATTCACAACGTCACCATTCATGGCGCTCCCCCAGATAGAGATAGATTATTGATTAGAAAAATCAGAAAATGGACACTCAAATTTTCACGCGGCTATAGTAAATGAAATGAGTTTTTTACGCAACAGACACCAGATAAATTTAACCTTAAGTCATTGATTTTATTAGACAAAAAAAAGCCCGACCAATGAGTCGGGCTTTTCAATAAACCTTTAAATTAACGCTTCGAGAACTGCGGGCGCTTACGAGCTTTATGCAAGCCAACTTTCTTACGCTCCACCTGTCTCGCATCTCTGGTCAAGAACCCAGCTTTGCGCAATGGTGATCGCAAGTTTTCATCATAACTAACTAGAGCTCGAGCAATGCCGTGACGGATTGCGCCAGCCTGGCCAAAGTTACCGCCGCCAGCAACCGTAATGTTGAGATCAAACTTCTCAACCATATCAACCACTTCAAAAGGCTGACGAATAATCATCCGGGCTACTTCGCGACCAAAGTAAACTTCAATGCTTCGGTCATTAATTTTAATATTACCATTTCCAGAGGTCATGAAAACGCGTGCCGCTGAAGTCTTTCGACGTCCAGTGCCATAAAACTGAGTATCTGCCATAATCGCTTTCCGTTACAGGTCGAGTGTTTGAGGCTGCTGTGCAGTATGCGGGTGATCCGCCCCTACATAGACCTTCAATTTTCTAAACATTTCCCGGCCCAGAGGACCGCGGGGCAACATGCCCTTAACTGCTGACTGAATCGCACGCTCAGGCGCCTTCTCCATCAATTGCTCAAAAGTAATATCTTTAATCCCACCTGGGTACCCAGTATGAGAATAATAAATTTTACCCTTGGCCTTGTTACCGGTAACGCCGATCTTTTCAGCGTTCACAATCACTATATAATCACCAGTATCAACATGGGGTGTAAATTCCGGCTTATGCTTGCCACGAAGACGTGAAGCAACTTCGGTCGCCAAGCGGCCTAAAGTTTTTCCGGCCGCGTCAACTACAAACCAATCGCGTTCTACTGTTTCTGCTTTTGCACTAAATGTTTTCATCTTTTCCTACCTGGATTTGGGACATCCCCAAAAAGGGTGCGAATTGTAATGATCAGAGTGCCCTAATACAAGGCCTGTTTGTCGTAAAGTTTAACTTTTTTATATTAGAATCTAGGGGCAATGAGGTCGAGCTAAATATTCATGGCTCTGCATCTCTAGTAATCGGCTCTGAGTTCGCTCAAATTCAAAGGCTAAACGGGTGCCAGAATAGAGGGTTGGCAGGCTTGTGGCAGCCGATATCGCAACTTTCACATTGCGATCATAAAACTCATCGATCAGATTAATAAATCGTCGCGTCGCGTCATTATTAAGATCACTCATCATTGGGATATTCGTTATGATCACCGCATGGAACTCTCTAGCAATATCGATATAGTCGTTTTGGCTACGAGGCCCCTCACAAAGAGATGCAAATTGAAACCAAACAATGTCTTCCGAAAGTTTGACTACTGGTATTGATCTACCTTCAACCTCTAAATCAACAGCCAGTTTAATTTCACCCTCGACTGGGACTAAGCGACTAAAAATTGCGTCTATATTAGCATCAGCCTCATTTCCGAGAGGGCTACAATAAAGTGGTGCTTTTTCAAGCGCCCGAAGACGGTAGTCTGTACCTCCATCAACATTAATCACCGCACAGTGTTTTTTAAGTAGGGCAATAGCGGGTAAGAAGCGTCGCCTTTGAAGTCCATCCCGATATAGTAAGTCAGGCACGATATTTGAAGTCGTCACTAAACATACCTGAAGGCGAAATAACTCATCCAACAATCTAGCAAGAATCATTGCATCTGCAATATCGCTGACAAAAAACTCATCGAAACAAATGATACAGGTCTCATCTGCAATCTTTCCAGCGACTTTTCGAAGAGGGTTAATCTCACCTTCTAGCAACCTTAAGTCTTGATGAACCCTGCGCATAAAGCGATGGAAGTGGACTCGCATCTTGTTATCAAAGGGAATACTTTCATAGAAAGTGTCCATGAGATAGGTTTTCCCCCGACCCACACCCCCCCAGAGATACAAACCTTTAGGTGATTCAGGCGGGGGCTGAAACAATTTTCTAGCTGCACTGCGCAACATGCTCTCATCTGAGAACTTCTGTTTTATCAGTAACCGCTGGTAGAGATCTTCAAACGCAGTTACCGCCAGTTCTTGAGAGGGGTCGGCAACGAATCCCTCTTGATTCAGGTCAATTTGATAGCGCTCTCTAGGGGATGACATTATTTAGACGTCCATGGTTAAGATTTAACTTTAACGAGCAAAGTAATTTGTTACAACCAAAATCCCCAAGCGCCATAAATTTAAAATCTGCGTTATAATACTAGGACGCGTAAAGTGAATAGAGGTTGCACCTGAGGCGACTAGTCTCTAATGTTCTTTTTAGTTAAGTAAAGTTTAAGTTAATCGAGGTTTTAAAGTTGGCAATATTGACTACATTTATTATCACTACCATCGCCTTTCTGGCTGGAGCTGGTGCAACTTTTTTCTATCTTCGCCATATTGACGACGACGGGCCAGTTAATGGTGACTTACAAAGAAAGTTGGAAAAAAGTGACCAAAAATTAAAGCAGTATCAGCAAGAAGTATCTGAGCACTTTATAACTGTATCTCACCTAACTACAAATGTGGCGCAAAGTTATCGTCAAATTCATGAGCATTTGGCAACTAGTGCAATTCGGCTTGCGAGTCCAGAAATAGGAAGGCAACTTCTCAAATCAGGCGGATCATCCTTATCGCTTATCGACGCAGATGGTAACCCTCTGGTTAGTGCTGAAGATATTGAAGCACCACGAGACTATGCCCCGAAAGTGCCGGGCGGTATTCTCAGCGAAGCTTATGGCTTAGTAGATGACGAAGTTGTTGATTTCACTGAAGACTTAGATGTAACAGATGAAGAGAATAGAGACCCCACTGAAATAATAAACTGAATCGCTGGCAACACTTAAAATAAACGCCAGAGGACAAACAAGGAGGTTTGTTTTGGAGCCCTTTCTAGGTGCCAGTTCTACGATATCTGTCTTGAAATTGCTTCCTGGAAATTGCTCGCTATGCCTGCAACCTATCAGTTCCCAAGAACATTGCTTATGTGGCCTCTGCATAAGTAAACTTCCCTGGCTAAAAACTCAGTGTCGTCAATGTGCCAATCCTTTAAAAAGCAATAACCTTTGCGCAGAGTGTCAGCAAAAGCCTCCCTCTTACAGACGATGTGTTGCCGCGTTTGAGTATCAAAAAGACTCAATTGATAAACTGATCATGAATATTAAAACTAATTCACACAGCCCTGAAACAGCCCAGTTATCGAGTTTATTATCTGAGGTTATCACTCTAGCCTACCAAGATTCATCTATGCCAACCATCATGGTTCCAGTCCCGCTCCACTGGCGAAAACTACTTATACGGGGCTTTAACCAAAGTTCTAATATCGCTTCGATTTTATCCCGCAAGTTAAATAACACGGCAATTCTTGATAATATTTGTATTCGCCGCGCCTCATCATCGCCCCAGCACTTGAAATCTAGAAAGAATCGGATACAAGGTATGGGCAATGCATTTAGAATGCACAAGAACATTGATTATAAGTCCGACAACAAAAATAATTGTACAAATAATCCGATTGTCGGGCAGTCTGTCGCTATCGTTGACGATGTAGTTACTAGCGGCGCTACTGCCGAATCACTAGCCTCAACATTAATTAGAGCGGGCGCTAAAAATGTTGATATTTGGTGTATTGCTAGAACGGGCTGGCATAATCGGTTCGACTGACGGAAAATGGCGCAATGAATTCTGAAATGATCCTTTTATCCACTAAAGTTTGGCAAAATATTCTTGCTGAGGCGCGAGCGACGGCAAATGCCGAGCCTGTGCTAGAGAGCTATTTAAAATCTACAATTATGGACCATAGCAACTTAGGCAGCGCACTTAGCTTTCATCTATCAAACAAGCTAGCTAGTGTTTCGTTCCCAGCCAAGATGCTTAGGGATATTATGGATGATGCGTTTAAAGACTGCGCTATTGTCGATCAGGCTGCTAGAGATATACAGGCTACCGTGGATCGAGATTCTGCCTGTAAGTTATATAGTTCACCTTTTTTGTACTTTAAAGGCTTCCTGTCACTTCAAGCATATCGTGTAGCCCACCAACTGTGGAATCAGGGTAGAAGGTCTCTCGCGCTATTACTCCAACATAGAATTTCAATGACCTTCGCGGTAGATATTCACCCAGGGGCAAAAATCGGTAGCGGACTCATGATTGATCACGCGACAGGTTTGGTCATTGGGGAAACAGCAGTAGTTGAAGACTCTGTATCGATTATGCAATCAGTCACCTTGGGCGGCACCGGAAAGGAAGTAGGAGATCGCCACCCAAAGATTCGTAGGGGCGTACTCATAGGCCCTGGCGCTAAGATCTTAGGTAATATCGAAGTCGGGGAAGGGGCTATGGTGGCTGCAGCTAGCGTGGTGCTTAAGGACGTTTCCGCTCATGATATTGTTGCTGGCGTGCCCGCTAAACGAGTAGGTCAGGTTAATTCCGACCAACCCTCAAAGGTAATGGATCATTACTTTAAGTTGGACTAACCCGTGCAGAAACTTAATTTACTCAGCATCGTAACCAACTAAAAGGTATGACCTGATCAATTGACTTAAGCTCCAAGTCGCTCATCAATAGTCGATCCAGACCAAGAGCTACCCCTGCACAAGCTGGCAGGCCAGAGTGCATCGCATCTAACAGCTTAGTATCAATATTTGATACTGGCTTACCTGTTGCTTGGCGAGCCGTATTATCTAGGTCAAATCGGCGCCGTTGCTCCACTGGGTCACGAAGTTCAAAGTACCCGTTAGCGATTTCTACGCCATTTAAAAATCCTTCGAATCGCCTACTTACTTTATACCCTTGCTCGGTAGTCGTAATTGCAGCTAGTGCAGCCTGGCAAGCTGGGTAGTCGTAAACAAAAACTAACCCCTCAGGCAATTGGGGTTCAACTTTAAGGCTGAACATCAAATCCAAGCAGTTGGCTCGAGTTTCGCCAGCCCAGCTCAGAGAACCCGTTGCAGCGGCTAAGTCTTGTAAGTCACTCAAACTAGCTTGATGGGGATTAAGGCCAAATTTATCGTGAAAACAATCTTCATAACTAATCTTTGTTACCTTGAGGTCTGATGCGCCATCTCTATCCATCAATTGAGAGACTAAATCAGCTAACTCAAACATTAATTGATGTTCGTCCCATCCACATCGATACCATTCAAGCAAGGTAAACTCTGGATTATGCTTATTGCCAATCTCACCATCGCGGAAAGCTTTACCTAAATAATAGATATCACCACTGCCTGAGGCCAATAACCGTTTCATGAAATATTCGGGAGAAGTTTGTAGGTAGGCCAGCGATCCAGACAGCGTGGCACAAATACTATCAATATTTATATCGGTTACCCCAGACTTGGAAAGTAGGGGTACATCGACTTCCATCACTGACTGATGAGTGAAGAAATTTCGGATCAGCGACATCAACTGTGCACGCCGACGGAGAGCCTTAATACTAGCCCCTGGCTGCCAATCACTCATTACGAATAATCTTCAATTTAGCGACAATAATTAATTTTCATTATTTGACACGGCCTTGATATTCTCCCGTTCTGGTGTCCACCTTAACCATATCACCTTGATCTAAGAATAGCGGCACCTTTACTACTGCACCTGTAGCTAGCCTAGCAGGCTTGCTACCACCCTGTGCAGTGTCGCCGCGCAGGCCAGGGTCAGTCTCAACAATTTCCAGCTCCACATGATTTGGTGGCGTAACCGAGAGTGGTGACCCATTATATAAAGTGACTACGCAGATGTCTTGCTCACTCAACCATATTAACGCATCAGCCACGGCACTCTCAGTTGCTTGGTGTTGCTCAAATGTATCGGGCTCCATGAAACACCAAAAGTCTCCATCGCTATAGAGATACTGCATGTCCATCTCGATAACGTCGGCGCCTTCCAACGACTCGCCTGACTTAAACGTTTTATCTAACACACGCCCAGTTTTTAGATTACGTAACTTAACGCGATTAAACGCTTGCCCCTTGCCGGGTTTAACAAATTCGTTCTCAAGAATTGAGCATGGATCATTGTCCAGCATTACCTTAAGTCCTGAGCGAAATTCGTTAGTAGAGTAATTAGCCATGATGGTTGAGTCCGAAAATTTATAAAGGGTTCATGATAACCGAAGTACCCGCCTATTTAATTAGTTTTGCAGGTTACGGGGTTATTTAGCGCCTCTAAATTAATCTAACGCGTGAATGTCTTTGTCACTGTATCCGAGTAAATACAAAATACCGTCCAACCCAACATTGGAGATCGCCTGTTTGGCTGAAGCTTTTACCAGTGGTTTAGCTCTAAACGCTATTCCTAAACCAGCAATTTTTAGCATTGGTAGATCATTGGCACCATCACCTACTGCGATAACTTGCTCAAGATTCAAGCCTTGCTCTTGAGCTATCTCTCTCAGTATTTCAGCTTTGCGTTGACCGTCAATGATATCGCCAACTACCTTCCCAGTAACTTTCCCATCGACAATATCAAGCTCGTTAGCATAAACTTGATCAACACCCAAAATGGACTGTAAGTGACGTCCAAAAAAAGTAAAACCGCCTGAAATAATTGCTGTCGTAAAACCCAGCTTTTTGAGGGTTGTAATTAAATGTTCAGCCCCTTCATTTAAAACTAGCCGCTCAGCAACAGACTGAAGTACATCCGAGCTTAGTCCCTGCAACAAAGCCATTCGTTGTGTAAAGCTAGCCTTGAAGTCTACCTCACCGCGCATTGCCGCTTCAGTAATGGCTGCTACCTGATGTCCCACTCCCGCCTCTATAGCTAACTCGTCAATGACCTCTGCATTAATTAATGTCGAGTCCATATCAAAAACCACCAACTGGCGGCTACGGCGAAATATATTATCTTCTTGGCACGCAATATCGATATTGTAATGTACCGCCAACTCGAGCAATGAATTACGAAAATCCTCGTTATCTGCAGGTTCACCTCGAGCAGATAACTCAATGCAAGCCCGACCAAGTTGGTCACTTTGATTGAGTCCCAAACGACCAGATAAACGTACTATTTTATCGATGTTAAGTCCTTGCTGACTTGTGACCTCAGTTACAGCGGCTAAATGTGAGGCTTCAATATTTCGCGCGAGTAATGTCACGATATGTCGTGGCTTACCCTGTTGTTCTACCCAATTATGATAACGCTCATGGGATATAGGTAAAAATCCGACCTGCATATCCATACTTTTAAGTGTCAAAGAAACTTCTTTAACTACCCGTGAAGTTTGAGTATCTGACGGGACTGCCACCAAAATACCCATATTCAACTGATCGTGGATCACTGCCTGACCAATATCTAAAAGGGTGCTGTCAAAAAGCGACAACACATTGGTTACCGCGCTGGTAACCCCAGGCCTATCTTTTCCAGACACATTAATTAATAAAACTTCTTTCACAGGTAGAGACTCCATTGGAGTTTAAGTTCCCATTATATAAAACTTAGGAGAATAGGATAGAATGCACAGCATTTATTTTACCAAGGATCTGAGAATGCGTCGTCAATATTCGATGGCCATAAAATTACCAGCAATAATGGCTTGTGCATGTATATTGTTTGGCGTTTTGAGTTGGGCGGTCATCGTATCTCAAACTTCAACATTGGCCCAGCAAGCGGTTGAGGATAAAAGTACGGCAACTCTCAACCAACTTGCCGAACTTGTCCGCGCGCCACTATTTAGCAATGATACCGTCGGGTTACAGTTCGCCCTGCGCAAAGCAACGATGGATCAATCTATTTTTAGCGCAAGCTTATACGATGTGGAAGATAATCTGATCGCGCAAAGTACCCAAGCTAGCGAATTGACGATGAACTTGACGCAGTTTAGGCAGGATATTACGCTCGAAGACACCCAGGCCGGCACGCTACTGATATCAGTTATAAGCCAGCCGATCTATGAAAAATACTCGAACATCTTTTTAATATGGGCTGTCCTCTGGTTTCTGTTTAGCGTCGGTTGCACCTATGCTTGCTACCAATTTACTGGACAACTAGCACAGCGATTACGGATATTAACCAACCGACTGCCTGGTAGTAGCGACCCAATGATCGATGAAATTCTTGCGCTAGAAACGAGAATACAGCCGCTACTTGCGACATCTGGGCAGTTTTCTAAAGATACCGAAAATGGCTATTATTGCTCACTTGTTACTGCCACGATTAAAAATCGGCAGAGCTTAAATGATCAGCTTAACCACGAAAATCTCGAATTACTGTTTGAAAACATCGACCACTGTATTGACCGTACACTTGAACTTTATGGAGCAAAACGCACGGAGGGTAGTGAAAGTCGAGTCTGTTTTTATATTCGCTCCACTGAGTGTTCTAAGCAACATTTGCTTGTCTGCCTAATGGCCGTTTATTCATTACAAAAACTCCTCGAACACCTGTCAGCTAAATTAGGTATTGACTTGGAAATTAACTGGACAGTCTGTAGCGACAATTTATCCCCACTACCAGTACTTCGCTATCACGAGAAGATGTCTGAGCTAAAACAGAGATCAAAATCGATTAGCGAAAGAATAGATAAAGGCGTGATAGCACTCTATGTCACTGAATATGACATAGAACAGCTAGCGACCATTGCTCGGTTTAATCCTTTTGAGGAAAATTGCTATATTTTCCATGGTTTCCCGGAGCAGCGGCAAGCCTTACTTGAGAAGCAGATTTTACACTTAGCCTCGGTATGCCTATAACCATTTCCGTCTAGCTAACACATGAGTAACGTTGTACGGTTTTACCCTGAGCTATGACTGGATGGCCAGAGAGGTAAGTTCAATCTCACCGTTTGGCGAATCGATGACCACAGAAATACTTGACGATGCTCCCTCAATGACAGCAGTACTTAGGCCAAGGCATTCAAGTTTTCTGCGAAGATCAGCTGGTCTCGGGTCCGTTAAAACCAAACTTTTAATTAGCACTCCTGCAGGGCAGTTTTTGCTCGGATGGGGAGTAGTACCCCAATCAATAAAAAATGGAATTAACCTATACAGCTCCATTGTTGGTTTAAAAGTTAGAGTCCAGTTCAGCGCTTCTCCATTGGGCGTTATCCGTGATACGGGAACAACCACACCTAGATCAATTCCCTCGCTACTGGCCTTTTTAACGAACTCCGATAAGTTATCTTGACGTGCGACCCAAGTGATTAGTTGGACATCACAAAGGCGATCAATATTAAAGGGACGTACCCCGTTAAACCTTGGCTGCTCAGGATCCGGCGCAATGATTTCCAAGTAACTGCTGGGTCCTAGGCCGATGTAGGCGTTGCGAGTGCCGAGACCTGGATGGCTTCCGCCGCGGACCGCCAAGACACCCAGCAACTTCTCAAAGTACGCTATGCCTATCTCAAGATCAGGGCCAGCGAATACGAGGTGGTCAAAGTTAACATTTAACATAAGAGGTTCCTAAGTACTTAAGGAGCAGGCATTGTATTACAGGCGAATACTCCGAGAAAATCGGCCTTTCCTAAAGTAACGCCACTATGGCTCAGAATATTATAAGCAGTCGTGACATCATAATAGAGGTTAGGTAGCGCCCAATAGTTTGCAACGTCGCTGCCGATGACCGCGTAAGCACTAGCTAAAGTAGTTCTCGTTGATAATTACACCCCATACTGCTAAAAACAATATGAGCGATATAAGAACAGCCGCAGAGCCAACGTCTTTTGCGCGACCAGACAACTCATGAAATTCTAGCCCGATGCGATCTATAACCACCTCAATTCCGGTGTTAAGTAATTCTACAATCAACACAATTAACACCACGCCTATTAATAATATTAATTGCAAATAATCATTAGCCACATAGAACGCCAGAGGGATTAAAATCACCGAAGCCAGCATTTCGCACCGAAATGCTTCCTGGGTTCGTAAAGTAGAATCTATACCCTGAATGGAATGTTTTGTCGTTAGCACTAGGCGCCGATAAAGAAGCCCTAAGATACCTTTTTCAAACATTAGTTTTTATCCCTATACGTCTAAATTTTGATTCATGTCAAAGCTAGGGGTACCCTCAAGTGGCGCGCCAACTATTCTTGCTGGCACACCAACGACCGTTGCGTGCGGAGGGACCGAGTCGATGACCAAACTCCCCGCGCCCACTTTAGCGCCGTCCCCAATCTTAACATTGCCAATAATTTTTGCTCCCGCTGAAATCATAACACCACTACCCACCTCAGGATGACGATCACCTTCCCCTCGGCCACTGCCACCTAGCGTAACTGAATGCAAAATAGACACGTTATCCCCAACAATGGCCGTCTCTCCGACGACTAAACCGGTTGCATGGTCAATCATGATGCCAGAGCCTATTCGAGCGCCAGGATGGATATCTACTGTAAATTTTTCGGCCACTTGATTTTGTAAAAAAAGCGCAAGGGCTGCACGGCCATTGCACCAGTACCAATGAGAAATTCTATACAACTGCATCGCCTGAAAACCCTTGAAGTAGAGTAGCGGGATAAGGTGTTTGTCGCAGGCTGGATCTCGTTCAACGTTCGCTATGATATCCAAACGCACACTGTCTGCGATGCCAGCATCAGCTTTAAGTGCACCAAGAACAAGTTTTTCTATGGTTGCAGACGGTATCGCTGAACCGCTCAGTTGGTTAGCTAGATTGTAGCTAAGAGACGCTTCAAGATCTAAATGATCAAGAATAGCTCGTTGATAAAACTCGGATAATAATGGTTCTTCGGCAATTGATACCTTTGCCTCTTCGGTAATAAGTAACCAAACCGCTTTATCAGATGTCATGAGCAAATTACCTATAGATTATCTTCGCCTGAGACCCTTACAAATCGGCGAATGATCTCATCAAGGTATTTTAACACGGTATCAAGACTAACTAATTCCAAATTGTCTAGTAATTGCTGCTTAATGATATCGCCAGTGAGCTGCTGAGCATAACTATTCGCTATAGGCGCGTAACTAATATGCCAAGGCTCGGGAGATACCCCTCCAAGGTCAATGGCGTAGGGGCGATAAAACCCTTTGGATTTATGTTGCCCCTTAATAAGTACACTGTTTAACCATTCATGCATGGGCGCGAAAATTCCCTCGCCCTCACATTCACTCGTTGTCAGCTGAATCTGATAACCCTCGGGCATGGCATTAGCATCATAAACATCAAAATCACTACCCCAGTGATGGCGAGATGTACCAGGCAGTGCTGACCAGCGCAGCACAGCCTGAATCTGCTGCCACGGATCGAGTTCGATCAAGTTAATCCGACCCCCCAACTCATCCAAAACCGGCCTGTCGCCAAGTAACTTTTCGTTCCAAATCAGCATTTGCCTCTCAAATGAACGAAATCCACTGCAAATACACAGGTCAAAACCTTGTTTTTCCGCTTCACTCTTTAAGGCCAAAAAGGGTTTGAGCGCCTTTTGATGAACCAAAATACTCTTTTGAGTCAGTAAATTCTGACTGACAGCAACATCCACCAAATGCCGATGGGTGCGGCCAGTCAAAATATCAGCAGCGACTTCCTCTAACTCAGCCATATCAGTTTTAGACCTTACTTATAAATTGGTGGATTGCTGAGTTTATACCTCTATCAAGGCAAATAATCAAAATCTGCGTCGAAATCGATCGATTAGTAACACCCCATTTGAGTGCCAGCAGCTAATCTTTGTCTAAATAAACGCTTTTACGCAAGGGCGCTATGCGGCATGATGCGGGAAATACACTACCAACAATAAAGACTATGCTTAAACAAGATATTTTCCTTTGTAATTTGGACGACCTTGATGAACAAGAGTCCATAGAACTGAGCATTGAGCAGCGGCCCCTATTTGCCGTGCGCCTGAATGATAATCTTTATGCCTATTGGAACAACTGCCCACATATAGGTGTCCCACTGAACTGGATGCCGGGAAAATTTCTCGATTTAGACAAAGCTTTTATCCAATGTTCATCTCACGGAGCGATATTTGGAATTGATACTGGTAAATGTGTTGCCGGACCCTGTGTAGGTGACCACCTAAGTCGCGTTGAATTAAAGCAAAAAGACAATAATTTTTATGTGGCCGCAGACCAACACCTTCCCAGCCCACCTATTAATCTTCGCGCTCAAGCCTTGGCAGATCTTGAAGACAATTAATCTGCTTCTGTAATACAATTTCTTCTGAACTTATCTTAGCTCCCCAAGCCATCACTTCAACACCTCTGGATATTGCTAGCGCCAGCGTCTGTGCATAAACAGGATCTATCTCTGCAGCGACCTCGACTCGCTCTACATTCGTTAGCTGAACACAGAAAAATAAGATCGCGCGATGGCCATCTTCGACCATTGAGATCAATTCACGAAGGTGTTTAGTCCCGCGACTGGTTACCGAATCAGGAAAGGTTGCAAGCCCCTTACCCATGTCCATAGTCACATTCTTAACCTCTAAATAACAATCACGGAGTCTGCCAGCAGTATCCTTGAGTAAAAAATCAATACGACTTTTCTCTTCACCGTAGCGCACTTCCGC
Source organism: Porticoccaceae bacterium (assembly GCA_028822155.1). Lineage (GTDB taxonomy): Bacteria > Pseudomonadota > Gammaproteobacteria > Pseudomonadales > Porticoccaceae > HTCC2207. The sequence goes on from JAPKEJ010000009.1 coordinate 45,712, forward strand.
TGTCACTTGATCATAGCCCGTTAATTCTTTGATGAACTGGCGGTCTATAGCCTGACGTACTAAATAGTTGGCGCGAATCGTATTCACTCCAGCTAAATTCCCATGGGTAGTGGTTACTATTTCTAAGGTTCCCGGTAATTTCCGCTTGGGGTTGTCAGACAGCGAATACCAGCAAGGTGTCCCCTCAACCTGACAATGCTTCATTGACCCAGTGTTGGGACAGTGTACCGTGACAAGATTATTCTGGAGATCAAGGACATCAGTAAAAAACCTCTTATAGCGTTTTACAAAAGTTGCTGGAAATAAAATGGGAAGTGTTCGCATTAATTCTAGCCTCAAATGTCTGATTCGGTCGCACTTTAGCCTCAAGATGGGGTTAAAGTATCAATAATTAAAATGTTATTGCAACCATGGTCTACTATTACTTAGTTCAAATAAGCGGTTTTTAAAAAAAATATCCTAAAAAGGAAAGTTTTCCTTGATAAATGGCGTAAATTTCTCTATAAACGCGGCTCGCGATTTTAGGTCAATTTCAACAGCGGAATTAATTCATGGCTACGGCAAAAGCAAAAGTTAATACAAAGAACACTACTAAGTCTAAGGCAAAAGCTCCGGGATCGGCAACGCTCCATGGATTGAGCCCCTATGTAGAGAAGAAAAACGAAGAATTTATGAATCAAAATCAGCGCGGTCACTTCAAGCTCATTTTGAAGGCGTGGCGCAATGAATTGATGGAAGAAGTAGACCGCACCGTGACCCACATGAAGGACGAAGCAGCCAACTTCCCTGATCCTGCCGATCGTGCAACGCAGGAAGAGGAATTTAGTCTAGAGCTTAGGACTAGAGATAGAGAGCGCAAGCTCATCAAGAAGATCGACAAGACTTTGGTCAGAGTGGAAGACGACGACTATGGTTTCTGTGATCAGTGTGGTATCGAGATAGGCATTCGTAGACTAGAAGCTCGACCAACGGCAGACCTTTGCGTTGACTGTAAAACTCTTGATGAAATTAAAGAAAAGCAGCTAACTGGGAATTGATACTGGGCTGTCTTACGCTTAGTGCAAGACCTCCTACACTCAGGCTAGTAGGTCTAGGCTATGTCACCAGAAAATATCATAGGTCGCTTTGCCCCCTCCCCCACTGGGCCACTCCATTTCGGGTCCTTATCTTGTGCTTTAGCTAGCTATTTAGATATCAAAAAATTGGGTGGCAGCTGGCTGGTTCGGATGGAAGATATAGACCCACCCCGTGAAATAGAGGGTGCGAGCAGTCACATCTTGAAACAGTTAGAAGCCCATGGATTATGCTGGGACGGCGATGTACTATTTCAAAGCACTCGACTGAATGCGTACCAAGACTCATTAAATATTCTTGAGCAAAAAAATCTCGCTTATCATTGCGAATGTTCTCGCCAGCGTGTCAATGCACTTCAGGGTATTTATGATAATCACTGTCGGCGGTCTCATCTCCCTTCGGCAGGCAATGCTACCCGCGTGCAGTTGAATCACCCTAATCATCTAATCGAATTCGTGGACCAAATCGCTGGACCACATGCTCAGTCATTAGCTCACGATGTCGGCGATTTTATCATTCGCCGTAGGGATAATTTATTTTCTTATCAATTAGCGGTCACCGTCGATGATCAATACCAAAAGATTACTCATGTGATGCGCGGTTCAGATCTCTTAGATTCCACCCCACGACAAATTTATTTACAACGTTGCTTGGGGTTCACTCAGCCTCAATATGCTCATTTGCCCTTAGCAACCAGCGCCTTAGGCCAAAAACTAAGCAAACAAAATCTCGCGTCGGCCCTAATACCTGGTCAGGAGACTCTTAATATTTGGGCTGCACTGAATTGGCTAAATCAATCACCCGCCAACGACTTAAAAACAGGGTCAGTGAGTGAGATTCTATCTTGGGCTATTTCGCATTGGGACTCCACCAACGTTAATCGCTCTTTAACAAAGCCAGCGCCAGAAGGATTTTAATCTTGTCATCCCAGTTTATCCCTATGACTAGTTTGCTTTACCTAGCCACCTTGCATAACATCACCAGTTCTGTCACTTTCAGACACACACTTTAGAATGCGCTGCTTATGTTTAATTACCGATTAGTCGCAACACTACTTTTACTTTCCATTGTAGTGTTTCCTCTTGCCACCCAGTGGGCATTGGAACTTGGCGGTAGCTGGTTTAGGCCTTTTTTGGTCTGGGCATTACTGATATTTGCCACCTACATACTGCAGCGCGACCGGACGACTGATGAACAGTAATATAGGGATTTTTACCCTTTTTGTAATGATGGCAGCTTGTGTTCTATCTCGAGCCCTAGCGACTAGTCCTAATCGCACAAATCAAAATATAACAATATCTTTGGCGTTGCTTGCCAGTACTGGCGTATTACTAGCAACCGGAGCCATAGAAATGACTGGACGCTATGGCTATAGCGCAATTTTTGCGTTATTCGCGTTCACTTTAGTATTTGTAATTGCACCGTTGATTTTGTTTCCAATCCGGCGTCTCAGTAAATTGGTTAGATTTGCCACCTCGGTGGACTTTTTAACCTTTAGATATCGCGGCAAAAGCGTTGCTATTTGGGCGTGTAGCGTAACAATTTTGTCGGTTATTCCGCTGCTAGTTGCACAGCTATTGTCCATCGAATCAGTGGTCACTTTTATCTTTGGAGAAGATAAAAAAACGCTTAGTATTTTGGCAGTACTTGGCATAATCAGCCTAATATCATGGAAATCTATACAAGCTAGAGAGAGTAACCCCCTTAGATGGGTGCTCGCTGCGGCGGGAATTTTATTGCTCTGCGCGATAGGCTTGTCCGCATGGATTGTGACAGATACCGTCTTCGGTGGCGTCAGCGAAATGAATCAGTGGGCTATTGATAGCAACCAGCAAAACATTATTAAAAGATTTAATTCATCCTATAGTCTCTTTATTGTATTTCTAGCCGCTAGCCTTTCTTACCCTATAAATTTTGATATATTGGTCTCCGAAGACATCTCCGATCGTCAAGCGAGCATGTCATGCTGGGTTTATCCTCTTTTAGTATTGTTAATTTGTATCCCTCTAATCCCCCTGTTATGGAGCGGCCTAGCGCTTCAGCCATCTTCGTCGCTACAACAGTATTTATACACTATGCCAATGATGGTAGGTCACCCTATCGTCTCCAGCCTAGGGGCCGCCAGTATCCTCCTACTTGGCATCGCCTTGTGTAGCGTCTTAACTATTTTGTCGGCAAAAATGGTTCTCAACAGTGTTGTATTGCCCGACAAGAATCTCTACCATCAAAAAAACCTAACCGCTTGGATCAATCGGCGTACCTTTATAGTCTCAGTCAGTCTGGTTATTTTCAGTATCGCACTTTGCTTAAACATCAAAAGTCACAGTATTACCGATCTGTATTTAGTTGGCTTTGCTGGCCTCGCACAGCTAATGCCAGGTATCATTGCCGCAATGTATTTGCCTAAAATGTCTCGTCCCGCATTCATCGCAGGGCTTGCTGGCGGCATACTAGTCTGGCTGTTAACGTTAGCTTTGCCTGTGCTATTTGGCGATTGGAGTTGGCACGTACCCCTGATTGACAAAACACTTCTTTTTGGCATGCAAGCATGGGAAGTCTGGTCGATTGAAGCACTACTGCTGAACATAACACTTTGTACTCTTTTTTCTCTTTTTGGGAAAATGGATGAGGAGCAAAAATCCTTTGCTTCCATTTGTATGGCCGACAATGTCTATATTCCTGTTCGCGTGGAAATTAATCAAAAAAGCGTTGCAGAGCTAACTGAAAGATTAGGCTTGTCACTGGGCGACGAAGCTCAGATCGAAATGGAGTCAGCACTAAAATTATTAGGGTTTGATGACAAGGAGATTAGGCCCGCCTCACTACGACAGTTACGTGACGCCATTAATGCATCTTTAAACTTACGCTTTGGTATTCTCGCTGCAGAGCGAATTATGAGTCACTCCCTACCAAGGGCTATTTCTAATCACTCGGAGCCTGAGGATATTTATCTTCTTGAGTCAGTCCTTGCTGTCCATGGTGATCAACTTACCGGCATCGCAAGCGAACTGAACAAGCTTAGAGTGCATCATAGAGAAGTACTGGATAAGTTGCCCATAGGTGTTATTTCTCTTGATCAGAATGGTGAGATTTTAAAATGGAATACGGCTATATCAACATACACAGACATTGATAAAGACTCTGCTCTTGGAAGTTCGGTCATGGATTTGCCTGAACCTTGGAAAGCTCAAATTAGAGAATTCTTGGCGAGTGATGACAAGGCTAGAGATAATGTTCGCCTAGAAAACAGCAATGGTATCAGGTGGTTTAGCTTGCAAAAATCAACCGAAGATTCGCTTGAGGCCAGTAATGACGACGTTATATTGCTAATAGAAGAGCAAACTAAAGCTGTATTGCTGACACAAAAGTCGATCGATAATGAAAGGCTCGCATCTATTGGACGCTTGGCCGCGGGTGTGGCCCATGAAATAGGAAATCCCGTTACTGGCATTGCCTGTCTTGCACAGAACTTACAACATGAAACTGAGCCCAGCCAAATTCTTGAATCTGCACAACATATTTTATCCCAAACTGATCGAATTAACCGAATCGTTGAGTCTTTAATAAATTTTTCGAAAGGTGACAAATCAAAAGAAGGGCTGTTTACTCCTGTTAACTTACGGGATGTCGCCGAGGAGGCTATACAACTTTTAACCCTTGGAGATTTGGAATCTAAGGTGATCTTCACTGCTGACATTGAGCCTGATATGGAAGTTTTAGGGGATTATCACCAATTGGTTCAAATATTCCTTAACTTGCTCAGCAATAGCCGTGATGCATCACCAGCCAACAGCCAAGTTACAATTTTAGCCGAACGAGACTGTGAGATTATTAGAGTGACCGTCAATGATTCTGGAACAGGCATCGAACAAGGCCTTCAATCACAGTTATATGAGCCCTTCGTAACGACCAAGGAACCGGGACAAGGAACAGGACTCGGCCTATGGATTGTATTTAAACTGGTTAAAGGCCTTGGAGCTGATATATCAATATCAAGCCCAGCCGAAAATGGCACCTGCGGCACAACAGTTGCGCTAAGGTTCACCGCTTACTCTCCGGAAGCGGTTGAGGATGCTATATGACGCGTCTTAGTAAAAAGATCTTGGTGGTCGAAGATGAAGCTATTATTCGCGGTTCATTAGCTAAACTACTGGAAAGGAACGGCTATGAAGTGTCCGAGTCAGTCAGTGTCAAAGCCGCGCTAAATACTTTTAACCTTAACGAGTTCGACTTAATTATTAGCGATCTTAGACTACCGGGAGGTTCTGGCGCACAGCTTATAAGCCTAGCAGGCAAGGTTCCTGTTATTATTATGACTAGCTATGCAAGTCTGCGTTCTGCTGTCGACATCATGCGACAAGGGGCTGTAGATTACATTTCCAAACCCTTTGATCATGAGGAATTAGTGCATTCAGTTAATCGCATAACCAATGATCATCAAAAAAAGACATTGACTAACATTGACGATTATCAACCTCTGCTCGGCAGTAGCCCCGCCATTATTCATATTCTTAAGACAATCCATAAGACCGCTCCTACCAGAGCACCAGTCCTTATTTTAGGCGCCAGTGGCTGCGGGAAACGAACCATCGCCAGGACCATCCACAATATTGGTGGCTCAGCGGATAAACCTTTCATCACTATTGACTGTGCGACTGTTACTGAAGATCAACTCAAGCAAACAAATGTTTTGGCGGTGGAAGGTAAAGTTGGTAGCTTGTTCCTGAGTAATGTGGGCGAACTGCCTATGTTTTTCCAGAAGACTGTGTGCAACTTAGTCAAAGACACGTCATTGCGCTGCCTTATCTCGGCAGAGACTGATTTAAAAGAGCGTTGTGAGGAAGGTAAGTTCCGTGAAGACCTTTTCTTCGCCATCAACGTGGTGACTATCCAAATGCCTACACTTCGAGATCATAAATCTGATATCCCGCAACTTGCTGAATCTTTTCTGGCCCGTTTTTCGGTGGAACTTGGCATGCCGGTGGCCCTTTCTCCTAAGGGTATGAGCGCGCTGACAAATTACGATTGGCCAGGAAATGTTCGTGAACTTAAAAATGTACTCTATCAGGCGGCCATATTACTCGAACCTGAAACCCTGATTTCTCCATCAATGCTTCGCCTGGCATCAGAAAATAAAATTGAAACCCAAGAATTAACCGAAAGTAGTGTCGCTGCGCCTATCACTGCGGATCTGTCTTTGGAAGATTATTTTACTAACTTTGTATTAAATAATCAGGTCCAGATGAGCGAAACAGAACTAGCTAAGAAATTGGGTATCAGCCGCAAGAGCCTTTGGCAACGCCGTAGTAAATTAGGTATCAACAGAAAGAAAACTTAATTGACTCGCTCATTATTGAAGGCTAAATTTTAATTTCGACGCCAGTTAATAAGCATCGAACACCTGTAAAAAAAAAATATTTCAGTAATTACTTGATGTAAATTCATTTTTACTTAAAATGGGGCCTGCCAGTTTAAATTTCTGGATAACAATAACAATAAATAATAAAAATAGTAGTTGATTGCGAGGGTTCGATAGGCTCAGGCCTTAAAGCTCATTGAAAGGGAATGTCGAGAGACATTCCCTTTTTACTATCTGATCAATAACTTAGAAAGCAGACTAGATACGCCCTCTTGCCAATAATTCGCATCTGTCTTGTCATCATCTGCTAAACTCTTGTTTCAAATTGACCCATTGGTAATCCATAAATGCTTGAACGCATTATTAAGTTTTTTGATAAAAAACTGTCGCAGTCTGAGTTTTCAGATCGAACTGTATCCGACGCCGGACAATATGGGCTAACCTCTAAAATGATTAGCCGCAATGCCCATCAAGTAGTGGATACACTGCAAAATGCTGGATTTGATGCCTATGTTGTTGGCGGTTCTGTGCGCGACCTTTTGTTAGGATTAAAGCCAAAAGATTTTGATGTCGCCACCAATGCAGAACCAACAGAGGTCAAAGCATTATTTCGGCGGTCCAGGATCATCGGTCGACGATTTCAGATTGTTCACGTCCAATTCAGTCGCGAGCTAATCGAGGTTACAACCTTTCGCTCAAATCAAGATGGCGAAGTTAAAACATCGAAGAAGAATGTACCCCTTCGTCAGCAAAGCAAGAGCGGCATGTTGACGCGAGATAACGTCTTTGGTTCAGTCACCGATGATGCAGAACGCAGAGACCTTACAGTTAATGCGCTTTATTACGACCCCAGCGATAACACTATCCATGATTTTACTGACGGACTACAGGATATAAGTAATCGTACGATACGAATGATTGGCGATCCCGCAACACGTTTTAGAGAAGATCCCGTCCGACTTCTTCGCGTAGCTAGATTTACTGCAAAGCTTTCATTTAGTATCGAGCCACGCACAGCTAAACCAATGAGCAAGCTCGCTGCCGACCTTGCTCATGTCTCGCCACCTCGATTTTTTGATGAAACGCTTAAACTTTTTATGAGTGGCAACGGTGCGTCAACGTATAAGCTGCTTTGCGAATACCAGCTTTTCGATCAATTGGTTCCGCAAGTTGCGCATTTAATCAAAGATAAAAGTAACAATGCCGCTCGATTAATAGAGCAAGCATTTATTAATACTGATATTCGTATTAGCTCGAACAAAAGAGTTACCCCAGCATTTATATATGCCGCCCTATTGTGGCCAGCCGTTGAAAAACTCGCCGCACAATATGCTGATCGAGGCAATTCTGCTACTTACGCCCTAAGCAAAGCCGCAGGTGAAGTGATCGCCAAGCAAGTTACAGTTACCGCCATTCCTCGACGTTTTACTATGCCGATGCGAGAAATATGGGACTTGCAGTTACAATTGCCACGCCGCGGTGGACATCGCGCCAAACGCTTATCAGAAAATCCACGCTTTCGAGCTGCCTATGACTTTATTTTATTGCGTGAGCAAGCTGGAGAAGATTTGGCCGGACTCGGTGACTGGTGGACTCAATATCAGGAAGCTGACGAGGAACAAAAGCTGAAAATGTCTGAGTTAGTAAGTAATACTGGTAATAAGAGGCGTCGTAGTAGAGGTCCGCGGCGTAAAAAGGATTCCCAAGACTAATGCAACCGGTCTATATTGGCTTGGGTAGCAACCTTACTGGAGCAATGGGTGAACCAGTGGAGCAGCTTAAGCAAGCCCTCGAAACTCTAGCAACACATAGTCAAATAACACTTGTAAACCTTTCGTCTAACTACAGAACTAAAGCTATTGGCCCTGGGGCTCAACCTGACTATATTAATGCAGCAGCGCTTATAGAGACTCAGCTTGATCCTCTAGACTTACTAGACCAGTTACAATTCATCGAACAGCAACATGATCGGGAACGAGGTATTCGCTGGGGCGCAAGAACGCTTGATTTAGACATGCTGATGTACGGGAACCTAACAATAAATACACCAAGACTGACCATTCCCCACCCCAGAATTGCAGATCGCGCCTTTGTCTTGGCGCCCCTGCTAGACCTTAACCCAGATTTATCACTCCCTGATGGCCAAAGTGTCGCCAAGCTCTTGGCAAACTGCCCCGAGCAAGGTATCTTTAGACTGTAGGTTTTAACCCTAAGAGCAACAGAGGTTCACCGTGGAAGAGAGTCTATTTAAGAATTTAGATATAGAAATTTCGGATGCATCGCTGCCTAGTTACATTGCCGTTGAAGGGCCTATCGGCGTTGGAAAAACCACGCTGGCCAAACGCCTGGCCGCTTCCTTTAATTATGAAACATTACTTGAAGAGGCAGAGACAAATCCATTTCTCGAGCGGTTTTATAGAGATCGCCGCACCCATGCCCTTCCGGTTCAGCTACATTTTTTATTCCAAAGACTGCAAAAACTGCAGGCGCTGCGCCAAGGCGATATCTTTCAGCAAGTTCGTGTATCAGACTTCTTAATCGAAAAAGACCCATTATTTGCTAGAGTCACCTTAGATGACGATGAATATCGGCTTTATCAAACAGTTTACGATAATATTATTACTGACCTCCCAAAACCTGATCTAGTCATTTACTTACAAGCGCCTACTGCCACCCTTTACGAACGCCTTCAGAAGCGTGGAAATGCCATTGAAAAGCCCATTGAGCAGTCCTATTTACAACAACTAAATGATGCCTATACACAATTTTTCTATCACTATGATGATACGCCTCTATTAATTGTTAATACTTCTGTCATCAATTTGGCAAAGGGCGAAGATGACTACCAAAATTTGGTTAGATATATATTGCAGACCAAATCGGGTCGGCACTACTACAATCCGCATTCCCTAGAAGGGAAACTCGCCTTGTCATCCTAGTCGAAACTAAGTACTGTTGCCGACCTTACCAAGTCAGAGGAGTTAGTCAGCAATGAAAACGATCTCCATAAGCAGTTTAAATGGAATGAAAATCAGTGGTGAAAAGTTCGCCGCCATTACAGCTTACGACTATACCTTTTCACGATTAATCGAAAACTCAAGTATCGAAGTATCATTGGTAGGTGATTCATTAGGGAATGTCATCCAAGGGAGAGACAGCACCATTCCTGTCACCGTTGATGAAATGGCCTATCACACAGCAGCTGTGAAACGAGGTAATAATCGATCTCTACTTATTGCCGATATGCCTTTTATGTCATATTCCACGGAAGTTAAAGCGCTGGATAACGCCGCTATTTTAATGCAGGCAGGTGCTCAGATGGTCAAAGTAGAAGGTGGGGAATGGCTTGCCGATACGGTTTACTTATTAAGCGAACGAGGGATTCCCGTTTGCGGTCATGTGGGTCTAACGCCTCAGTCAGTCCATAAGCTGGGTGGCTATAAAGTACAGGGCAAAGAAGACGAAGCTGCCGCTCAGATGATCGAAGAAGCCCAAATACTCGAGGAAGCGGGTGCTGATCTGATTGTTATTGAATGCGTGCCATCCAAACTTGGCGGCCAGTTATCTGCGGCGCTCTCCATACCAGTGATAGGCATAGGTGCAGGGCCAGATACCGACGGTCAGGTGCTGGTACTGCATGACATGCTGGGTATTTCTCAGCGACTCCCACGCTTTACCAAAAACTTTCTTGATGGCAACAATAGTATTCAAGAAGCAATCACCGCTTATGGTGATGAGGTAAGAGATGGAACCTTCCCCTCCAAGGAACATTGTTTTAAATAATCAGGAGATTCAATATGAGTCAGAGTCATTCAATCTACGATTTTAGCGTCAATAATAGCGTTGGAGAGAATAAAGACCTAGAAGACTATCGCGGCAAGGTATTACTTATCGTTAATACCGCCAGCAAATGCGGCTTTACGCCCCAATATACGGGTTTGCAGGCGCTTCATGACAAATACCACACGCAAGGCTTAGTGATAATTGCCATGCCCTGCAACCAATTTGGTGCCCAGGAGCCTGGTAGTGACGAAACTATTCAAGACTTCTGCCAACTTAACTACGGCCTAAGTTTCCCTGTGATGGCAAAAGTTGATGTCAATGGAAGCCAGCAACATCCCCTTTATCGCTATCTAACTAAAGAAGCTGGGGGCTTAATAACCGACAGTATTAAATGGAATTTCACCAAATTTTTAGTAGACCGAGAAGGCAATGTCACAGAACGTTTTGCACCGATGACTAAGCCTAAATCGATTAAAAAACATATCGAAAATCTGCTTTAGAAAATCCAAGTCCAAGACTAAAAGTGCGTAAAAGCCTACTCGTCTGGTTTGTCTAATTTCGCGAAGTAGGCTTTTGCCGCAAGATTGACCTTGGGTGACAAGTAAAGCGCAGAGATCATGGTAGGGATTGCCATCGTTGCATAGGTAGCCAAGATAAGGCCGTTGACTATATCCATAGAAACCACCGCACCACCCACAAGCAAGGCTAGATAAATTGGGGAATACCAATACTGGCGTTTCGTTCCAAACAGGAAACCCATGCATTTCACCCCATAGAACCACATAGTAACCATCGTACTAAAACTCAGTAGACCAACCATGACCAGCAACAGGTACATGCCCGTCACTGGAAAGACCTGCTCAATAGCTCTGGCCGTTAGCGTCACACCCTGAACGCCTGCGTCGGTCTCCCAGACACCGGTAAGCAAAATAATTAAAGCAGTGCAGGTACAGACCAACAAGGTATCAATCACCGGTCCAACCATCGCTACGATTCCTTCACGAATAGGCTCAGTTGTCTTGGCTGCGCCATGAGCCAGCGATTCAGTGCCAATGCCCGCCTCATTGGAGAATGCGCCACGACGAACACCAATTAAAATGACTGCCCCTATAGAACCTCCAGCAGCGGCCTCACCGGTAAAGGCGTCAGTGACAATTAATAATAGTGTTGCAGGAATGTCACCTGCAAAGGTATACAAGACAGACACCGTCATAAATAGATACAAAAGCACCATTGAAGGCACGAGACGTACGGTTAGACGACCAATCCGCTCAATACGACCAACAACCACTAAACTGACTAAAATGGCTACCATTGAGCTGGCTACAAGGTCAAACGTAAAGTGCTCGTCAGGGCTCGCCCAGCCAGCTGGAATTGCAACGACATCGCGTAATAGTTGTATAAATTGGTTGGCTTGAAAAATAGGCAGCGCACCAATCAGACAGGCAGCAGCAAACAATGCTGCCAATGGGTACCAGCGCTTCCCCATGCCCTCCATGATCACGTACATCGGACCACCATGTAAGATTCCAGACGAATCTTTGCCACGATACATAACCGCAAGGGAGGCGGTATAAAACTTTGTTGCTACACCCACAATCGCGGTAACCCACATCCAGAACACAGCGCCTGGACCACCAACACTAATAGCGATAGCAACTCCGGCAATATTACCTAGACCCAAGGTACCTGATAGTGCCGTGGAAAGAGCCTGTGAATGGGGGATGTGACCAGGATCTTTAGGGTCACTAAATTTACCGCGTAAAAGTTCAATCGCATGGCCAAAGTAACGGTAAGGTTGAAACCGCGAATACACCATAAAGAATAGGCCACCTCCGACAAGCAACACCACCAATGGCGTGCTCCACATCATGTCAGCCCATGCGTTAAAAAAATCTTCTAGTTGCTGCAGAGTGACCATAAGCGCGAATTTAGCTCATCCGTTTGCGTGTTTGTTATTGGGAGTTAGCTTTACGTAATCGGTTTTACATACAAGACTAAACTATGACCTACTACACTAAATCCGTTTGCTAGGGCAATCTGCTCTTGCCTCTTTTGGATTTCAGGGTCGTGGAACTCGACAACTTTACCCGTTTCTGTACAGATCATATGATCATGGCCATCACCTTTATCAAGCTCATAAATGGCAGGGCCACTATCAAAGTTGTGCCGTGTAATGAGACCAGCCGCCTCGAATTGAGTTAACACTCGATATACTGTCGCAATACCGACATCTTCTTGGGCATCTCGTAAAGTTTGGTATATGTCCTCAGCGGTCATATGCCAATCAGGGCAGTCCTCTAAAATCTGTAAGATCTTTATTCGGGGCAATGTAACCTTGAGCCCAACCTTTTTTAGTTCCTGATCTTTTTGATTCATATTTACTCTTCTTTATAGTGCGCTAATTGGTTATTATCACCCTTCCCGACACTAACTGGAAGCCCGTCAATGCGAAAACTTACCCTCAGCCTAATCCTATTGTCTGTAATTAGCACTGGCTGCAGTTGGATTAAATTTCCTGGCGTGCACAAAGTCGACATTCAGCAAGGTAATATTCTCGATCAAGATATGGTTGATAAGCTATTGCCAGGTATGACGAAGTCACAGGTCAGGTTTGTTTTAGGTACGCCCCTAATTGCAGACACCTTTAATCAAGCGCGCTGGGATTATATTTACCGCAGGGTTTCTGCAGCTGGAGAGAAAACCGAAGAGAACGTGACCGTTTATTTTGACAATGAAGATAAACTCGACCGCATTACTGGCGACTACGCGCCAACTTCAATATCGACTCAAGCTGACCCATCATCCAGTTGAACCGATAGATTAGCGAAAAACTAAACCGCAAAATCAGGTTTTCGTTTAACAGGTAATGCTAATCGAAATTTACTTGTTCTTTTTAGCCTGCTCGGCTCGACGACGCCGAATTTCTTTTGGGTCTAACAATAATGGCCGATAGATCTCCACCCGATCTAACGCTTTGAGTTCGTAGACTTCGGGACCGGCAAGCCCTTTCGCCCCCAACACCTGAGAAAATATCCCTACTTTGCTAGTCGCTAGATCGATTTCAGGAAATTTATCTACAACACCAGATTGTCCTATTGCTTCGATTGCTGTGGTGCCCTTGGACACCGAAAGCTCATACAAAACCTGCCTTTCAGGCAATGCATAAGCGACTTCGACCGTAATCATAGACGGATCTTCAGACATGTTTAGTCCCATAAACCTGCTCCGCCCGTTGACACAATGAATCTACCAAACCGTTAGCAACCCCCGAAAAAAGACTGGATGCCGCTAAACTTAAACCCTTACTTTTGAACTCAAAGTTCAGATCAAGCTCGACCTTACAAGCATTTTCTGTCAAGGCGGTGAAAGTCCAAAGGCCGCGAAAACTTTTGAAAGGCCCGTCTTCTAACGTCATAGTAATTTCATTGGGTGCCTTAAGAAAATTTTTCGTCACCAGACTAAGACCAACGCCAGACTTCTTTAAATCAAGACGCGCCACCATGACCTCATCGGTATACTCTAGCACTTCAACTGAACGGCAACCTTCCATAAATAACGGATAGTTTGGTACGTCGTTAACCAAATCATACATTGCACGATCAGAGTACATTACTAACGCCGAGCGCTTAATTCTGGCCAAAAAATATCACCTTTACACAAAAAATTTATCGTATACACCCATTATAAATACTACCGCAATAGCAGCGGGAGCAATATACCTTATGGTCACCTGCCACAAAGCTAGCACTTCTTTAGAGGAGCCCTCCATCTCAAAGTTAATCACATCCTTTTTAAGCACATAACCAACGAACAGGGTAATCAGCAAGCCACTTATCGGCAGCATGATATTAGCAGTAAGGAAATCAAGAAAATCAAAGAAGGTAAATCCAGCGATTTTGTAGTCAGCCCAAATATTAAACGAAAAAACGCTCCCTAAGCCCAACACCCAGGCAGTCCCTGCAATGACTATATTCGCTCGAGCTCGCCCTATATTTTTTGCTTCCATCAACCAAGCAACACAGGGCTCCAGTAGAGAGATAGCCGAGCTCCACGCTGCGATGGATACCAACACAAAGAAAATTGCCCCTATTAAAAGACCTCCAGGCATGCTGCCAAAGGCTACCGGCAAACTAATGAACATTAGGCCTGGACCTTCGGTAGGTTCTATTCCGGGCGTTGCAAAGACAATTGAGAAAATAATAAGCCCAGAGATAATAGCCACCGAACTGTCGAACAAAGCAACAATCAAAATGGTCTTACCAATATTGGCATTCTGCGGCATGTAAGCACCATAGGCCATAATCGCACCCATCCCGATACTCAGAGTAAAGAACGCTTGGCCCATGGCTTCTAGAACACCGCGCCAAGTCAGTGCCTCAACATCAAAGCTAAATAAGAAGCTCGCTGCAGCGCTAAAATTTCCCTTTAAAATACTAAAAACTAATAGCAACAGAAGCATTAAAAACAACAATGGCATCAATGTCTCAACGGCTATCCCAAGACCTTTTTTAACACCCCCAACGACTACGGCCACGCAAAGAACCATAAAGATAGATTGCCACATGATTAATCGACCAGGGTCAGATAACAGCTCTGAAAATTTATCGCTGGCTACAGCACCATTAATCCCCTGTAAATCCCCTGAGGAAATTAAGAAGATATAATCTAAAGCCCAACCGGCAATAACAGAATAAAATGACAAAATGAGCATGCCCGCTAGCACACCAAGCCACCCTACGACCTGCCATCGACTATTAGCGCCACTATCGGTAACCGCCTCACGCATAGAGTTGATTGGGCTCTGACGACCATGGCGACCAATTAAAACCTCAGCCATCATCACGGGAACACCAATCAATAATATGCAGCCAAGATAAATCAGTACAAATGCTCCGCCGCCGTTACTGCCGGCAACATAAGGAAATTTCCACATGTTCCCAAGTCCAACTGCGGAGCCGGTCGCTGCCATAATGAACGTCCAACGACTAGCCCAAGCACCATGCATTCCTTTTTGCTGCAGTCCCATAAGAGTATCTCCATTAAACCAGTGGAAATTGTACTCACTCACAACCAACTAACCTAATCATTGACCGATCTAATTAGTTTTTAGGGTCAATTAACAATAATTCATGACAAAAGACAGGTGCAACGTATAATTGCACCATGACTAAAAAGAAACCCAAGCAACAATCAAGCACCATCGCGCTGAACAGAAAAGTGAAGCATGACTATTTTATCGAAGAGAAATTCGAGGCCGGTCTGGTGTTGCTCGGCTGGGAAGTTAAAAGCCTGCGCGAAAGCAAAGTTAATCTCACCGACACCTATGTGTTTATTAAGAATGGTGAGGCTTGGTTAATCGGTACCAACATAACACCTCTGTTATCTGCATCTACTCACTACGTCACCGATGCCAAACGAACTCGTAAGTTATTGCTGAATCATCGGGAACTGCAAAAGCTTGAAGAAGGCGTTAATCAAAAAGGTCACACCGCTGTCTGCACCGCCCTTTATTGGAAGAATCACCTAATTAAATGTGAGATTGCGCTCGCCAAGGGCAAGGCCACCTATGACAAACGGATGGATGACAAAGAGAGGGATTGGGATCGTCAAAAACAACGTCTGATGCGCCACTCTGGTTAGTAATCGCAACATCGCTCAATAAGAGCCACGTTAGTCAACGCTAAAAAGCTTTTAGGAGGGAATAATCGACAGACAACCCCAATTGATGACTACCGTGACCGGTGGGCCCTCTCTTATACTTGAGGGTTTTAGGTTGTTATGGCGGCCAGATATACGTTGGTTGGTTGTCGTTCCTCTGCTGATTAATATTGTACTGTTTGTATCTGCCACCGGTTTTGCCGCGCAGTGGTTGCAGAGCTGGATCACTGCAATAACCGCCTCTATTCCCGAATGGCTGCAGTGGCTGGCTTGGATAATTTGGTTTTTATTTGCCGTCTTAGCCCTCGCGATTTATGCCTTTATCTTCACTATTATAGCCAACCTTATTGGCTCGCCATTTTATGGCGTGATTGCCCAGCGAATAATAGCCTCAGAAACTAACGGCAAACAGAGCAATGACGCTGTGAATCAACACTTTTTAAAAACGGCTTGGCAGAGTGTGCTTCGGGAGGTGCATTTGATTGGTTATTTTCTGCCAAGAACAGTGGGGGTCGGTATTGTTAGCTTAATACTGAGTTTTATTCCGGTAGTTAATCTTCTTGCGCCAATCATTGTGACTAGCTGGGCGGCTTGGTGCCTGTGTTTACAGTATTTGGATTATGCCGCAGATAGCGATGGTGTTAAGTTTCGAGATCTGCGCAAAAAAGTTGGCGCCAACAGGTTGAATTCAATTGGATTCGGAATTAGCGCAATGCTGGCCTCAGCCGTGCCGCTGGTTAACCTTGTGATGCTGCCCGCGTCAGTCGTCGCTGGCAGCTTGCTGTGGTGCCGCCAGCACCGTGATTAAACGAACAGCTAGTCTTCTTTTACTGTTTCGCCGTCAGGCTTAAGCTGCTTATCTACGATGGCAGCCTGAACGGGCGTAGCCTTGGTTGCTGGTTTTTTAGGCGCAGCTTTTTTGGGAGCAGAATTTTTAGGCGCAGACTTTTGTCTACTAGGCAGGGCTTGTACTAAACTTTCCTCCGGCATATTGCAGGCCAGCTTCATGCCAAGCAACTTTTCGATGGGTTCTAATAAGAACGCATCGTCTTCACAGGCAAAACTTATTGATGTGCCTGTTTTACCGGCACGGCCTGTTCGCCCTATACGATGAACATAGTCTTCCGGCTCTTCTGGAAGCGTATAGTTAATAACATGACTGATTCCGTCGACATGAATACCACGCCCTGCGACATCTGTGGCTACCATTACCTTTAAAGAACCCGATTTGAATGCGTCCAACGTTTTCATTCTGCGGTTTTGAGGCACATCTCCAGACAATAAACCTGTTTTGAAACCCTGCTTAACAAGCTTCTCTTCGAGTCTGCGACAGATATCTCTGCGATTTGCAAAAACAATAACATTGTCAACATCATCCTTAGACAAGATATTACTTAACAGCGTGAATTTTTCTGCCGCTGTCGTGATATAGACTTTCTGATCAACAGTGTCAGTCGCAATACGTTCAGCGCCAACCTCAACGGTAACCGGGTTGTCAGTCCAATTATTAGATAAGCGAAGTATCTCAGGGGTAAAAGTCGCCGAGAATAATAGTGACTGTCGGTCTTCGCGTTTGGGTGTCAAACCTACTAAACGGCGAACCTGAGGAATAAATCCCATGTCTAGCATACGGTCAGCTTCATCGATAACCAACACTTCAACTTGATCAAGATAGACATCGCGGTTATTAGCAAAATCTAATAATCGGCCGGGCGTGCCGACCAAAATATCGCAGTGATGCTTTTGAATTTTTTGTAACTGCTTGCCGTAATCCATACCGCCAACCAGGGTGTGGGCTTTTAACTTGGTGTGCTTTAAAAGTTGAGTAGCATCATCGCCAATTTGAATAGCCAGCTCTCTTGTCGGCGCAAGTATTAACGCCCGCGCTTCACCCATAAAGCGATCACCCTCAATCGGGTGATTAAGCAAGTCAGTGATAATTTTAAGCAAAAAGGCGGCTGTTTTACCCGTACCCGTTTGTGCTTTACCAACAATATCATGGCCATTTAATGTATGGGGCAGCGAAGCCGCTTGGATAGGCGTGCAATGTTCAAAACCTGCATCTTGAATACCCCGCATCAACTCTAGTGGCAAGTCAAAATCATGGAATCGGGCCTTACCTTTCTCGGGTGAAACCTTAAACTGCGAAAGATCCCACGGCTTGCCATTACTGCCTCGAGTTCGATTGGCTGGTTT
The DNA here is from genome assembly GCA_028822155.1 of Porticoccaceae bacterium. GTDB lineage: Bacteria > Pseudomonadota > Gammaproteobacteria > Pseudomonadales > Porticoccaceae > HTCC2207. The sequence continues at coordinate 63,785 of JAPKEJ010000009.1, forward strand.
CTTTTCCTGCTCAACAACAACATCAGATGTTTCACGGACAGGTGTTTCTACTTTTTTTTCAGTCAAGGTAATTTACACAGTAATTTACAGAAATTTATCGGCTAATCAATAATTTAGCCTCTCGCGGTCGCGGAGTGTAGCAGAATTGTTATTTACTCGCTGATAATAAATATCAGCCCTGTTCGGCATTCCGGCGAGTACCCTAATTAAGCTAAAGGAGAAATTTAACTTTCCTTGGATTGCTCATTCAAGGAAGATGGTGGGCCACACAGGAAAAGATACCTCGATGTCCATCCCAGACCCCCAATCAGCAGTATCTCGGCCAAGATTTATTGATAATGCGCGATCACTGTTACGCCTGGCTGCCCCTCTAATATTAGGCCAGATTGCTGTTGTGGGAATGACCGTTACAGATATCTATATGGCGGGTCAGGTGGATCCAGATACCCTAGCCGCATTACAGCTAGGTGGCAGTATCTGGTCGATGATTAATTTAATGGTGATCGGTATTATGATCGCCAATAGTCCTATTGTTGGAAATTTCTGGGGTGCGGGCAAACCTGAAAAAATACGCTTTCAGTTTCAACAGGTT
>JAPKEJ010000047.1 GCA_028822155.1 Porticoccaceae bacterium
TGCATTTAGCTGTGACTGCTCTGCCTGAGCTCTTACAAACTCTGTCTCACCGACAGGTCTTAAATGATGGGGACCTTGAGATCTATATTCGGTTCCGCATTCAATAAACACAGTGCCAACAATGTTGTGTCCAGATTGAGTATCTGCCCACAGGTCGTCTAACTCATAGGGAGGGCTCGCCCTCCAAAGATGGTGGTGAGGATCAAAAATTGGCCTGTCGGGATCAATAATGTCTTCTCTTACTTGGGCATGCCAGCGATCTAATTCTTTCATTGAATGGTTTCCTGTAACCCAGCATGGGATGATTTCTTAGCCGTTACCTATTGGTTTTTGCGCTTTTTTGGCTGCTCGGCGGCGCTCAGTAGCGTCAAAAGCAGCACTGCCTATGTGCTCTTCGCCTCTCAGTTTAGCTAACTCTACCTGTTTTTGACGCTCTGCAAAGCGCTGCTTACGATCTTCTTCTACAACATCATGGCAGTGATGACAGGACAAACCTTGTTGATAGAACTCAGAACTTTTTTCTTGTTCGGTAATTGGCATTCGACAGGCATGGCACTGATCATAAGAACCACGCTTGAGATCATGATCAACTGCAACTCGATTGTCGAACACGAAACATTCGCCTTGCCATAGGGTTTGGTCTTTGGGTACTTCTTCTAAATATTTAAGAATCCCACCCTCAAGGTGATAAACCTCATCAAAACCCTGCTCCTTCATGTAGGCCGTTGACTTCTCGCAACGAATTCCACCAGTACAAAACATGGCAACTTTTTTATGTTTCTCTGGATCTAGGTTTTTCTGTGCCCAAGCTGGAAAATCTCGAAAGGTTTTTGTCTGTGGGTCGATGGCATTTTTAAAAGTACCTATCTCTACCTCATAGTCATTACGCGTATCCACGACCAACACATCAGGATCCGAAATAAGAGCGTTCCAATCACTGGGTTTAACATAGGTGCCTACAACCTGTTTAGGGTCTATACCCTCGACACCCATAGTGACAATCTCTTTTTTCAGTTTAACCTTAGTGCGGTAGAAAGGAATTTCACTGTGATAAGAGTTTTTCTGACCAATGTTAGATAACTGAGGTTGCTGCTCTAACCAACCCAGCACTGCTCCGACATCTGCGGGAAGTCCCGAAATAGTGCCGTTAATACCCTCAGACGCCAGCAGCAGGGTACCAAACACATTACTTTTAGACATGATTGCTTGCAAAGGTGTCTGAAGCGACTCGAAGTCGGGCAGCGACACAAATTTGTACAGTGCGCAAGTGAGGTACTTATCTGACATGAACAACCCTTTTGATACAGCTTAAAATATATCGATCTGCTAATTAACGGGAACTTTTGAACGACAAACATTATACCAAATTGGCGATTAGAGTGGTGTACTCACAACTTTACCCAAGAGTCGCTTGCCTGGATATACACCATCAATCAACACTCCATTCTTAACCACCAACTGACCGCCAACAATGACAAACGGAATCCCAGTCGGCGCCTGATAAGGGTCGCCATAAGCTGCGTTAGCTTGCACTGTGCTAGCATTAAAAATCACAATATCAGCATCTACACCCTCTTGAATACGACCCTTTTTATCAAAACTAGACGATGCCTGAGACAACCATTGGGCCTGATACAGGCTCAGCCGCGCCAGCGCATCCGATAGAGTTAGCAAGCCCGTATCGCGCACATAGTGGCCTAATACTCGAGAAAAAGTACCGGCCACATTAGGATTGGTTTTTATACTTAAATCAATCGCTGGTAAAGCATCCGTTGCTACCATCATCCGCGGCCATTGCATGGCCGTTTCTATCCAGTCTTCTTTAACGTAGTGATGATTAACCGACCCCCTAGGCTGTTCTTTGGCATATTTTTCCCAGGTCTCTTTGGTCAACCATTCACCAGTAGCAACCCACTGAACATCTTCGTAAGTAATATCAAACATACCTCGCCAATCACGAAATCGAAACACATCCGCCGAAATACTGGTGCCACCTGCCGCGTAAGAAAGCGTCTCTGTAGCGATATTGGCACCTGCACTATTCGCCTCATCTATCATTTGTAACCATTCACCCACCCTTCCCATGGCGTTGTGGGTGATATGCACGACAAACAAGGGTGCCTTGGTTTCTTTTGCCAGATTAATAACTTCAATCAGACCTGCGGTATCGCCAGTGTAACCGCGACGAACATGGATATGAATCGGCACCTGCCGCTCGCCTGCCACCTCAAATAGCATACGCAGTTCATCCGCGGACACCGCCGAGGTAAGGTAATCAAGTAGCACCCCAATACCCAATCCACCTTGGTCAATACCTTGGTTTATCATAACGCGCATGGTTTCAATTTGTTCCGAACTGGCTGGCGTGGTCCAAGATTTTCCGTTCATATGCAATGGATCGGTGCTGCCAAGAATATATTCAGTTCTAATACCTTCCATCACCTTTGATCTGACTGCGAAGTGTGCCACTGACGCCCCGTAATTTAGTTGGGCTCCGTTTTTGTAGTCCTGCCCAAAAAAATCCACTGGGAAGGCACCAGCCTCCATATCTAGCTGGGTCGTAACACCATCTAGCAGGTTCATCTTTTGACCCAATTTGGTGGGCGTATGACTATGAATATCTATAAACCCCGGCGCGACTACCAATCCTTCAGCGTCGATGGTTTTATCCCCCAGCAAAGGTTTCGTCGAGATGGATTCAATAGCACCAGCGATAATGCCCAGGTGACGGATACCATCGAGGCCAGTTTCAGGATCGATGACTCGACCATTAGCGATCACCAAATCGTAATTCGCAGCTACCAAAGAAGAGAATACAGCGGACAGAAGAAAAATTATGTAGCGAACCTTAGTTATTAACATCCATTAACTCCACTTGTTTTAATAGTTATTCAGCTGTTCAGCAACATCGTCTGGATCTGACGACTATGCATCTACCGATGTGTAAATGAGAATACAAAGTCTCTTAATACGATGTCAATGGATTGCGAAAGTAACCCACCCAACGTTACCTCCTTTCACCGCAATTCCCTTGCTGTTCGTCTAGTTTTATTGAAAAATAATCACTTCGAAGAGGCTTTAGCTTGAATTACCAACTAGAATATGTCGATTATGAATCTAATTAGAGCAATTTTAAAACGGCGGCAATGACTATTTACAAATACCTAGTAAAGATAACCTTTTTCTTTCTTACTCTTTTTGTGCTCACCTCTCTAAGTGCAGCCAAGTCACAGTCGGATGATCCTGTCTATAACACAGGCCCTCAGTCAGAGACACTCAGATCAGCAATAGCCTCTGGCGATTGGGACATTGATGGTGATGGTCGAGCGGATGCGTTAACCGATGGTTTGTTGTTTTTACGCTATGCCTTTGGGTTGACCGGAGACCCACTAATTAGCGGCGTTGTCGCTAGCGATGCGCAATACACCACCGCGTCAGATATAGAACAAGAATTAGCTACTATTTACGCCAGTTCAGGTGATATCGATGGAAATGGTGAAGTTGATGCATTGACTGATGGGTTGTTGCTGCTGAGATACCTATTTGGTCTAGATGGAAATATCTTAACGGCAGGAGTTATTGGTAGTGGAGCGACTCTGACAGATAGCGCTGGGCTAGAGACCTATATGGCTACTCTAATGCCACAGGCACCCTACATCACACTCAATGGCAGTGCCACGATTAACCATGAGCAGGCAACCAGTTATGTTGATGCTGGTGCGACGGCCAAAGATTTTATTGATGGTTCCGTCACGGTAACGGTTGCAGGGTTGGTCGATTCTGATACGGCGGGTGTTTATACCTTAAGTTACTCAGCTACTGACAGTGAGGGTAATGTATCTCGGGTATTAACTCGCACAGTGGCGGTGGCTGACACTACAGCGCCGGTGATTACCTTGGTGGGTGAGACGGCTTTAGAAATTGAGCAAGACTCGACCTATACCGATGCGGGTGCGACTGCTGTAGATACGGTAGATGGGTCCATCACTGTGGTGACTACTGGCTCTGTTGATACCGCAACTGCTGGCACTTATACCCTCACTTATACTGCCACTGATAACGCAGGTAATGAGGCGAATGACTCGCGCACTGTAAAGGTTACCTCTTCGAAGGTGGTACTCAATGTGTTTATTGATGGTGAAGTGGATTCTGGGTGGGATAAGGGGATGAACGCCGCTGATTCTGGAATCAACTGGGGTGAATGTTCCAATGATGGGGGAGAAAGTTGCCCCAATATTGCTTGGCAACTCGTGCAGGATGACGACAGAGGAATTGTTCTTGAGATTGAGCATAGCTCTGAAGGCCAGCAGGCGATCTTTTATTTTAAGGCCTCTATGGGTAGAGATTTGTCAAGATACGCAGGTGGCCAACTCATATTTGATATCAAGACCATTAGTGGTGATAGCAATTACAGCATGAAATTGGATTGTATCTATCCTTGTACCTCTAGTGACCAAAATCTCGGTGTTCAAGGAAATAATGGTTGGGAAACTGTAACAATAGAAATTGATGATTTGGTTGCTGATGGTCTATCCCTCGCCACAATTAATACCGGAATCGTTATTTGGGCAACGCAATACACCGATACGGTCTTTCAATTAGATAATGTGCGTTGGGAAGATACTGATGGTGGTGAAAATCCGGAACAACCCAAGGCTGATGATGGGTGGATTATTCCAACATACACAGGCTACACAACGCCTGAATCTTATGAGGGATATGGTCTTACTTGGTCTGATGAATTTTCCGGTACAGACATCAACACTAACTATTGGGGTTTCGACATTGGCGGCAATGGCTGGGGAAACAATGAACTTCAGTATTACACAAATAGAAATGCCTACCTAAAAGATGGCATGTTGGTCATCAGAGCTCAGCAAGAGTCCTATAGTGGCAGAAACTACACATCCGCTCGCTTAAAAACTCAGGGAAAGCAAAACTTTCAGTATGGGCGTATCGATATTCGAGCTCGAATGCCTGAAGGGCAAGGAATATGGCCCGCCCTTTGGATGCTAGGTAAAAACATTACCGAGGTGAGCTGGCCCTATTGTGGTGAAGTTGACATCATGGAAATGGTAGGCGGTGGCAGCGGTAAAGATAACCGGGTACTTGGCACCGCTCATTGGAATGTTGGTGGTCTGACCACAGACTACTCACCGACCTACTTTGGTAATACAAAGTTGATGTCTGAAAACCTATCCAATAACTTCCACGTTTATAGTATTGTTTGGGACAGTAACAAAATTAAGTGGTATATCGATGATGTGCAGTATCACATTATGTCGATAGATGACTCGGCATCTCTAGAAGCATTCCAAAAAGAGTTTTTCTTCATCTTCAATATCGCCGTAGGCGGCAACTTGCCAGGAAGTCCAAATACATCAACTGTATTTCCTCAACGTCTGTTAGTTGATTACGTTAGGGTCTTCCAAGATGAGAATGGCAATACGGGCGGCCAATCTGGATCTACTTATCCTGTCCCAGGATTAATAGAAGCGGAAGACTATTCCGATATGTCAGGCATACAATTAGAAACAACCACAGATACAGGTGGCGGGTCTAATATTGGCTATGTAGATACTGGTGACTGGGTAGAATTTTCTCTTGACGTAGCTGATGAGGGGAGTTATTTGATCGAATATAGAGTAGCCAGCGATGTCGGTAGCGCTGGATTCCAAGTGCTCATTGATGGGACTCAAATAGATACACAAACCGTTGAAGATACCGGTGGCTGGCAATCGTGGATAACCAACTCAGCAACTGTGAACTTAACTGCGGGTGAACAGACATTACGATTAAATGCTATTGGTAATGAGTGGAATTTAAATTGGATAAAATTTAGCACTCAATAAGGTACTTAAATAATGGTCCACTTTAGACAGATTATTAAAAAGACATTTGCTGTCTTACTACTATGTTCTCTGATGCTTGTGGGAAATACAGCGACTCTTGATACCCCCTCGCCTGTTGATAAGAGTAAATGGTTCCATCAAACAGTCCTTCCCAATGGAAATAGTTGGCATAATCAGGAGCAGCAACATTACACGAATCGCTTAGAAAACGCCTATGTCAGCAATGGCCTACTAAAAATAAAAGCTAAGAAAGAATCCTTTAAAGATCAAGGCGTGGTTAAACAATACACCTCTGCTAGGCTAAATTCTAAATTCGCATTTACCTATGGTCGTGTAGAAGTGCGAGCGAAAATGCCTAGAGGAAAGGGAACATGGCCCGCCATTTGGATGTTGCCAAAAAATATTAACGACCGTGGAGCCTACTTTCAATCTCTAGGGTTTGGTGAATTATCTTGGCCTGACTGCGGTGAAATTGACATCATAGAGCATTGGGGTAACAACCAAAACTACGCTCAAAGTGCAATCCACACCAGATCAAGTCACGGAGATACGGTTAATCTAGGTGGGCAGTATGTGCCAACCGTATCGTCTCAATTTCATGTTTACAGCTTAGATTGGACTGCTGATAAATTAGTTTTTGAAGTTGATGGAAAACACCATTACACCTACAACCCAGCAACAAAAGATAATGCCACTTGGCCCTTTGATAGCCCACAATATCTGCTACTGAACTTTGCCATTGAAAATGGTATTGACCCTGACTTTACAGAAGACACCTTTACTATCGATCATGTTCGCATCTATGACCAGGCGGGTACATTAATCTTCTTTGATGAGTTCGACTAAATCGACCGGTTAATGTCTAACAATATTTTTAAGGGTTCAATCGCCTGGGTAATTGGTCGCCCAATAACGAGGAAGTCACTGCCCATAGCCACCGCATCTGCTGGCGTCACAATTCTTCGCTGGTCATCTGCGGCGTTGCCTTCTAGGCGAATGCCTGGCGTTATTAATTGGAAATCTTGTCCTAGCTGTGCCTTTAAACTTGACGCTTCTTGGGCAGAACAAACCACACCATCAAGACCCGAGTCTTTAGCCAGCCGGGCTAAATGCAGGACCTGATCGCTGGCGCTTCGCTGAATCCCGATCTCGGTAAGATCTGTATCGTCCATGCTGGTCAACACAGTCACTCCTATTAGTAGCATGTTACTGTCTTTTCCCTCCAATACCTGTTTGGCTGCGCGCATCATACGGCTACCACCAGAGGCATGCACGTTTGTCATCCACACACCCAAATCAGCAGCAGCGCCTACGGCTTTGGCCACTGTATTAGGAATATCATGAAATTTTAGATCCAAAAATACATCGAAACCGCTGCTAATCAGACGTTGAACGACGATGGGGCCGGCAACTGTGAACAGCTCTTTACCCACTTTTAAACGACACTGGGTTGGATCCAATTGTTCAGCAAGAGCCAAGGCGTCATGCTGATTGTCGTAATCTAGCGCCACTATTACTTTTGACGAATCAGAGGTCATTTCTTGGTAAATCCTTCTTTAGTGACACTGGTTAGTTTACGTCGAGAAGAAAGCACCATCGCCGAGCTTGCTAGCATTCCCAGCAATGTACCCACGGCAAAAAAAACAAGCAACCAAACACCAGCGCTTATAGTGGGTCCTTCAATGAAAATAAAGCTTACACCCAATGGCTGACTATTTTCCAAAGCAAAGAACGCACCAATCATTGCGACAGCAAGAACCAAAAAAAATTTGATAAACAACCAAATACCGCGCACCTTGATACCTCAGTCAACATTATGATGGACATTATTGTAACCTTTGGTTATCTAGTCCACAAAAATTCAGTAATCTTTTTTGCCCAAATAAAAAAAGTGCTAAGATTTAGGTCATTACAACTTTAATATTAAATGGGTTTAAAAGGATTTGTAACCTATGAAAAAATTAGTATTAGTAATGTTTATTGCCCTATTAAGCTTTTTGTCGTTGACCAGCAATGCTCAGATAACCGAGCGCACGATTATCACGACCGGGGAAGGAAAAGTATCGGTAGCACCGGATATGGCCGAGCTTAATATGCAATTGCAAACGATCAATAAAGACGGCAATAAAGCCAAAAGAGATCTCGATGCACAGCTTAATCGCTTGTTGGGGGCTCTGGTGCCGATCGGAATCACCTCAACAGATATAATCGCCTCCACATTACAATTAAACCCTCAGTACGAGTATCTAAATAAAAGGCGCCAGTTTGTTGGTTATCGCGCTTCACGAAACGTAACAGTAACTCTTAGTAGACTGGATCAATTGAACCAAGTTATGGAGACCGCTTTAGCCGCGGGGATAGATCAGCTGGGGCGGGTAAACTTCAAGATTGCGGATGAATCGCATTACAAAAAACAGGCCCAGCAAAAAGCAATTGATCAATCCAAACGTCTCGCCAAACACCTTGCTGAGTCCTACGATGCAATATTGGGTCCTATCGTTCAAATCACCTACCAGGGTTCAGATATTCAGTACCCAAAACCAATGACCCAGCTAAGACAATCTGCCTCAATGCGCGGAGACACTGAACCTGGAATCTATCTGCATGACAACATCACCTTTACAGATCGAATTAGTGTTATTTTTGAATTAATAATCGAACAATAATTGAGACAAAAAAATACGGCGATAGACTCTGTCTACGCCGTATATTTTGAATTGGTAAGGCTTGTAAAGGGGCGGTTAAGCGCCTTTTTTGGCAGCGCCAAAACGCTTATTGAAGCGATCGATTCGACCACCAGCATCAGCAGTTTTCTGCTTGCCCGTGTAAAACGGATGGCAAGAAGAGCAAACGTCTAGATAAATCGAATTGGCACGTGTTGAACCAACTTTTATAATGTTTCCACAACTGCAAGTTGCAACCAATTCGTTATAGGTTGGGTGAATCTCAGTTTTCATCTTATACTCCAAGTTACGAACCGCCACCCCATCTTTAAACTGGTAAAATACTGCTATAAAGCAGATCAGTTCTTGTAAGGCACGGTAGGCCATTTCTAAAGAGCGCGGATTCTAGCAGAAACCACGGTAGTTACAAAAGGAATTCTTAATTTTTTATGTCTGATTTAGCACCTTTAGTTGTCCGCATTGCGGTGCCCTCCCCACTACGCCGTATATTTGACTATCTGGTACCCGAGAATGTGCTCAATGATAACCCAGAAACAAAGGCCGATATTGGCTGTCGAGCGCTTGTAACCTTTGGTCGACGCGAGGTCACAGGGCTAATCGTCGGAACGGGGACGACGAGCGAATTCGATATGAATAAACTAAAATCTGTCGAACGATTGCTTGATTCCGCGCCGCTACTACCAGAATCATTGTTTACCTTATTTATTTGGGCTGCTAACTATTATCAACACCCAATTGGCGATGCATTGTTTAGTACGCTACCTATTTTACTGCGCAAAGGCGACCCCCTTCCAAACTCGTCTCAGCGCTATTGGCAGCTCACCACTAAGGGCAAAGGACTAGGTCCTGCCTCTTTAAAAAGAGCTCCAAGCCAGCAAGCATTGATCGAGCAATTGCAAACTCAAGGGAAAGTAAGCGACGCGACTCTTGTAGGCACCTATTCAAGGGCAATCTTATCCTCACTTGAGGGCAAAGAGCTGATAGAAGCTCTCATGGTGAAAACACCCCCTCATTCCTTAGACAATATCCTCAAAGAAGAGTCTCTCACGCTTGATAGCTGCCAACAAAAAGCCATCGATAGTATTGATAATCATGGTTTTAATACCTATTTGCTGGATGGTGTCACGGGTAGTGGTAAAACAGAAATCTATCTACAGGTTATTGAAAAAACCTTGCGTTACGGTCGTCAGGCCCTGGTTTTGATTCCTGAGATTAGTTTAACCCCGCAAACCGAAAAAAGATTTCGTGATCGATTTCATGTGCCGCTGGTTACACTCCACTCTGGATTAACCGACAAACAACGCCTCACAGCGTGGATGAGCGCAAAATCTGGAGATGCAAAAATCATTTTGGGAACTCGCTCCGCGATATTCACACCCCTGCATAATCCCGGGGTGATTATTCTTGATGAAGAGCATGACCAATCCTATAAACAACAAGAAGGCTTTCGCTATTCAGCGCGAGATCTTGGCGTAATACGAGCTCGGAAAGAAAATATACCGATTATTCTGGGTTCAGCAACGCCCTCTATTGAATCTCTTAATAACTGTGAAATGGGTCGCTATAAGCATCTCTTTTTAAAGCATCGGGCAGGCAATGCCATACAACCGGAATGGACCCTGATCGATCTAAAAGCAGAACAGACTGAAGCTGGAATTTCCTCCTCGACCCTATCGGCAATTAAACAAACTATCGCCAATGGCCACCAAGTTTTAGTATTTCTTAACCGGCGTGGTTTTGCTCCAGCAATGTTATGTCATCAATGTGGTTGGTCTGCTGATTGCCATCAGTGTGATTCGCGACTCACAGTGCATCGGGCGCGCGGGCGCCTCATCTGCCATCACTGTGACTACCAACAGCGTATTCCTCATTTATGTCCCAACTGTAAGGGCCAGCAACTAATTGCTGCAGGAGAAGGCACAGAACGTAGTGAAGCCTATTTACAGCAGTGTTTCCCCAGCACTAAAGTGTTGCGAGTCGACCGTGATAGCACTCGAAGAAAGGGCTCTATGAAAGAGGTTTTTGATATTGTTGATAATGGCGACCCCTGCATATTGATTGGCACACAAATGCTATCCAAGGGGCATCATTTTGCTAACGTTACCTTGGTTGCCGTGCTGGATGCCGACAGCGGTCTATTTAGCCCAGACTTTCGCAGCCACGAAAGAATGGGGCAGCTACTAACACAGGTAGCTGGACGCAGCGGCAGAGGAAAGATACCGGGGAGAGTTTTAATACAAACTCATCAGCCAGAACATCCGCTTTTGGAAATGCTAATCGAAAAAGGCTACGGCTATTTTGCCGCACAGCTTTTGTCCGAGCGCGAACTGAGTCAATTGCCACCCTTTCGTTACATGTCTGTCATCAGGGCTGAATCTGATCGCGCCAATGAGGCAGAAACATTTTTACGAACCGCTAGACAGATTGCCGAAAGCATTAGCCCACCAACTCCACTACTAGGATATCTGGGGCCTCTGCCGGCGATGCTTGAGAAACGCGCCGGACGATTTCGTTTTGTATTACAAGTTGAGGCTGAAAAAAGATCGATACTGCAGGCTTTATTGTCATCTCTTGCATTGCAGCTTGAAGGCCATAAAGCATCGAGGCGAGTACGCTGGTCTATCGATGTGGACCCTCAAGAACTTTAATGCTTATACCAATACTTAAACCAATCCGTTTTTATCTTTGCCAATAAGCTAACAATTCACCTACAATCATCATTCTAAAAAAAGTATTTAATTTATGGCACAGAATTCTTCACAAAATGGCTCGAATCGTTATACGAGACAGCAAGCGCCCTCAGAAAAGTCCTCTCGCCCTGCATTCTTGTCGGGACTTGTGATTGGCGCTTTGATTATGTATTTTTTCCCTCTCATTAATGAATCAACTCGCAGCGACACGGCGGCGGCGGTTACAGACATTGTCGGAAAAGCAGACCTCAAAGAGCTTAAATTTGACTTTTATACGCTGCTAAAAGAAACGGAAATATTAGTACCTGACGGCCAAGATTCGGGTAATACCGCTGAGCCTGAGCAAAACGCAATCTATGTACTCCAGGCTGGATCCTTTAAAAATGCCCGAGATGCCGAAAATCTAAAAGTTGAATTACTGCTAATGAATCTCTCTGCCGAAAGAGAAAGCGTCAAAAGCAAAAACGGCGATATCTGGCATCGAGTATTAGTAGGCCCGTTCACCGACACCTCAAAAATGGCATCGGCCAGAGCCAAGCTTGCTGAAAACAATATTGACAGCTTAAAACTAAAACGTAAGCAGTGACATAGCTGCTCTATCTACAAAAAAGCATCGTACTCTAGAGCCGTTACACGAGTATCAAACTCATGTTTTTCTTTACGTTTGCAAAGGGTAAAATTTCTCTGTAACTCAGCACCTAAGTAGTCACCAACAAAGCTCGAACCCTCAAAGACATCAATCGCGTCATTCCAAAAGTGAGGCAAAGTAGGCTTTACGTCACCAGCATCACCGACAACAGGTTCTGGCGCAGACAGTTTTCTTTCAATACCAGACAAAGCGCCAGCCAAAATAGCCGCCACCGCCAAGTAAGGGTTGGCATCTGCACCAGCCACTCGGTGTTCAATGCGCATAGCACGATGGTCACCCCCGGGTATTCGTATGGCTGTGGTACGATTTTCGTAGCCCCAATTTGCAGACAAGGGTGCAAAACATCCCGGTGTCATCCGTCTGAAGGAATTAATATTAGGCGCCAAGATAGCCATGCTATCGGCCATAGTATCAACGCAGCCTGCTACGGCCTGGCGCAATAGATCAGAACCCTCTTGGGTGCCATTATCGAACACATTATTGCCATGCTCATCCAGTAAACTAAAGTGGATATGCATTCCATTACCGACTTCTTGTGCAAAGGGTTTGGCCATAAATGAGGCAATCTTGTCGTGCTGACGAGCGACACTTCGGATCGCCCGTTTAAGCATACTCCCCTGATCACAAGCCCTCATCGCGCTGTCTTGATGATAGAGATTAATCTCAAATTGGGATGGACCAAATTCTGTGATTAGAGTGTCTATCGGTAGATTTTGTAATTTTGCGGCATCTGCAATAGCATCCATCAAGGGCGCCGAATTTCGCATGGTATCAAGGCCATAGGTTTGGCCACCCAAGGCTGGGCTGCCATCTAAAGCGCGCTGAGTATGCTGAGGTTGGCCGAATTTATCTCGATCCAGTGTTAACAAATGAAATTCCATCTCGCTGGCAACGACAGGAGTTAGGCCTAACTCTGCATATCGATCAAGTACGCTTTGCAATACTGATCGGCAGTCTCCACCAAACGGCGCATCACCCGCTTCGTTGCCCATTGAGACAATTATCTGCGCGGTAGGCTTGTCTGCCCAAGGCACTCTGGCCAAAGTTTCAGAATGAGCCTCACAAATTCCGTCAGTATCACCATTTTCTTCAACCAATTCGTCTTGATCTCGACCCCAGCAATCTAATGAACAGGCACTGAGCGGCATTTTAAAACCACCCTCAAATACCTTGCCAATTTGAGATCTAGGAAGCCACTTACCACGCTGATTACCATTAAGGTCGTGCAAAATGACTTCGAAAATCTCAATATCTGGGTTATCTTCTAAAAACTGGTCAAGCTTTAGGTCACTCACCGTAAACTCCAAACTGTCTATTAATTATTAAACACAATATCCTATAGTATCCGATAAGATAAAGTCGTTCACTAGTATCACTACCCTTAGAGGGTATTCTGCGAGTGCTAAGCTGGCAAGTGCAAGGTTAATCAACTAAAGGATATGATGATGTTAACTAATATTTTAAAAATAATAGCTGCACTGTCAGTGCTCATCGTCTCAAGTTGTGCAGAAAAAAACCCAGTAGAAGCAGATAGATTGTTTTTCAATGGTGTGATTTACACCGCTGATAACCAACAATCAGTAGCCTCGGCTCTCGTTATAAAAGACGATATCCTGCTATATGTTGGCGATACAGTTGTTGCTGAACAATATATTGGTGCACAGACTAAAGTTGTGGACTTAAAAGGTAAAATGATTATTCCTGGCCTGCATGATGCCCATATCCATCTACCAGGCATTGTCGAAACTGACAACTGTGATCTTGCCAGTGAACCTTTTTCACTCGCGAGTATAGTTCCGCGGATACAGCAATGCATCGTCCGTCTAAATCTACCTGAAGGAGAGTGGCTCACTGTTGAGCAATGGGCATTTTCCAGTGGTAATGAGCCCTCGGAGATCTTTCCAACAATGCGCTCAGCGCTGGATGCTGCAAGTCTAAGGCATCCGATAGTTTTACTCGGCGATGACGGACACCATGGTGCTGCCAATAGTTTTGCCATGAGTCTTGCCACAGACAAAGATGGTCTAAATGTTGGCCTCACTAAAATGACTTTAAATAATGAGTTTGCCAACTTAAGGACTCTTATTGGTGTCGATCAAACCGGCAGGCCCAATGGCATTATTAATGAAGATGCACGCAAAATCGTCAATCTTCCCAACCTTTGGGGTTATCCAGAGGTTGACCTATCGGTTTATACTAAAATTGCTGAACGCCTCGCCGCCGCTGGTATAACTTCCACTATGGATGCGGCTATGAGAATTGAGGAAATTGATAATTTTGCAAAGTGGGCGAAGCAATCACCGTTGACCTACCGTTTAACAGCTGCTTTTTATCCTGAATTTGAAGATTATCGTCCGGCGATAGGTAAACCGATTGATATCAAAGCCCTAATGGATGATCTAAAAAGTACTCAATTACGGCATCAAGACATAGTCAACCTTAAGATTGATACGGCTAAAATATTTGTGGATGGCGTTATCGAGGGAGACCCCTATGCCTCTCCACCCATGCTTCCCAATGCCGCTGTGTTAAATAATTATTTGCAGCCTATTTTTACTGTTGGTGCCAATGGTGAAGCACTTCGGGTTATCGATTATGTAGACACCAACTCAGCGTTATGTGCTGAAGTTCGGGAGAAAGGATCACAAAGCACTCCAGGTTCGTTCGACCAAACCTTTTTGGCCGAGCATGGTTTTTTATCATCGCAATGCTTTGAGTCAAAGGGCATTTTGGAAAAAGAATATGATTTTATTTATGACTACACGCTAGCTCTATATGATGCTGGCATCAACGTTCATAGTCATGCTATCGGCGATCGCGCCGTTCGAGTAGCCTTAGATACATTCGCGGCCGCTAGAGAAGCAAATCCAGAGTCTGACGCAAAATTTTCAATTGCTCATGCCCAGATAATTCATCCCAATGATATCCCTCGAATTGCTAATTTGGGTGTCTACATGGCATTCACTTATTCATGGATAGAACCTGCTACTGAATACCAAATGAGGGTATCGCCATTTATTGACTTTATTTTTTCTGACAGTGACCTTTTCGATCCCTCAGGCTACGTCTACCAAAATAGTTACCCTACCGGTTCTGTCCTTAAGGCCGGAGGAGTATTAGTGGCGGGCAGTGATGCGCCTGTCGAAGCTAGAGACCCCCGACCCATGTTGAATATTGAGAAAGCAGTGACCCGTAAAAATGAAATAACCGGCCGTGTGTATAACAAAAGTGAGGCGTTATCTGTGCGGGATATTTTGGATGCCTACACAATTAATAGCGCTGAGATGTTGGGCCAGAAAAACCTCACAGGCTCATTAGAGATCGGCAAAAAAGCCGATTTCGTGGTATTGAGTCAGGATTTATTAAAATTAGAGAGAGAAGGGGAAAGCGATCGAATTTCAGATACACAGATTCTTTCCACCTGGTTTGATGGTCAGCAAATATATTCTGCCAGTGACGCAAATAAAAATGCTGCATACTAATTTTTAACATCTTCTGAGCGTTTTTTTGTAACCACCTAAAAACCTATCTGTTTCGCGCACCCATGGCATTAAGTACCTGTCGGCCAAACTCTCGGAACACCGCCACCGACACTTTATTAGATTCAAACTGCCATTCGGGATGCCATTGCACCCCCATCACCCACGTATCTTGGCCATTGTCACCTGATGCGAGGGAAACCGCTTCGACAAGGCCGTCATCTGCAACAGCCTCAATAACTAAACTCTCAGCCAATTGGTTAATACCCTGACTATGCAGAGAATTAACCTGCCAGCTGTTCTCGCCAGTAAGTGCCTGTAATCGGCCACCCTCGGTAAAACTCACTGAGTGCACCGGCCCATATTGACCGTCTCGGTCTTTGGTCTTATCTTCTCGGTGGTCATGATAACCCTCGATCTCATGAATTTTAGCGTGCAGCGTTCCGCCAAAGGCGACATTAAGCTCCTGAAACCCACGACATACCGCCAAAACAGGTACGCCCTGCCTTATACATTCATTAATTAACTCTAAGGTCAGGCTATCTCGTTGAGGATCTTCCAGCGTCCCCTGCTCATGGGCGGGGCCATTAAAATGATGAGGCTGAATATTAGAAGGACTGCCAGTAAGAAATAAACCATCAATATGGCTAACGATATCTGCTGCGGTATATAGGCTGCTTAGATCGACAATATCAGTGCCATCACCAAAAGCGGGCAATAGCATCGGCATTGCATTGGCACCATGTGCCACAGCATTGATATATTTCTCACCCGCGCCGTGAAACTGATGAAGACCATTAGCGATCACATCGCAAGCAATTCCTACTAAGGGCAGAGACTTAGGCATAGTATTTCCTTAAATTTTATGGGACATCATTAGCCCCAATTTTGATCTATTTATTATCTCAACTAAACAGTATTTCACCACCCCTTTTGGGTGACAGACCAGAGCTTGGTTTTGTGTTCAAATAATCAATCAGTAGTGACTATTTAAACATACTCTTTTAGGGTTAGTTTGCTCTTTAATATAGAGAGACTAAAACAAATAATGGGTCAGCTATCACGAGGTAAATTATGCGTAAAATCAGGACGACAGAACAGTGGCAAGAATTAGATGCAGCTCGACACCTGCATCCTTTTACCGATTTTGGTGACTACCAAAAGAATCCTGGGCGGATCATTGATCGCGCCGAACATATCTATATCTATGATACTGATGGCAACCAAATGCTGGATGCTATGTCGGGACTCTGGTGCTGTAGCTTTGGATATAGTCAGCCAACAATAGCTGAGGCTGTCAGTGAGCAATTTAAGCAACTGCCGTACTATAATAATTTTTTCCAATGCAGTAATACTCCCGCGGTAGAGCTAGCTGACCGACTGGTGAACTTAGCGCCAAAACAGTTTAGTCATGTTTTTTTCACCAATTCAGGATCCGAGGCAAATGACACCAATATTCGACTAATTCGTCGTTATTGGGATATTAAAAAGCAGCCTAAAAAACGGATTATTTTGGCGCGGACTAACGCCTATCATGGCAGCACTATTGCGTCAGCTAGCCTTGGCGGCTTTGCATTTGTCCACAATCAATTTGAAACTCTACCCTACGCCCAACATATTCCTGACCCTAACTGGTATGTCAGTGGTGGAGACCTCAGCGAAGAAGCGTTTGGTATTCAAGCAGCGCAAGAACTAGAAAAAAGAATAGATCAGCTTGGTGAAGAAAATGTCGCCGCATTTATCGCCGAACCCATTCAGGGTGCAGGTGGCGTTATAGTGCCTCCAGATAGCTATTGGCCAGAGGTTCGCCGCATCTTAAAAGAACGCGATATTCTTTTTGTCAGCGATGAGGTTATCTGTGGTTTTGGTCGCACCGGCAATCTATTTGGCTGTGAAACCTACGGTATGGAACCCGACCTATTAACGTTTGCCAAAGCCGTCACTAATGGCTTTCAGCCCCTAGGCGGCGTTATGGTCAGTGAAAAAGTCGCTGATGTTATTACCGGTGATGGTGGCGAATTTGGTCATGGATTTACCTATTCCGGCCATCCTATTGCTTGTGCTGCCGCACTAGCAACGATGGATATAATGGAAAATGGCAACTTTATACAACGAGTCTCAGATGATGTTGGTCCCTATCTGCAAAAGCAATGGACAGCCCTAGGTGATCACCCAATTGTTGGTCATGTTCGTGGCGCTGGGATGCTTGGTTCTATTGAATTAGTGCGCAACAAAGATAGTCGTGAACGCCTTGAGCCCGAGCAGAAATCGGGTGGTATCTGTCGCGAGTTTTGCGTGGCTAATGGTCTCATTATGCGTGCGGTGGGAGACTCGATGATTATCTCGCCTCCCTTTGTCAGTACTCATGAAGAAATTGATTCGCTGATCGCGCGCGCGACCAAGTCACTGGATCAAACAGCGGAACATTATTCCGTATAGAAAGCTCTATTGCTTACTGCGCTATAATAAAGCCCGCAAAGTAACTATTAATCGATATGTTTTATATAGGAAATGAAGAATGGCAAGCGATTGGGGAAAGTTTAACTGGCAAGATCCGTTTAATCTAGACGATCAACTCAACGACGAAGAGCGCTTAGTCCGGGACACCGCCGCAGCCTATGCTCAAGATAAATTAGCACCTCGGGTTCTGGAGGCCTATCGTCAAGAGAGCACTGATCGCAACATATTTAACGAGATGGGTGAGCTGGGTTTGCTAGGGTCGACCATTGAAGGCTATGGCTGCCCTGGTGTTAGCTATGTTAGCTATGGCTTAGTCGCTAGAGAGGTTGAGAGAGTTGATTCTGGTTATCGCTCAATGATGAGCGTTCAGTCGAGCCTGGTCATGTACCCGATTTACACCTATGGCACTGAGCAACAAAGAGAAAAATATCTACCGAAGTTAGCTACCGGCGAGTGGGTAGGTTGTTTTGGACTTACTGAGCCCGACGCGGGTTCTGATCCGGGCGGCATGAAAACAAGAGCCAAGACAGTAGATGGTGGATACCTTATTTCTGGCAGTAAGATGTGGATTAGTAACTCACCGATTGCTGATGTGTTTATTGTTTGGGCTAAAACTGACGATGGCATTATTCGTGGTTTTATTCTCGAAAAAAGTATGAAAGGGCTTTCGGCGCCCAAAATTGAAGGTAAGTTGGCACTGCGTGCCTCCATTACCGGCGAAATAGTTATGGATGAAGTGTTTGTTGCCGAAGAGCAGCTAATGCCAAATGTGCAAGGCCTTAAAGGACCCTTTGGTTGTCTGAACTCTGCCCGCTATGGTATTAGCTGGGGTGCTTTAGGCGCTGCCGAAACTTGCTGGCACGCAGCCCGACAATATACTCTTGATCGGGTGCAGTTTAACCGCCCCCTAGCGGCTAACCAACTTATTCAATTTAAACTGGCCAACATGCAGACTGATATCAGCCTTGGGTTGCAGGGTTCTCTTAGAGCTGGACGTTTAAAAGAGCAAGGTAATCTGGCTCCAGAGTTAATATCTTTACTCAAACGCAATAACTGCAGTAAGGCACTGGAAATAGCACGCATGGCAAGAGATATGCACGGCGGAAATGGTATTTCTGATGAATATCCTGTTATGCGCCATATGCTGAACCTTGAAGTTGTTAATACCTACGAAGGTACCGCAGATGTGCACGCCTTGATCTTAGGTAGAGCACAGACAGGTATTCAAGCCTTTAGCTAGATTGACTCACAGATAGGGAAAACCATGGCGGGTCCACTCACAGGTTATCGCGTACTGGATATGAGCCGAGTATTAGCTGGCCCCTGGGCCGGACAATTGTTGGCTGATTTGGGTGCGGAGGTGATCAAAATAGAGCGTCCTAAGGTGGGCGATGATACACGCCATTGGGGTCCTCCATACCTAAAGGACGACGCTGGCGAAGACACTACAGATGCCGCCTACTTTTTTTCTGCCAATCGCGGCAAACGATCCCTTACCATCGATATCACGCAGCCAGAGGGGCAGGCTATTATTCGTGAACTAGCCGCTAAGGTTGATGTACTAATTGAAAATTATAAAGTGGGCGGTCTGGCTAAATATGGGCTTGATTATTCTTCTTTAGAAAAGATTAACCCCAAACTTGTCTATTGCTCGATCACAGGCTTTGG
>JAPKEJ010000048.1 GCA_028822155.1 Porticoccaceae bacterium
AGCATAAGTCGCGCTGAATGCCTTAAGTGCTTACCTTTAACCCCAAAGCTCTGGTGTAGGTGCTGACACAATACCACCGGTGTATGACATCGGATGCTCGCAATCCTTTTTCAGAAACAATGCACCATCCAAATCTACATGGCGACACATCTGTGCAATAACAAAACCTGGCGCCATTGCCAGTGACGTACCGCACATATTTCCTACCATCAATTCTATCCCTCTGGTTTGAGCCATACCGGCCAGAGTCAGTGCCTCTGTAAGCCCGCCGGTTTTGTCGAGCTTAATGTTGATCATTTGATAGCGCCTGGCGACTTGCTCGAAATCGCTGGTATCTAAGCAGGATTCATCGGCGCAAAGCGCAATAGGAGATTTATAATTTTCTAGCTGCTCATCAGCACCGCGCGGCAATGGCTGCTCGATCATCGATACATCCAATGCCTTGAATTTTGGGGCCAGTTCAACTAACTGTTCAAACGTCCAGCCCGCGTTAGCGTCCACAAAAATCTCAGCATTTGGACAGACTGCACGGATTGCGCTAATACGCTCCAAGGGGAGTTCGGCATCTAGCTTTACCTTAATTTTGGTGCTATCTAGCAACAAAGAATGCCGTGCCATCGCTTCGGGCGTATCAATCCCAACCGTCATTGACGTTACCGTCAGGGCTGGTTGAATATTGCAAAGCTGCCAAATGTTTTTTCCACTTAGTTTTGCCTCGAGATCCCATAGGGCGCAATCTATGGCATTTCGCGCACCACCTGCTGGCAACAGCGCTTGTAATTGGTCTCGATTCACGCCACTTTCAATTTGGGATTGTATTGATTTGACCTGCGCCAAAATGCTTTTACCGTTTTCACCCATATAGAAAACACTAGCTCCCTCGCCTTTTCCGGTTTGCCCATTCTCCGAGATTTCCACAGTCACCAAATCTATAGACACGAACGTATAGCCGGTAATTTTGAAGGGGACTTTAAACGCTGAAGCGTCTAAAGATACTTTCATTTTTCGAGTAACGCTCATTAAAACCTCTTCTCTTAATCGATTTTTGTTGAAAATTAATTGCTAACCAGCTTCGCATAGTAGGGCTAAAATCAAAGACCAGCTAGGCCGAAACGGTAAACTAATATGCAGGATCGGCATTGTGCAGATGAGCTGACGCCTAATGCTAGATTAAAATTGCTTTATTATAGCGCTCCTAATCCTGTCAGAAACTCCTCGATAGCGGCCGTCATTTCTTCGCTATGGGAAAAGGGCATCATGTGGTCGGCGCCGTCTACCGTGTGGAGAATAGCCCCCGGAATTTGCTGGGCGAGGGTGACGCTCTGTGTGTACTCAACGTTAATGTCTTCGGTGCCGTGGATGATCAGTGTTGGGACACTGATTGCGCTGGCATTTAGGTCGATGTCCGCAAACTGGGTAAGATCGTTCGCGTCTCCGAGCTGTCGTAGTGACATAGGCCAGGAAGACCACATCAGTGATTCTATCCTTTTAAGCTTGGCCGGGTCGTCCAGTATTAGACGCTGATTCTTGGGGTTGGGCACCACTGACTCCACAATCCCCTCCGGGCCCATAAGTGTTTTCATCGCTGAAAGGGCGGCCCACATATAAAAATCTGAGCTCATGAAAAATGGCATTTCTATTGTCAGCTCTTCTAAAGACAAAGTCTGGGAGACGGCTTCCAATGCGATAAGCGCTACGGTGCGGTCCGGGTGGCGCACGGCAAAGGCAATGGCCGATGGCCCTCCCCCTGATGCACCCATGACTATCACTTGGTCAATGCCCAGTGAATCCATGAGAGCCGCGTAGGCATCGGCCTGCTCTTGCGGTGTGCGTCCTATGTCCAGAGGAGTTCGCAGGTAACCGGGTCGGGATGGCGCCAACACGCGCATACCTTCAATCGGTACCGCTTGATCATAGCCGCCAGGCGTACCATGCAGAAACAATAGCACCGGGCCCTTATTGCCGATCTGCTGGTATTCCATAGGCCCGGCAGCGGTATCGAGGATTTTACTACCCGTTTTAATAGCCGTTAAGCGCTCTTCGCTAAAGTTGGAATAGGAAACCAATACTGAGCCAGTGCCTAATATGAGTAGTACTAGCAAGCCGTAGGCCATTTTTTTTATCATCACGTTCCTCCTGCCTTCAATAATTAGGGATTATCAAATACTTGGTAATGTCTTTGTAAGAAAAAAATAGCCCAAGTAACTGATTAAACCGGTTTTAGTCAGTGGCGATTACTACCGCTCATTAAAGCCTCTTCCCTTAACCGATTTTTTGTTGAAAATTAATTTCTAACATCTAAATATGTTATGACTAAACTCAAAAAACAGCTAGGCTGAAACGGCAAAATAATATGCAGTACCGACATTAGGGTTTTTAAATTCCAGTCTGACGAATTTCTGTAGAGCTGCTCACCGATTTCGACTTTTAAGAGTTTGACTTTTAAAAACTTCTCGGCAAGTATTATAATGACGGTCCTGCATATTATTTTGCCGTTTCAGCCTAGCTGGTCTTTGATTTTAGCCCTACTATCCGCAGCTAGCTAACTGGGTAATCTTTCGGATAAAAGGAGACAAGCGTGCGCATAGTTTTAGCAATTTTAAGTATGGTTATATTTGGCGTTTTAGGGGTTTTTCCTACATCATTTGCAGACACACTAATAAAAGATGCCCGCATTATTGATGGCACAGGAAAACCTGCTTTTCTAGGAAGTGTAAGAATCAGCGGCGAAAGGATAGTTAGTATTGGAGACCTAATACCAACTTCAGACGACACAATATTTGACGCCAAAGGTTTGACTCTCACTCCCGGTTTTATAGACACCCATAGCCACCATGATTGGGGATTAAGTGAAAATAGAGATGCTTTGGCAGTTATAACTCAAGGCATAACAACAAGTATTTTTGGTCAAGATGGGTTCCACCATTTTCCGCTTCAAGCCTCTATAGATGCTTTTAGGGAAAGGCCTGTCAGCATGAATATAGCATCCTATATTGGGCACAACACCCTCCGTGATACGGTTATGGGAGAAGGAGCCCAACGAGAGGCCACTCGTGATGAAATTTCAGCAATGAAAACAGTACTGCGCGCCGAGATGGCAGCAGGCGCCATTGGTCTGTCTACGGGGCTTGAATATGAACCAGGGATGTATTCAACTTCAGGAGAAGTTATAGAGTTAGCGCAAGTGACAGCCAGCTTGGGAGGTCGATATATCTCTCATATACGTTCCGAAGACCGGTTCTTCTGGTCTGCTATTAATGAAATCATAAATATTGGAAGGCAAACAGGAATGCCGGTCCAAATTTCTCACATTAAACTGGCATCCAAAGAAATTTGGGGACAAACTGACAAATTGTTGAATATTCTGAACAATGCTCGCGCTGAAGGAGTGAACATCACCGCTGATATTTACCCCTATGAATATTGGCAATCAACGCTTTGGGTTTTACTCCCCGAACGGGATGCAGATGACTTAGATGAAATACAAAATGTTCTGGATAATATAACTCCTTCTGACGGAATAATTTTTATGGTTTATGGACCTGACCCAAGTTACGTCGGGAAAACCTTGGCTGATATCTCAGTGTTACGAGGGTTAAGTGATGCCCAAACATTTTCTGAATTACTGAAAGAGTCCGATGCCTGGCAGGAAGAACACCAAAGCCAAGGCCAGTCTATTATGGGGAAATCTATGTTACCCCATGACATTGGAGAATTAATGAAATGGGAACATACTAATATTTGCACTGATGGTGGTTTTGAAGGCCATCCAAGAGGATATGGAGCCTTTCCTCGCTTTTTAAGCTATTTTGTTAAAGGTATGAGCTTAATGTCCCTTGAAGAGGCGATAAGGCATGCGACATCTCTTGCCGCCCACAATATGGGGCTTAAAGATCGTGGTGAAATAAAGGTAGACGCTTATGCTGATCTCATTTTATTTGACGAGGATACTATAAAAGATAATGCCTCACTTGAAAATCGATCCGCCATTTCAGACGGTTTGAAAATGGTTTGGGTGAATGGTCAACTTGCCTTAAACCAAGGACAAGCTACCCATCATTATTCTGGAAAAGTGATTAAATAGCTTTTCGTACTCAATATTTCGTTAATGCACAGGTCAACGCCCCATGTCTAATAACGCTAGCACAATCATGAACGATGCTGTTGCCCTACACCCCTGGCAAAGAGCCAATCACTTAACCAGCCACAACAACCAATTGATGATTGATGGCGTTAACACCTGTGACTTGGTTGAGCAGTATGGCTCCCCTTTGTATGTGTTTTCCGAAGCTAAACTGCGCGAAAATGCCACAGAAATCCTCACCAACTTTCGCCAAGCGCACCCCAATACTACTGTGTGCTTCGCGAGCAAGGCCAACTCTAACATTACCGTATTACAGGTTTTAAGAGAGGCAGGATTGAGTGTTGAGATAAATTCAGGCGGTGAGTTCTTAAAAGCACAAACTGCAGGCTACGCCCCACAAACAATTGTCTTTAATGGGGTCGCCAAACTACGTAGTGAGCTAGAGCTTGTTATTGCCGCTGATATTAAAGCTATTAACGTTGACTCACTGTCTGAATTAGAGCGAATTTTATCCGTTGCCCAAGCCATTGATAACTGCGCAAATGTAACGCTGCGTATTATCCCTGAAATTAAAGCCGGCGCCGTTGCTGGCTGGGAAACAGGCACCTCAAGCTCAAAATTTGGTATGACCCGCGAAGAGCAGATAACAGCCATTGCCCTAATAAACGAACATTCGGATCATTTAACGATGACGGGTATACACGTACATATTGGTACTCAAGTTAATGACGCTAGCGCATACCAAAAACAGGCTGAGTTTTTAATTGCCTACGCCCAAGAGGTTAGCGAGCTATTACCATACCCCCTGAAGCATATTAATTTAGGAGGCGGTTATCCCAAAAACTACAGTAGCTCAGCAGAAAACTGGAACAATGTTAGTCCGCATTACCGCGACAACTACCGCACAGATATTGGCTTTGACGCTATAGCTGATATTTTGATCAAGCCTGTGGCCAATGCTCTTGGCAGCAACATTGAAATCATTGTGGAGCCCGGCCGCAGCATGGTGAGTGACACGGCCATTCTGCTCACCACAATTGAAGCCAGTAAAACACGCCAGCAAAATTCCGTATTTTATTTGGACGCCGGTTACAGCGTGTTATTTGATATTTTTTCGGGCTGGTATTTTCATATGGTTAATGCCAGTAAATCTGATGACACCGCCACTCAACTCTGTCGCATGGTGGGACCCTTATGTGATAGTAGCGACACCTTTCACGATATAGAGGGCGAAGGGCGAATTAAATCACTCTTAGCAATGATGCCCGGGCTCAGTGAGCAACGAGCCACACTTGAGAAAGTACTACTACAGCAACCCAGCTTGCGTGAATTACCCAGTAACACCCAAACTGGTGACATCATCGCTCTGCTTGATACCGGAGCTTACGGTTTAGAAATGATGAACCAGTACTGTGGTAGACAAGCAGCTGCCGCTGTTATAGTCGGCAGCCAGCAAAGTAGTCGATTAATACGCCGTCGTGCCACAGCGGATGATTTATTGCACTTTGATGTTTATTGATAGAGTAAATTTAAAGGTCTTATTTATTGAAGATAAAAGAAAATCCCATAGGAAAGATGATCTTCGACCTGAGAATATTCTTTAGAATTTTGTTAACAGGTATTGCGCTTCTATTTCTTGTGGCGACTACGCGAGTCTAGGATATTGCAACTATTGAATAGGCATAAAAAATAAAATAATATCAGTAATTTGCGGCCACTAAGAGTTAATCGAAATGAGAAAGTTCTCAATGTATAGACTAACTATATTTATCCTAATTCCTTATCTATTAGTATCAATCAGTGCTTGTAACTCTTCATCAAAGCAAGGAGTTGATACTATTTTTATCAATGGCGGCATATATAACTCTGACGAATCTCATTCTTGGTCAGAGGCAGCAGGTATTGATGATGGTGTAATAGTGATGGTGGGATCCAATGATGAAGTTATGGGATTAATTGGCACTAGTACTAACATTATAGATTTAAAAGATAAGATGCTAATGCCAAGCTTTCATGACGGACATGCCCACGTTGAATATGGCGGTAGAGATAAATTTGGATGCAGAATTAATGCCCGTTCATCGTCAATTTCTACTCGGCAACAACTAAATGAGTGTGCGTCAAACCTCAATCTTGAGAAAGGTGAATGGGTGACTGGAGGAGGTTGGGAATTGTTTGATTTTCCTGATGGAAACCCCTCCAGTAAAATATTAGATGAAATATTTGGTGATAGACCAGTATTATTATCGGATGCTTTCGGCCATAACGCATGGTTGAGTTCAAAAGCGCTAGAAATTATAGGCATTAGTTCTGACACGCCAGATCCACTTAATGGCACTATTGTTCGTGACCCTATTACAAACAAAGCCACTGGAGTCTTGCGTGATTCTGCAATGAATTTAGCATACCAATGGTTACCAGAATTAACAGTAGATCAACAATATGAAGCGTTGTTGCTAGGGATTAAAGAGGCCAATAAGTTTGGTATTACGGCATTCATAGAGCCTGGGGTTAATCATCGGCTGGCAAAACTATATAAGAGTCTTGAAGATAATGGAGATTTAACTGCTCGTGTGATGCTAGCTTTATCTCCAATCGATAGTCTTCCTGGAAGTGTAGGGCCTGAGATCTATGATTTGCTTGCAGGGAGGGAGCAATATCGGGGTAAATATATTAATCCAGATTCTGTAAAAATATATATAGATGGCGTTATTGAAACGCGCACATCCACAATGCTCGAACCTTATTCTGATGGTGGTAATTTTCCACCTTTTTATAATCAAGAAGAACTTGAGGTATTATTCAAACACTTGGATGAGATGAAGGTACAAATCCATACTCATGCCATTGGTGATCGTGCTATCCGCAATGCCCTTGATGCTTTTGAGTACGCTCTCTTGGAAAATGGGCCGAATAAAAATCGTCATTTAATTGTCCACCTGCAAATAGTTGATAGCGCCGACAGACCGCGTTTTAAAGAGCTAAATGTTGCGGCCAATTTTCAGTGCCTTTGGTGTTATCCAGATCCTTACATTGAGTTTGCAGAAGATGCCGTTGGCAAGAAGCGAGTTCAGGAATTTTATCCCGTTCAAAGCTTACAAAAAGCTGGTGCATTATTGGTTGGTGGCAGCGATTGGAATGTCACTTCTCTTAACCCATTAGAAGCGATAGAAACTGCTGTAAGGAGGCAAGATCCATATACTAAGGCTGGTCCAATTTTAGGGCAGAATGAGGAAATTGATCTACATACGGCATTGGGTATGTATACACGAAATGCTGCATATGTGATGCGATTAGAAGATAAAACTGGGACTATCGCAGTTGGGAAAAGAGCTGACCTCATTGTGTTAGACAGAAATCTTTTTGAGATACCGGTAACTGAAATTAGTGACACAAAAGTGTTGTTAACTTTAATGGATGGTAAAAATGTTTTCGCTCTGCAATAGGGTTTTGGCAAAATATGACGATTTTAAAATCAATTTCATAATAGATGTACTTTTAACGTAGTTGATTTAGAGGCTTACATGCAATATTGGAAATTATGGTTTCTATAGAGTAGGAGTGATAGACAGCGCTAAAACCCATTGTTCACATTTGATAAATACCACCTCAAATACTCAGCTACTTTAAAACTCCCTTTGTTCAGTTTAGACTCTAAGTTACTTATTTAAATAAAGATCAATTAAAAAAGCGTAGCCAACATAAAGGGGTTTAATAGGTTATGGAAGAATTCAAAAAATCTAAAAAAAATGACGAGCTATTAGGCCTCAATAAAAACATTGATCGACGTGATTTCTTAAATTCAACTTTGCTGGGTGCAGGAAGCCTTCTTTATTCAATGGCTGCGCCATCTTTACTCTCAGCAAGTGAATCACCATCAAATGAGTTACTGCCAGATCAAGTTACTGATAACTGGTATGGATATGGCGGTGTTGGTGACTCAAAAGAATCTCATGGCAATACGCCTGACATATTAAAAGCTGCGCATGCAGTGAGAGATGGGCTTCTAAATTCTGATAGAGCAAAAGATGTACCGGTGAGTGAAGAGTATGATCTGGTCATAGTGGGAGGTGGGTTGTCTGGTTTAGGTGCGGCGCATCGCATGGTAGAAAGGAATCCTAATAAAAAATGCCTTATTTTAGAGAATCATCCGATATTTGGTGGTGAAGCAAAAAGAAATGAATTTAATATAGACGGTCAAATCATTGCTGCGCCGCAAGGCTCCAATGGGTTTTATTACAATACTCAATTTGATTTTGATGAAGACCGTAAATATATAGAACTCCTTGGTGTCCCAGCGGACAACTTTACTTACGGTGAAATGTCCGAAGACCCGAAGAAAATGGTATTTGCTCAAGACCATTATGATGTTCAGTTATGGGCAGAAGAATACATCTCAAAAGGACATTTTGTTGACCAGCAATCGCATAATGTCAAACCGCAATGGATTAATAATCCATGGAAAAACAAGTTAAAGGATTACCCTGTTTCGGACAAGGTCAGGCAAGATTTATTGACCTGGAAATACACCACTGATATGCCTGCATCAGATGCTAAAACTAAAGCTTGGTTAGATAATATGACTTATAAGGATTACATCGAAAAAGTGATGGGTCTAGACGAAGCTGTTACAAAGTTTGCTGATCCAGTTATAGCCAGTGCTGGTGGAATGGGCTGTGATGTAATGTCAGCATATATTGCGCAGAAACTCGGTATGTTTGGGGTAGCACTGGACGAACCAGCTATGCCAAAGAATCGTCATAGCTTCCCAGGCGGTAATGATGGATTCGCTCGTCACTTTATAAAATTACTGATTCCTGACGCGATTAAAGGCAAAAATAATTTTCAAGATATCATGCAAAATCCTGTCAATTTTAGTGCGCTTGACCGCCCCGATAATGCAGTGAGGTGCAGGCTCAATAGTAATGTTATTGATGTGACGCATGTTAATAAGAGTGGTAATTCTGAATCTGTTAATGTCACTTATTATAATGATGGGAAACTTAACAAGGTCAATGCAAAAGCTGTAGTCATGGCCTCTGGTGGTTGGATAAATAAGCATATTATTAGTGATTTGCCGAAAACCCATTCTGATGCATACGCAAAATTTAACCATGCTCCAATGTTAGTAGCTAATGTAGCGTTAACAAATTGGCGCTTTTTGCATAAGCTAGGTATCACAGCATACCAATGGACTGGAGGATTCGGTTATCACACCAATATCAGAGCTCCTATGCATGTGGGTAATGATAAGCCGGCGTTAGACCCCGATAGTCCAATAGTATTAACATTTTATGTGTCTTTCGAAAAAGCGAATATGGGCTACACGGCTAAACAGCAATCGCGACTTGGTCAAATCGAATTGCTTTCAAAATCATATATGGATTACGAAAGAGAAATTAGACAGCAAATGATGAAAATGTTCAGCGCCAGCGGCTTTGATGCTAAAACAGATATTGCTGGAATTATTTTAAATCGCTGGGGGCACGCTTATGTTACGCCAACACCAGGATTCTTCTTTGATGAAAATGGAGGGCCCGGTTACGCTGATATCATTAAATCTACCCCGCATGGGCGAGTCTCCTTTGGACACTCTGAAGTAAGGGGTTACCAGCACTGGGGTCCAGCCGCTGCTGAGGGGAGTAGGGCGGTCGATCAGGTTTATAAGTATTTATAAATTGAAGAAAAAAAATGCAAATTTTGCTACCAATACATATCTTAGCTGGAACAATTGCTCTGCTTTGTGCTGCTCTAGCAGTTTCATCAGCAAAAGGTAAAAAGTTCCATGTTCTTGCCGGGAGAACATATTTCTGGTGCATGACAGCTATCTTCTTAACAGCTATCCCAATGTCTGTGATTACTAGTAACCTCTTTTTATTTTTAATAGCGTTCTTTTCTTTCTATTTGGCTTTGTCAGGCATCCGCTTTGCTAGAAACAGAAAAGGTATAACAACTACTTTGGATTGGATTGCTGTGAGCTTGATGCTTTTATCAGGAGCGGGGATGTGGACGCTGGCTGCAAATTACTTCATGAATAATAACTCTCAATACATTACCCTTTTAGTTTTTGGGTTTTTGGCTATTATTTTGGGTTACGGTGATTTTAAAAGTTATAAGAACAAAACAGCCATCGGAAAAGAAAGAATAGGAAGACACCTGGGTAATATGATGGGTGGGACCATTGCAGTTGTGACAGCGGTTCTCGTTGTGAATGTTAATATCGAACCGGTGTGGATATGGTGGGTTCTTCCAACTGTATTAATAACTCCCGCTATTGTTTGGTGGAAAATTAAAGTGCTCAAATGAAATTTTAATAAATAATCGTTACCCAATAGTCAAAAGTGAGCTAGCCTGCGTAATAACTCTATGCAGTTAAATTGGCTCGACCAACCAACACCCACCCGTCTTTCTTCAGGCTTTCCTGAGGCCATGGTTTTGCTTGACTGCGAGACTACTGGAGGAAAAGCGATCTATCACCGTATTATTGAGATTGGTCTGGTGGTGGTTGAAAACGGCAAACTAATTGAGACGTGGCAGACATTTATCGATCCAAAAGTATCGCTGCCGCCTTTTATTCAGAGACTCACAGGTATCAGTCCGAGCATGGTCAATGGTGCGCCTGAGTTCGCTGATGTTGCTGAAGAGCTATTGAGTAAGTTAAAGGGCCGCACACTAGTGGCTCATAATGCTCGCTTTGACTATAGTTTTTTAAAGAATGAATTTGAGCGTGCGGGCATTAGTTATAACGCCAAACCACTCTGTTCAGTGAAGTTTAGTCGTAATCTATATCCGCAATTTAAACGCCATGGCCTGTCGCAAATTATTGAGCGTTTTAATCTGTCGATCGAAAATCGTCACAGGGCGCTCGATGATGCCCAGATGATCTATCAGTTTTTCCAAAAATCTTCCGCACTATTCTCTGATGATGAAATTGCAGCTACCTGTAAAACATTACTCAAACGCCCTAGTTTGCCTACCTTATTAGATGCGAAAGAGGTAGAAAAATTACCAGCGAGTGCGGGTGTCTATTACTTTTATGATCAAAAAGGCACGTTACTTTATGTGGGTAAAAGCGTCAATATACGCAATCGCGTGATGAGTCACTTTAGCTCCGATCACAAGAACCCGAAAGATTTGCAGATGAGCACCAAAATTGCTCAGGTTGATTTCGAGCAGACCCCCAGTGACTTTGGGGCGCAAATTCGTGAGAGTAACCAGATCAAAGCACTATTTCCGCTCTACAATCGGCGGCTACGCAAGGTTAAAAAATTATTTCAGTATCGCAGTGCCGAAGATAATAATGGCTACTTGCGACTCAGTATCGAAACGGTTGAAACGGAAGACACTGATGTGGAAGAGCAGTTTGGATTATTTCGCTCGCCCCGTCAGGCGTCCAAGCAAATGGAGAAACTCGCCGATCAGTATTTTCTGTGTCACAAGCTTCTGGGACTTGAGGGCGACAGAAACTCTCGGCAAGCCTGTTTTCGCTCGCAGCTGAAAAAGTGTTTTGGTGCGTGCCAAGGGACAGAACCTGCCCATAGTTACAACGAGCGGATGAAGGCAGCGCTAAAAAATTACCAAATAAAACTATGGCCCTATTCAGGCCCTATTCTTGTAGAAGAGCGCGACCCACAGAGCCTTGATCGGGTTGTATTTCATGTTGTCGATCGTTGGCGTTATATGGCCAAGCTACCGATTCTCGAAGATATCTATGATCTGGGTTATCAACTGCTTGGCGAAAACAGCCGTCCTTCCAGTTTAGTTAATAAAGCTACCGACTCTCGTGATGACGCCGACGATCGCTTCGATCTTGATATCTACTTTATTCTGGTACGTTTTATGGTTGATAAGGAAAAGATGAAAATGAACAACTTGAAGATCTGGCCTTTAATCGAACTTTCCAGTTTGGCTTAGTGCGTTACCGCATGTTTAAAACTCTATTCTTACGTGTTTAAAAACAACAAAACAGCGTGGTCGAGTCCGACCATGCTGTTTTTAAAGGAGTAGATGCTTCGATTTAGCTGGTGGTTTTTACTATGCTTCCGTGTCTGACTTCCAGCGAACAATATTTTTCATTTTCAACCTGTTCACAAATAGCTTGTATTTGCTTTGTTCTTCTTTCCATTCTTCTAACCACTTCTCACCCGTTCTTTCTGCGTCTATGAATACTGCATTAGTAATCATAACTGGTATTAAGATAGTTAGGTGAACAACTACACTGGTAATAGTACTGTAGCCCAGCCAACCAAAGTAATAGGTAGCAATAAAGCCAAAGGTTACACTCCATATAGTAAACAGCACCAACATGAAATATGACTGCAAACTTTGATCTGGAATGTACTTTAATGGATTAAACTTGACGTCCATTACTCTTCTCCAAAGGTGGACTGCTAGCATGGCGGATCGTCTAAAAAGGTTAGGCTTGTTCATTCCTTTGCTCCAATATTATTATTTTTCTATGCATAGTTTTTACATTACTTGAGGCGGTTACGCATTTTTTTCGATGATAGATCAAATTTTAGAAAGGCACTTCAATAGGAATGATTTATTAGTAAAATAGTTTGTGTTTGATTTATCTTTTACCGGTTAATTAGTTGATGATCTAAGGTGTTCAGATATCGATTACATTAGCTCTTCTTGTTCAGAACTCCATCTGCATAGAAAGTTTAAAACTGGTATAAAAGATCGCCCAAACTCGGATACCGAGTATTCGACTTTGGGTGGGATTACGTCAAACACTTTGCGATCAATCAATAGGCCTCTTTCAAGCTCGCGCAGCTGTTTTGTTAACATTTGCCGTCAATCAGCTTTAACGCGGTTACTACCGGACTTTTGCATTTCGTCACAGTTTGTATTTATAGACCGGTATGATTAAGTTGTCTACTTGTAAAAATCACCCTAGTCAATATATCATACTGATTATCAATAATGTATTCATCATGGTCAATCATCTAAAGGAAAAATTAGTATGTCAGAACAGACTTCAAAAGAAATAAGATCAATGGTAACCAGTGAAGGCAATATAGAAATCTCTATTGCTACAGTAGAAAAGCCTACGCCTTCAGAAAATGAAGTGTTAATAAAAGTAGAGGCATCCCCAATTAACCCGTCGGACCTTGGTCTATTAATCAGCTTTGCAGCCGATTTGGATAGTTTGACTGTGTCTGGATCTGGTGATGCTACTGTTGCCACAATAAAGGTACACCCAGCTATGATGGGTGCCTTGAAGCCAAGACTAAATGAATCTATGCCGGTTGGAAATGAGGGCGGTGGCGTTATTGTAGATGCCGGAGCCAATGCCAAAGGCCTTATAGGTAAGACGGTGGGTGCTGCTGGTGGTGCCATGTATTCTCAATACAGATGTCTTCCAGCAACAAGTTGTCTGGTCATGGATGGCAGTACTACATCTGCCGAGGCCGCTTCATCGTTTGTGAATCCATTAACGGCTTTAGCCTTTATTGAAACTATGAAAATGGAAAACCACAGCGCCATAATTAATACAGCTGCAGCCTCAAACCTTGGTCAAATGCTGGTTAAAATCTGTAAAGACGACTCAGTTCCTCTAGTTAATATTGTCAGGAAAGCTGAACAGGTTGAGGTACTGAAAAACTTGGGTGCAGAGTATGTTTGTAATACTAGTGATCCCGACTTTATGAAGAATTTAGTGGATGCTTTGATCGCAACAGGCGCGACCTTAGGATTTGATGCCACAGGCGGTGGTAATGGTGGCAAGCTACCAGGGCAAATACTTGCCGCGATGGAAATAGCCGCAAACAAAACGGCGAAAGAATACAGTCGATATGGTTCAGATACCTATAAGCAGGTATACATCTATGGAGGCCTAGATCAGGCACCAACTATCTTGAACCGCTCATTTGGCATGCAGTGGGGATTGGGCGGCTGGCTTTTAACGCCAATGATTGGACGAATTGGCATGGAAAGGTTCCAGCAGATGCGCGAGCGTGTCGCGAAGGAAATTAAAACGACCTTTGCGAGCCATTACACCCAAGAGATATCTTTTGAGGAAATGCTCCAGCCGGAAACGATTAGAACCTATGCAAAACAGGCAACGGGTGAGAAGTTCTTAGTTAACCCACATAAGTAAGTAACGAAAGATTCAAGTGCGCCACTTGCTGCCAACTTTTTATTATGTCTAAAGCTGGTAGCAGGGCGCCAGAGTCAAATAACGAAAGCTTAAAAGGTTACATGAAACTGTTTTTATGCTCTTATAGATCTGCCTGCAAAGGGTTCCTGGCTAACGTATATAAAATCTCTTTAAAAGACGTTTTTATTTATGATTAAAAATAATACAGATTACGCTTACGAAGTCTTCGATGAGTTAGAGATCAAAAACGATATAGTACGGCTCAGTAATTTTGATGGTTGTAAGTTTGTTAGTTGTAATTTTTCAGAGACTCAATTTTTTGAATGTAAGTTTACAGATTGTGAATTCAAAAATTCAAATCTTAGTTTACTAAAATTAACCAAGTCTAAATTTATTGAAACAGATTTTAAGAATTGTAAGCTAACTGGTGTTAACTGGACTTCATTAAATTGGAGCAGCTTTAATTTAACCGCCCCAATATTTTTTGAATCCTGTGATATATCTTTTTCCGTATTTAGTTCATTAGAGCTAGAAGAGGTATCTTTTGAAGACTGTATAGCCCATGACGTAGACTTTTCAGAATGTAATTTAAAGGGGGCTGATTTCCATAAAACAGACCTAAAAGATGCTAGATTCGTTTTATGTAAGTTAGATAACTGCAATTTTCAGGAAGCTATTAATTACTCTATAAATCCTTTGGAAAATTCAATAGAAGGCGCAAAATTTAATTCACCGGAAGTTTTAAGTTTACTTACTGCATTTAATATTAGGATTGATTGAGAAGCCTGCGACAAAAATTGTGTTGTACAGTCAGATAGAAAAATGCGGCGGATAATTAAATTTTGATAAGAGAAGGTGCTTTTTAATGCTGTATATAGTTAGTGGGGCGTCAAGGTCGGGGAAAACGTTAATTGCGAAAAGCATATTACAGCAAGCGAAAACCCCCTATATGTCTCTTGATTGGCTTGTAATGGGCTTTACTAATGGAGTCCCCAAATATGGAATTCACGACAAGCTATTTCCTAATGAGATTGCAGAGAAATTTTGGAGTTTTTTGGAAGCAATGTGCGAAAACATGATTTGGTCAGAAACCGACTATGTCATTGAGGGGGAAGCGATTCTTCCTGATCTAATAACTAAGTTTCTTGATAAGCATCCGGGAAAAATAAGAATTTGTTTTGTTGGGTATACCCACATTGATATTGACAAGAAGGTAAGGGATATTCGCGAGTATAGTGATGGAAAAGGCGACTGGTTGATTGATGAACAGGAAGAATATATTTATCAACACATCGAAAATATGCTTACCTATAGCCGGAAAATTGAGAGTTCCTGTGGCAAGAACAATATTCGCTACTTTGACACGTCAGATGACTTTTTGGGAGCAATAAATAAAGCCACGAGATATCTGTTAGAAGGCCCGAGCAACAATAGCTAAAATTTATAATTACAATGAATAGGCAATACAGAGGCATGCTAATCTACTTACTGGATTTAAATGCGCTATTCAGTGCGATCACTGGTGCGAGAAAGCCTGCACAAGTAGAAAGCAATGCAAAGGTATAGTGAGAACTAAACTATGAGCAGATCAATCGTTATTGGCGCCACAGGCCTTGTCGGAGGCAATATTCTAAAGCAGTTGGCCGGCGCTGATGACAGAACGATAGCAGTGGTAAGAAGACCGCTAGAGGCACTGGCCTCCAATGTGGAAGTTCTTGAGGTCGACTTCGATGATTTCCTGATGAATGGCACGCTACCGCAGTGTGATCATCTCTTTATATGCCTAGGCACAACGATCAAAAAAGCTGGGAGCCAAGCAGCCTTTAAAAAAATAGACTTTGATTACGGCCTTGGGTTCGCGCAAAAGGCCAGAGCCGCTGGGGCTACTGGTGTTAGTTTAGTGTCTTCTGTGGGCGCAGACTCAAAGTCCAAAAATTTCTATTTACGCACCAAGGGGCAGTTGGAGGAAGCGATACAACTGCTAGGGTTTTCGTCTGTTAATATTTACCGCCCCGGGTTATTAGTGGGTGTCAGAGAAGAGAAAAGAACCGCAGAAAAGCTTGGCCAGACCTTGGTTAAATTTGTAGACCCCCTGTTAATCGGTTCTCTCAGCAGGTATCGAAGCATTAGTGCCAAGAGGTTGGCCAAAACGATGGTTGATCGAGTTGCTGGTGGAACGGGTGTTCGGCATTTTCATTTCAGAGATTTTAATTTTGATTAGGGGCGGATGATAATGATTTGTATTAAAACTAAAATCCCTCAATCGGTATGTGACATTGATGATGAGTTGAAAGCTATTTATCACAGTCAAGACAGTCTGTGTATCTGGGTCTTTAAAACCAGAGAGGATAGAAATCGGTTCATGGATGACACCATTGGTATGTTAAAAGATGATCGACAATCATATTTTGACACATTTTATAGTGAGGTTAATTAACGTTAGATAGCCAGATTATTATTAAGGTTAACTTTAAATAGTGCTGACGAAAAACCCCATGAATTTCCGCGAGGTTTAATTTAAACTACGCCTTGACCGTCACGCTCTTCAAGCCCCTCTGATATCTGCAAAGTATTAGAAGTCTGTGACTCAAGTTTGCTCGGACTAATGTCTAAAATAAAATAGGAAATTATTGTTATGCCAGAGATTACTTTACTAGGATGGTTTCATACCGCCTTGGGAATTTTTGCACTGTTGAGTGGGGTTTACGCTCTTGCTAGATACAAGGTCATCGCCTTTAGCCATTTGCCAGGCAAGTTGTATTTGATATGTACATTGGTTGTTGCACTGTCAGCTCTGGGTATTTATAACCAAGGCGGGTTCGGCATTGCCCATGTATTGGCGATACTGACGCTGCTTGCTGTTTTGGTTGGTGCTATTGCCGAAAAAACCAATGTCTTTCGGCAGTTTTCACCTTACCTTCAGGCCGTTAGTTATAGCGCTACTTTTTTGTTCCACATGATTCCAGCCATTACCGATGGGTTGCGGCGTTTACCTGTCGATGATCCGGTGATCACAACTTTTGAAGACCCGTTGCTGGGCAAATTTTTTATGGCCTTTCTTGTCATCTATGTTATTGGTGTCGCTTTACAGATGCTATACCTGAGAAAACAGTAGCTCATACAGTGTCCGATAAAAGCTTACTCATTCTGTTGGGCAACCAGTTATTTCCGTTACAGGATATTAAAAAAGCAGACGCCCATAGTATCTTCATGGCTGAGGACTTAGGACTGTGCACCTATGAAAAGCATCATAAGTTAAAAATACTAATGTTTTTAGCGGCAATGCGTGAAAAGCGTGATGAATTGCAGGCGCATAATTTTGATGTTGAGTATCTCGATATTGATCATCCTAGTTTCGATCAACCCTATGAAAAAAAGTTAGCGGCCTGTGTTTTAGAACGAGAGATCAAAGTACTAACAATCTTTGAAATCGAAGATAAAGACTTCGAGATAAGAATCAGGGTCTTTGCGGAAGAGCAAAATTTACCAGTAAGGATTTTGCCGTCACCGATGTTTTTGTTAGATCGCGAAGAGTTTTTGGCTTTCAACGGTAAGTCTAAGACTTTACGGATGGGAAACTTTTATAAAGAAGTGCGTAAAAAACTCAACTTATTGATGGATGAAGATCAAAAGCCCCTGGGGGGGAAGTGGTCATTTGATGAAGATAACAGAAAGAAGATTCCTAAAGGGTTAGCCCTGCCAGATCTCTACAAGCCTCGGCAGTCTCAATATGTCGAATCATTAAAAGCGACTATAGCGTTAAAGTTCGGCGATCATCCTGGCCAAATGACCGATGTGTGGATGCCTCTTACTCGACAAGATGCGTTAGAAAATATTGACTACTTTTTAAGTGTTAAATTTGAAAACTTTGGCGTCTATGAAGATGCCATTTTGAAAAATGACACCTTTATGTTCCACAGCGCAATAAGCCCTTCTCTCAATATGGGCTTAATTACTCCCAAAGATATTATTGATAAGGTTTTGGCTTATACCGAGAAAGAAAAGGTGCCTCTTAATTCGGTGGAGGGATTTTTA
Organism: Porticoccaceae bacterium; assembly: GCA_028822155.1. Classification (GTDB taxonomy): domain Bacteria; phylum Pseudomonadota; class Gammaproteobacteria; order Pseudomonadales; family Porticoccaceae; genus HTCC2207. The sequence goes on from JAPKEJ010000048.1 coordinate 18,225, forward strand.
CGCCAAATTATTGGCTGGCGTGAGTTTATAAGGGGAGTCTACCAGCATCATGGCGAGGTGCAGTTGCAGAGTAATTTCTTTAATTTCTCTGGCACGCTAAAGGATAGCTGGTATTCAGGCGAGACAGGAATACCGCCGTTAGATGATGCGATCAATTTCTCTGATCGGTTTGGTTATACCCACCACATTAATCGGTTGATGGTAATTTCTAATCTAATGACATTGTGCGAAGTACACCCTAAAAATATTTATCATTGGTTCATGGAGATGTATGTCGATTCTTCAGAGTGGGTAATGACGCCCAATGTGTTTGGCATGGGGACTTTTGCCGACGGTGGTATTTTTGCCACCAAGCCCTATATCTGTGGGTCAAACTATATATTGAAAATGAGCGATTATAAAAAAGGCGACTGGTGTAATACTGTTGATGGTCTCTATTGGCGATTTGTTAGCCGGCATATGGGGGTGCTTAGAAATAATCCAAGGCTATCCTTTATGCGCAAAACCCTTGAGAACATGAATGATGATCGGAAGCAGCTGATTTTTGCCTGTGCGGACGATTTTATTTCCACCCATTGCTCTTAATTAAAGGGTAAAGATGTGAGACTGATCACGCCGATAAGGATTGTAAATTTTAAAAGTTGGTTTAGACTCTGGGCAAGTAAATTTTTGAGTAACGTTATTTCTAGCAGGTAGATGCTCTTGCCAATGGTTAATTTTAAAAAATATTTCGCGTTACTGCTTCTGCTAGCAGGGGTGTTCGTGGCTAACAATATTGTCCACGAGTCAACGCATACTTTTTTAAGTCAACTTAACGCTCAAACTTTTTCTCAGACAGAGTGCGATACCTGTCATCTGTCCAAGGGAACACTACTCTCCCAAACAGGCGGTTTACCGCTTACCCTCTATGTCGTTGAGCTGTTATTTACACAGCCTGTGGCTGTTGTTTTAATCTCACGATTCTCTCTCTACCTATCACGAGCGCCACCAAAAAATTAGATTTAATTTTACCTAAATACCATTAAATTTAAATTTTTCAGGAGGTCCTATGGATCGTCGTATTTGCGCAGCCTTCATGGCGAGCGCCGTTTTAAGTATAGGTACATTTGCAAATGAGATAGAAGAAGTGGTCGTCACATCTTCTCTTATTGATCAAACTTTAAGTGATATTGAAAACC
>JAPKEJ010000090.1 GCA_028822155.1 Porticoccaceae bacterium
CTAACCAAGCATGTACAAGCCATAGACCTGTCTATGCGGTTAATCAGTTAAATGTCAAACTTTATAGTACCAACTTTATAGCTGGATTTAGCATAAGCCGTTAGCTATACAAGTCCCAGATGCGGCCCAAGTCACTCGCCCACCAGCAGTTGGTATTGTTGCTGTCAGTATATACGTGCTACCGTCCGCGGCGCCAGTTGCGGTAATTACACCATCTGCCGTTGCCACACTAGTAAGATACCCCGAAGCACCAAGAGCTTTTAATCCATAAGCGGCATCGTCTGCATCATCTATATCCGTTATCTGCCCGGTCGCAACAGCCACCTCAATTGCAGTTTTATTAGGCCCGGTGGCTGCAATAACCTCAGAAAATTTGGCACGATCTGTGTAAGTAGAATAGGCCGGCAGAGCAATTGACGCCAAAATTCCCACGATAGCCACTACGATCATTAGTTCGATAAGCGTAAAGCCCTTTTGCATTCTTTTTGTGTTCATTGTGTATCTCCTTAAGTTAAAAAATCTAAAAGATATACCAAACCGGTACACCTCTAGCCCCCATTACGCGAAACCCTAATTCAAGCGTTAGCATTCATCTAACCAAGCTATTCTTCTAACCACTTGACGTATTTGAGCGAATCAAAACGCATGCTGAGTGTTGAGTTGATTCTGTCCCATTCGCTGAATAAGCTCTATAGCCAGCTTAATAAAATGCGGCCTAAGTCTGATAAAAATGTTAGAACTGTGAGGTAGGTCACAATTAAAGTGTCTGTGACCGATAAAATTTGGGTTCCGCATATTACTCGACGATTATTTCTTGAACATTGCCATCGACATCTCCAGAGGATTCCCCAAACGATTAATTGATGAGAACCTAATGGGTCCCGCCGATATGTTGTCAGCCGTCAGAGACGCAAAAGCGGCCAATCAAACCCTGATTAATTTTATTTGTGAAAAGCAGTTAGTTGATGACTTAAAGCTAGCGCAGGCTGCCGCCAAAGAGTTTGGTATGGCCGTTTACGATGTAGGACAGCACAAAATAGATAATGGCTTAAAAGGCCTAGTCGATCGAAAATTAATGCGCAAGCACGTGGTGGTGCCGCTATTTACTAGAGGTAAAACGCTATTTATAGCCACAGCAGACCCCTTTGACGTTCAGTGCCTTAGAGACATACAGTTTCAATCAAAAATGTCTGTTGAGGCTGTTATCTGCGTCTATTCAAGCATTTTACAGTCGCGCGAGGCACTGCTAAACAATCAAGCTGATAATATTGCCGAATCACTATCGATAAACAGTACCGACTATGAGCCAACACAAAAGGTCATTGAGTACTCTGTCGAGCAATTGTTTGATGGGGAAGGCGAAACCAACGAAACCCCAGTAGTTCGCTTTATCAATAAAATGATTACAGATGCTGTCGACGCCAAGGCATCTGATCTGCACTTTGAGCCCTACGAGACAGAGTACCGAGTCAGATTTCGGGTCGACGGTGTTCTGCGAGAGATATTCAAACCACCGCACAGTTGGAGCTCTCGACTGGTTGCTAGAATTAAAGTTATGTCACAGATGGACATAACCGAACGGCGCATTCCTCAAGATGGCAGAATTCGGGTGGTTATCTCAGACAATAAGACCGTCGATTTAAGAGTAAACACCTTGCCATTGCAGTTTGGTGAAAAGGTTGTCATGCGAATTTTAGACTCCTCCAGCACCAAAATGGGTATTGATGCCTTGGGCTATGATGAAGACCAAAAACAACATTATTTAACTGCACTGGCTAGACCCCAGGGAATGATCTTGGTCACGGGCCCAACCGGTAGTGGTAAAACGGTCTCTTTGTACACTGGCATCAATATTTTAAATACCTCTGAACGCAACATTTCAACCGCTGAAGATCCCATTGAAATTAACCTACCCGGTATTAACCAAACCCAGATCAATACCCGAGTTGGTCTTGATTTTCCCACAGCGATGCGCGCCTTTCTACGTCAAGATCCTGATGTATTAATGGTTGGTGAAATACGCGATTTAGACACCGCTGAAATTGCGGTAAAGGCCGCCCAGACGGGCCATTTAGTGCTGTCGACTCTGCACACTAACAGTGCAGCAGAAACCCTTAATCGTCTGCTGAACATGGGGTTGTCGACATTCAATTTGGCCACTTCGGTGAGCTTGGTGATTGCCCAACGACTGGCACGAAAATTATGTACCCACTGCAAACGTCCTTTTGAAGGCCTACCGCAAGAGATTCTCGACGATGAAGGATTTGACGCTATAGGCATTGCACGGGCCGATTTTAAAATATTTAGGGCTGTTGGCTGTAAACAATGTACCAAAGGGTATTCCGGTAGGATCGGCATCTACGAGGTTCTTGTTATTACGCCAAAGATTTCAACCATTATTTTAAACGGCGGCAGTTCTATCGATATTTTGGGCTGCGCCATTGATGAGGGCTTTAGGCCAATGCGAATATCTGCTTTACGCAAGGTTGCCAACGGTATCATCAGTATGAAAGAAGCGAACAGAATAACCACAGACTAACTCTACCGATCTCACCAATACTTAATTATCAATATTAAAGTACTAGACATCTTAACGACCCTAATAAAGTAGCCGACAGAGCACAGAGCACAGATTAATGGCCAGTAAAAGTAACCTGAATATATACCTTTATAAAGGTAAAGACCGCAGCGGTAACAAGGTTAGCGGCAGTGTCAAAGCGAAGAACTTAGAGAGCGCAAAAGGACAGGTTCGGCAGTTAGGTGTTGCCGCAAGTCAGGTCAAAAAGAAAAGTGCCTCTATTGCCTTTTCATCAAGGGGTAAAAAAATAACGCCAAGTGAAGTTGCGGTTTTATCACGACAGCTTGCAACGATGGTTCGTGCGGGTCTGCCCTTAATTAAAAGCTTTGAAGTCGCGGCTGAAAGCACACCGCATAAGCATATTAAAGAATTAGTCATGTCTCTTCACGTCGATGTTTCTGCAGGAAGCACCTTTAGCGAAGCCCTTAGTAAACACCCCAATGTATTTGACGAACTCTATTGTAATCTGGTCGCCGCTGGAGAGCTCTCTGGTGCGCTGGACATAATGCTAGAGAGGGTGTCAATTTTTCAAGAAAAGGCTATTTTACTTAAAGCAAAAATAAAAAAAGCATTGACCTATCCTATTGCCGTACTAGTCATCGCCAGTATTGTCACAGCCCTGATGCTCATCAAGGTAGTCCCTTCTTTTCAATCATCTTTTGCTAGTTTTGGCGCAGAACTGCCTCCATTTACTCTAGCTGTAATCGCCCTTTCTGAGGTTGTTCAAGAGTCTTGGATGTGGGTGCTTGGTTTGATTGGTGCATCAGTTGTTGCCTTTAAAGTGGCCAAAGCACGATCGGAGAGCTTTTTATACTTTCTTCATCGTTATTCTCTGAAAATACCTGTTATGGGTAATATTATTTTTACTGGCGCAATGGCTCGGTTCGCAAGAACCCTTGCCACCACGTTCTCATCGGGTATACCAATGATCAACGCCCTTGAGGCATCTGCTGGCGCAACCGGTAATCTATATATCGCGGATGCAGTAACTGATTTGACCTTAGAGGTGACAGAAGGAGCGCAATTAAATGTAGCGATGATGAAAAGCAGCTTGTTCCCGCCATTACTTACACAGATGACCAAGGTTGGAGAGGAATCTGGCGATCTTGAAAGCATGGTTAACAAAGCGGCTGAAACCTATGAAAACGAAGTCAATGATGCGGTGGACAACATGACGACGCTCATCGAGCCTATTATTATGTCTTTTTTGGCCGTGGTGGTTGGTGGGCTAATGATTGCCATGTATCTGCCGATTTTCTCCATCGGAAGTGTTG
>JAPKEJ010000091.1 GCA_028822155.1 Porticoccaceae bacterium
GCAAATATGTCGCCAATGAAATTATCAACCTGATGACCAAAAAGCGCATTCAGGTAGTTGACTCAAATATCTTAGTCATGGGCCTCACATTCAAAGAAGACTGTCCCGATATCAGGAATACCCGTGTGGTGGATGTCGTTCAAGAGTTGAGTGGCTTCCACTGTAATATAGACGTCTACGATCCTTGGATAGATAAAGAAGAATCAATAAGGGAGTACGGAATTACCCCCGTCGAGCAACCCGAACCGGGAAAGTACGATGCCGTTATTATCGCCGTGGCGCACCACCAGTTCAAAGCCATGGGTATCACTGCCATACGCGCACTAGGCAAAAAGAACCATGTACTTTACGACATAAAATATATCTTGCCCGCAGAAAAGGTAGATGGCAGGCTGTAAAAACTCTGAAGTCACATATCTTAAACTTAAGGGTTCTAATTTCCGACTGAAAACTGACAAATGGCGACTCTGAAAGACATGACTAGATATGAGAAAGTAAAAAGGGAACTACAAAATAATCCCAAAACCTGGCTAATAACCGGTGTCGCAGGATTTATTGGTTCGAACCTGTTAGAAACATTATTGAAGCTAAATCAGAATGTTGTCGGTCTCGATAATTTTGAAACAGGCTTTCAGTGTAACATTGATCAAGCGATAGCGTGTGCAACTAATGCGTTACGGGCGGATAACCGCTTGCTAGATACTGCCAGTTTTACTTTTATAGAGGGCGATATCCGTAAATTAGAAGACTGCCAAAAGGCGATGATCTTTTATCCTTCTATTTCTGAGAAAGAGGGTATACCAGTAGACTATGTCCTTCATGAGGCGGCGCTCGGTTCAGTGCCACGTTCAGTAGAAGACCCGATCAAAACTAATATGGCAAACATTGATGGCTTTCTTAATATGCTAGTCGCTGCCAGAGATGCCAAAGTAAAGCGCTTCATCTACGCCGCATCCAGCTCTACCTATGGGGACCACCCTGACCTTCCGAAAGTAGAAGAAAAAATTGGCAATCCACTGAGCCCCTACGCAGTGACAAAATTAGTTAACGAGCTCTATGCGCAGGTATTCGCAAGAACCTATGGTTTTAAAACTATAGGCCTTCGTTACTTTAATATTTTTGGCAGAAGGCAAAATCCAAACGGCGCTTATGCTGCCGTCATTCCAAAATGGATTGATGCAATTTGGAAAGGTAAAACCGTCTATATTAATGGCGACGGCACAACAAGCCGAGATTTTTGTTATGTCGATAACGCGGTGCAAATGAACTTGCTTGCTGCCACTGCAGAAAACGAAGAGGCAACTAATCAAGTCTATAATTGTGCTGTAGGTGATTGCACATCACTAAATGAATTATATGCGTTGCTCTTAGATGGTTTGACTGATAACGACCGACTACTGACTGCCGACTTAATTTATCGCGACTTCAGGGCGGGGGATGTAATGCATTCATTAGCTGATATCAGCAAGGCGAGGAATCTTCTGGGTTATCAGGCGACTCACCGGATTGGTGAAGGTTTGAATGAGGCGATGGCTTGGTATCTTGATAATCTAATTAATGAGGAGAGTGTATGAAAGCAGTTATTCTAGCGGGCGGACTAGGTACGCGTATTTCTGAAGAGTCCCATCTAAAACCTAAGCCTATGATTGAGATTGGTGGCAAACCGATTTTGTGGCACATTATGAAAACTTATAGTGCTCATGGAATTAATGAGTTTGTGATTTGTCTTGGCTATAGGGGGTATATGATCAAAGAGTATTTTGCCAACTACTTTCTTCACACGTCGGACGTTACATTTGATATGAGCGATAACACAATAGAGGTACATCAGAATGCCGCTGAACCCTGGAAGGTAACGTTGGTGGATACCGGAGACGGTTCAATGACGGGCGGGCGCCTCAAGCGCGTTGCCAAGTATTTGGGCGATGAGGATTTCTGTTTTACTTATGGTGACGGTCTCAGTGATGTGAATATCTCTGAACTAGTCCGTTTTCATAAAGAACAGGGCAGTCTGGCAACTGTGACTGCGGTTCAGCCGCCGGGTCGTTTTGGGTTACTTGATGTGCAGGGAGATAAAATAGTTGAATTTAATGAGAAGCCACTTGGTGATGGCGGTTGGATCAACGGGGGCTATTTTGTGCTCTCACCTAAGGTGATCGAACGCATCGAAGACGATGCAACATCCTGGGAGTCGGCGCCACTGAAGGGCTTAGCGGCAGATGGAGAGCTGACAGTATTTAAGCATAAAGGGTTTTGGCAGCCGATGGATACGCTACGTGATAAAAATCAACTTGAGGAATTGTGGGATGTAGGTAAAGCTCCGTGGAGGGTTTGGTGATTAATCCATCGTTCTGGAAGGGCAAGCGGGTTTTTGTCACAGGCCATACAGGCTTTAAAGGCGGTTGGATCTGCTTGTGGCTGAAACACCTTGGAGTTGAGGTCATTGGTTATTCTCTGGAACCTGCAACTGTGCCATCTCTATTTGAAGCTGCCGATGTTGGCGAAGGTATGCAATCCATTATCGGGGACATCCGAGATCACGCGAAGTTATCAAAGGCGATTTCGGAATCCAAGCCCGATGTGGTAATACATATGGCCGCACAGCCACTGGTACGATATTCCTACGCACAACCAGCGGAAACTTATGAAGTAAATGTTATGGGAACGGTACATCTGCTTGAGGGCGTGCGGGCCACGCCTAGCGTTAAAGCAGTAGTGAATGTTACCACAGATAAATGCTATGAAAATCGAGAATGGGTTTGGGGGTACCGTGAAAACGAAGCGATGGGGGGGGTTGATCCCTATTCTAGCAGTAAGGGTTGTGCAGAGTTGGTTACATCGGCTTATCGTCAATCTTTCTTCGAACCAGCGGGCATCGCGCTAGCGAGTGCTAGAGCTGGAAACGTCATAGGCGGGGGTGACTGGGCAGCAGATCGTTTGATTCCAGATTTTTTGCGTGCCATGGATGCTGGTGAAACATTGAACATACGTTCGCCTCAGGCTGTGCGACCTTGGCAGCATGTATTAGAGCCACTGTCTGGCTATTTAATGTTGGCGGAGCAACTATATAGTAACGGTGCTAGTTTCGCTGAAGGTTGGAATTTCGGACCATCAGATGATGATTCGCGAACGGTAAGCTGGATAATTGAACGGATGGCTGAAATGCGTAAAGATATAAATTGGCAATGCGATGAGGCGCCGCAGCTTCATGAGGCCAATTTACTTAAACTAGATAGTAGTAAGGCACGTCGTCAATTGAACTGGCAGCCGCTCTGGCGACTGCAAACGGCATTACAAAAAACATTAGAATGGCATGAAGCGTGGAGGAATGCCGAAGACATGCGGGCAGTCTCTTTGGCGCAAATCAATGACTACCAGTCTACATTGCGGGGCGATTAATTATGTCACGCTTTGATTTTATTCAAACGTCATTGTCTGACCTGATGTTAGTACAACGTAAGACGGCAGAGGACTATCGTGGGTTTTTATCGCGCTTCTACTGCATAGAAGCGTTCACTGAAGCAGGGATAAAAAAACCAATAGTTCAAATCAACCAAACACTCACGCGCAAAAAAGGCGCAGTTCGGGGCTTGCATTTTCAACATCCTCCGCATGCCGAGATAAAGCTTGTGAGCTGCTTAAAAGGTGAGGTTTTAGATGTGGCAGTAGATATTAGGCGCACCTCACCAACCTTTCTACAATGGCATGGCGAAATTCTTTCTGCCGCGAACCGTAAAAGTTTGCTCATTCCAGAAGGATATGCGCATGGATTTCAGGCGCTGA
>JAPKEJ010000092.1 GCA_028822155.1 Porticoccaceae bacterium
ATTATAGCGGCGCAATCATTTCGCCCTTCACTGAGCAACCAGGAATGGAGCAGCCTATAAAATATTGGGTACCTTCAATAGCTCCATCGTCGATGCTACTTTATCGTGGCGACATGTTTCCCCAGTGGCAGGGGGATTTATTTATATCAGCACTGGTACCCGGCGACGTTAGACGACTAGAGCTGGACGGTCAAACAGTTATGGGCGAAGAGACATTATGGGGTGAACTTGGCAGAATTCGCCATGTTGGGGAAGCGCCAGATGGAAGTTTGATCCTGGTCACCGACGGCTCCAAAGGAAAACTGATTCGAGTCACCGCAGCAGATTGATTAGAGCTCAAATGAGCGATAAGCATTAGCCTGCTGTACTAAGGCAGCTCGAATGGCACTTTCTGAGTAACAGGGCTGATTGAAGGCAATAAAATAACGATTTCCCGCGGACATTATGTAATAGCCGTCAGTACATAACGCGAACATCTCTGCTTTGGGGTCAGCAATATTAAATTTAGCCTTAAGAGCCGAGCAGACGACATTGCGGTGATCGTCGTTCATGTGTTCGATCATCGGTGATTCATGTTTTTGCCACGACGGGACCGTTGCCGTCCAGTGTATGGTATCTAACCAGCCAATTTGGCCAAACCCACCGATCCAACGCGCCTTAATGACCCCCAGCTTATAAAAATTGAAGCCGTGTATACGTGAGTATGTCTCGCTTGCGGGCAGAAATTTTAGAAACCGAGCCTGGTAGGAATCCGCTTGGTTATCATCAACTCTTGTTAAGTCTCCAATGAGGCTAAGTCTCGCGCCGGCCTGTTTGTCACTCTGATTGGCGACGGAAAATATTGTGGCACAGGCTCGAGAATCATTCAGAATGTTTTTCGTATGTTCAGCAATATCACTGGCATAGACTAATAGCTCACGATTGCCATTACTGGCAAACGTAACGAAACTACCAAAGGGGTAGTTGTCAGAGCTCTTGGAGAGAGTTGATAAAACGGCCGTATCACTTGATCTGAATAAGGCGACGGCGTCTAGTTCGTATTGGGCTTTAGAGTTAGTCATATTTAATAGTAGCTAATGGTCAAAGGGGTTTGCGCAACGGTTACAGTAACGCCATATACGGTGCTTAGGGAATTTTCTGTCAGGACCTGCTTAGGAGTGCCTAGGCTGACCATTTTTCCTTGATCAAACAAGGCGATTTTGTCAGCAAACTTAGCAGCCAAATTCAGGTCATGCAAAACAATTAATACCCCAATGCCGGAGGCGGCGGTCTGTTTGATAACATTTAACATATTTAATTCATGGGCAATATCTAAATTTGCCAACGGCTCATCGAGGAGCAAGTAACGAGACTCATTAGATCCTTGAGGCAACCAGAGCTGCAAAAGTGCTCTTGCAAAGTGCACCCGTTTTTGTTCCCCACCAGAGAGAGTATTGAAGCGACGATCGACCAGTGAGGTAATGCTGCATTGCTCTATGATTTGTTGAGCCGCCACAGAGAAATACTCGTTATAAAAGCTATGGTCTCGGTGTAGCCAACCCATCTCTACAATATCTCTCACGCTAAAATCGAACACCATGGGTTGTGACTGAGACATTACGCTGCGGTAGAATGATCGTTCTTGAATGCTAAGTTGTGAAATGTCGCGTTGATCGTAAAATACCTGTCCCTCATTAGGTGCAAGATCACCAGCAAGAGCGCTTAGAAATGTCGATTTACCCGCGCCATTTGGGCCGACCAGCGCCAACACTTCACCGGGTATAACATCCAGAGAGACGTCGGTAAGCAGTTGCGCCTTACCAATGCTCACATCTACGGACGTAGCCCTAATAGTCATTTTTCTTTAGCCTAAAAATTAGCCACAGGAAGAAAGGTGAACCGATTGCGCTGGTAATTAAGCCAATCGGTAATTCAGCAGGCTGAATGAGCAAGCGGGCCAAGAGATCGGCGCTGACAAGCAATGCGGCACCAAGCACAGCAGATCCGGGCAATAAATAATTATGGTTCACGCCTCCCAACAGCCGAACTAGGTGGGGGACAACTAAGCCAACAAATCCAATCATTCCTGAGAGAGCAACGCTAGCACCTACCGCCGCTGCCGCTGAAATTATGACTCGATATTTAAGCTTTCTTACATCAACGCCTAACCGAGATGCTTCAACCTCCCCTAGTTGAATAAGATCAAGTTTGCGGCAAGCAGGAATCATATAAAGTATCGCACTAAATATGATTAATAGCGCGGGTGTGAGTAGTGTCCAGGTGACGCCGCCAAAGCTGCCCATCGTCCAAAACGTCAGTGTCCGAAGTTCTGCATCCGAGCTTATGTAGGTCAGCACTCCAATAGCAACGCCAGCAATCGCATTCACCGCAATTCCGACTAAAAGCATGTAGGTAACGCCTTGATAGCCGAAGCCTGTCGTGAGTAGATAAAGCAAAAATATCACACTGGCTGCACCTGTAATTCCGGCTAAGGGCAACAGAAAAGGGCCTAAAAAAGAGTCCACTAGAAAGGCCGGACTTATCACAATAATAATCGAAGCACCTAAGGCTGCCCCTGCCGACACACCAATGAGGCCAGGATCTGCGAGCGGATTGCGGAAAAGACCCTGAAGCGCTGCGCCCGATAAACCGAGGCTAGCGCCAACCAATGCGGACAAAACAACCCTTGGAAGCCTTATCTCGAGCATCACAAGTGATTGAAGGGCAGTAGATTTTCCACGCACTAAATCGATAAAGGACAAGCTGAAGCTGCCGTTGGCGCTAGCAATGAGCGCGCTTATAGCAAGTAAAACTAATAGCAAAACAACAATGGCGGTCTGTTTCGGAGAGCCAAATCTGCTTGTGAAGACTCTATGAGCTGTGATTTTCTCCACCCTAAGGTGCTATCTTTTTAGCGAGAGATACTGCTGCTGAGAGCGTTCTTGGACCAAACCCTAGCATTTCCATGCCATCCATAGCGAAAATCTTGTGATTGATGGCTGCTGGCGTGAATCGAATGGCGGGATGTTTTTTTAGGTCGTCTATATCGCCAAAGCCTGTTAATCCACGGGTTGAGATTAAAATGACATCAGGAGCAGCTTCAATAATAGCCTCGGTGCCAACAGGCTTCCAACCTTTGAAAGACGACATTGTATTTATTCCACCAATCATGGTAATTAAACCATCAGCGGATACGCCACGTCCGGCTGCAAGAGGAGATCCACCCTGCATACCCAAAATAAACATGATTTTCATCGGATTTTTCTCTGATTTAGACACTAGCGCTTCCAGCCGCCCTATCTTTGGCAACAGCTGTTGGGTGATGAGATCGTTCGCCGAATCACGCCGACCTACGATATCTCCGACACATTCAATTTTTTCAATAATCCCTGCTGCAGAATGCTTCTCTTCAACGATAATTATTTCGACACCCGTACCCTTAATCTGAGCCAAAACCTCACTGGGCCCCATATCGTCTTCCCCGATAACCACGGTAGGGCTCAATGAAAGTATCCCTTCAGCGGACAAATTTCGGACATATCCAATAGACGGAAGCTCTTTAGCTTTCGGTGGATAGCTTGAGGTTATATCCACCGCCACTATGTGCTCTTCCATACCCAAGAAATACAGTATTTCTGCAAGAGAGCCACCCGCGACAGTTATCCGGGCAGTGTTACTTGCCAGTGGGCATGCTCCGGCGTTAGGGGTGAGTAATAAACACGTGAATAGCAACAATAATATTTTCATATGACCATTGTATTGTATTT
>JAPKEJ010000093.1 GCA_028822155.1 Porticoccaceae bacterium
TGATGGTAAAAAAGCTGTAGTAGAAATGACTACGGCGCTAAATCAACTTTAATATTCTCAGCTTTTCTCAACGCCCTGCTGTTAAACGGCGGGGCGTTTTTGTTTGTGTTCATGCCGCCGTAGAGGTATTCAATTTAATATAATTATTGCATAAGTGAGTTTTAAGACTAGACTAGATAGTGAGTCTTAAATGGATTTCAGGCGAATATCAAGAGGGAAATAATACCAATACAAAAGAGGATATATCATGACTGAACTAGAGATTTGGAAGACCATGTATACCGGTAATATCAGCAGCGCAATGTATTTTTTAGCTATTGCATTTTTAATTTGGGTTAGCTTTAGGGTTGCTATTAGCATTCGGACCAACCCAGAGTCCAACTTATTTGCTCAAGTGGTAGGTACTGCATTTTGTTTGAGCACTGCTTATTTTGCGTTATTCAATATGGCTATGTCGGAGTGGAATATTAATGCCGCGGCAGCAGCATTTGCATGGTTAGCGTCTACTGATGTGGCGATTAGCCCGAATGCTCAGATGATTATAGCTAATACCGATCCTGGGGCAGCGCCATCTATAGCGCCTAATCTAGTACAGGGTATATTTGTTGCTAGTGCGGTGCTTATGCAGATGGGTCAAATCTGGATGCCTAAGAAGTAAACCATTTACACCTAGGGCCTTTGGGCTTATCGAAAGTCTCAGCACATTAAGTTGTCCTGGGGCTTTTTTATGCATGTACCTTAATAAACACTTTGAATGCAGACCTCTAAGCTTGATCCTTTTGGGTTGCCTATTGAAAAGATGTTCTTCAGCCCCCAACTTAGTAGTAACCAACAAGGTATCACCTAGGAGTAAATTATGCGCATGGACAAATTAACTAATCAGCTTCAATCTGCGCTGAGCGAGGCTCAATCAATTGCTATTGGTAATGACCACGCTGCTATAGAGCCACCGCATCTCTTAGTGGCCTTGCTTAACCAGCAGGGCGGTAGTGTCCGTCCCATTCTTAATCGTGCTGGCTTTGATGTGTCTGGCTTACAGAATCAGCTCAATGAGCAACTTGATAAATTAGCCCAAGTAAAATCTCCCACGGGGGAGGGTAGTATGTCTCAAGATCTAGGGCGATTATTGAATCTAGCTGACCGCGCTGCACAAAAAAATAACGACCAATTTATCTCTAGCGAAACACTGCTCAAAGTGGCTCTGGCGGATAACGGGCAGCTAGGAAAAATACTTAGCCGGTTTGGGGACATTAAAAAAGCAAACGAGGTAATAGCGAGTGTTAGAGGAAACGTTAGTGTTGATCATGCTGATGCTGAAGAACAGCGAGAGGCGTTAAATAAGTACACCATTGATCTGACTGAACGTGCCGAAATGGGCAAACTCGACCCCGTGATTGGGCGCGACGATGAGATTCGCCGCACGATTCAGGTGTTGCAACGACGTACCAAAAATAATCCGGTACTTATCGGTGAGCCTGGGGTAGGTAAAACTGCAATCGTTGAGGGTCTTGCTCAACGCATTATTAATGGTGAAGTGCCTGAGGGTTTAAAGAACAAGCGTGTTCTAACACTTGATCTTGGCGCACTTCTAGCGGGTGCAAAGTTCCGAGGCGATTTTGAGGAACGCTTAAAAGCGGTACTTAAAGATCTTGCCAAGCAGGAGGGGCAGATTATTTTATTCATTGACGAGATACACACTATGGTTGGTGCGGGTAAGGCCGAAGGTTCTTTGGATGCAGGTAATATGCTAAAGCCTGCGCTCGCTCGTGGTGAGTTACATTGTGTTGGAGCCACAACGTTAGACGAATATCGAAAGTTCATTGAGAAAGATGCTGCGCTTGAACGTCGCTTCCAAAAAATATTGGTGGAAGAGCCTAATCAAGAAGATACGGTGGCTATATTGCGCGGATTAAAAGAGCGTTACGAGGTCCACCATGGTGTTGAAATAACCGATAGTGCAATTGTTGCCGCAGCGCGCCTGTCTGCGCGATACATCACAGATCGCCAATTACCCGACAAAGCGATCGACCTGATTGATGAGGCCGGCAGTCGTATTAGGATGGAAATTGATTCAAAGCCAGAAGAGTTGGACCGCCTTGAGCGGCGCTTAATTCAATTGAAGATTGAGCGTGAAGCTTTAAAGAAAGACAGGGATACAGCCGCAAAAAAGCGGAAGTCTAAGCTCGACGACGACATATTAAGCTTAGGCAAAGAATACGCAGATCTTGAACAAATTTGGGTTGCAGAGAAGGCCTCAATGCAGGGGTCTACACATATCAAAAGTGAGATTGAGCAAGCTAAGATAGATTTAGAGGTGGCCCATCGGTCGGGCAATTTAGAGAAAATGGCACAAATTCAATATAGTGTAATCCCCGATCTAGAGAAGCAATTTATTGAGGCTAGCAATGAAGCAAATGTAGAAAAGCAACTGTTAAGGAACAAAGTCACAGAAGAAGAAATTGCCGAAGTCGTGGCTAAATGGACGGGTATCCCTGTGGCTAAAATGCTTGAAGGTGAGCGCGACAAACTACTGAGTATGGAAGATGCTTTGCATCAGCGCGTCATGGGGCAGTCCGAAGCTGTAGTGGCGGTATCCAATGCAGTGCGGCGCGCACGCGCTGGACTCGCCGATCCCAATCGGCCAAATGGCTCATTTTTATTTCTGGGACCAACCGGTGTAGGTAAAACTGAACTCTGTAAAGCTCTCGCTGAATTTCTATTTGATAGTGAGGAGGCTATGGTACGCATCGACATGTCCGAATTTATGGAGAAGCATTCTGTAGCTCGCTTGATCGGTGCTCCGCCAGGTTATGTGGGTTACGAAGAGGGTGGTTATCTCACCGAAGCGGTGCGGCGGCGACCCTACTCGGTATTGCTACTTGATGAGGTCGAAAAAGCGCATACTGATGTGTTCAATATATTACTTCAGGTGCTTGATGATGGTCGGCTTACCGATGGGCAAGGACGGACAGTGGACTTCAAAAATACCGTTATTGTGATGACGTCTAATTTGGGTTCCGATGTTATTCAGCTGCTGTCGGGAGAAGAGAACTATGATGTTATGAAATCGGCGGTGATGGATGTGGTGAGTCTTAATTTCAGACCGGAATTTATCAACCGAGTTGACGAAACTGTCGTGTTTCATCCTTTGGATAAGTCGGAGTTACGAGGTATCGCTAATATCCAATTAGGATTATTGCAGCGAAGGCTGGCAGACCATGATCTAAATTTACGTTTGCAAGATGACGTACTAGACCGCGTTCTTGAGGCTGGTTTTGACCCCGTGTATGGCGCAAGACCCCTAAAGCGAGCCTTACAACAGCTTATTGAAAATCCGTTAGCAGAGCACATTTTGGCAGGAGACTTTGTTGCAGGTAGCCTTATTACGGCAGAGTTGGAGGATGATGCGGTCGCCTTTGTCAGTGCCTAGAGGTAGCCGACCAAGGGGTCTCCGCTAGAATATTGAGTAAGACTAGCAAGAGAGTCTATAAACAGATAAAAAAGTTCTGCCTGCGAGGATACATCCAATTTGGCGTAACTATTTTTACGGTGTAATTTAACTGTCTCAGGCGAGATACCTAAGCGCCCGGCAATTGATTTGGTTGAGTGTCCATGCAAGAACAGCTGCACTACCTGACTTTC
>JAPKEJ010000094.1 GCA_028822155.1 Porticoccaceae bacterium
TTGCCAGTAGTCCCATACAATCGCTTTGTTCTTTTGATTTTTAGCTTTCCAATCCATGATCTATCCTCATTAATTTGACATTTAGTGTAAGCCTATAAGAGTTTAACCAATATCGACATCGATAGTTACGCGCTTTAATGTTTGATCAAATACAAAGGGCGGCTGATATACTCGACTAATTGGCGCATGACGGTTCTCACCACAGCGAACGCCCGAGTTGGGTGTATAGATTGGCCAGAGTTTTGGTAGCGGCATCAACCCTAAACTCTGATCACCAAGGGCCACTTTGGCGATGGCGGAATCACTGCCTGTTTTACTAATCTCGACTGTTAATTTGTGCTCGCCTAGCGGTATTCTCCGGCGGGATTTAAATGTATAAACCGTATCTCGTGTATAGACATAAACGATATGCAGAAAGCCATTTTGCATAAATAGTTCATAACCACTACTGCTATCTCCTGACGCAACAATAACCCCATTTGCAAATGTACTCTGGACCACCATTTCGACGGTTATTAGGGAATTATAATTGTAGATATCAGGAGCGCTCAACCGATCCAGGCGTGTCATGCCAGGGAAGAAGACATGCGTAGAGCGGGGTTTTGGCACAGATGCCTTATAGAGTTTTAAGGTATCGTCTTCTAACGGCAGAACGTCATAGCGCAACGCATCAGCATGCCAAAGCGCGATGAGTTCCCTTAAGCGCTCAGGCTCAGCGTTAGCAAGGTTCGTCGTCTCCGAGTAGTCTTTGGCAGTGTTGTATAGTTCCCATACATCCTGTTGGAAATCCTGGCCCTTAACGTGCCTAGTAACCGCCTTCCAACCATCTTTCCACATCGCCCTATCACCTAGAGTTTCGTAGTACTGGGGGCCTTTTCGGGTCGCCGCATTCGGGTTATCAAACGTATACGCAAAACTCTTCCCCTGTATGTCCAGTGACGGCTGACCGTTATGCTGGGCAGGCATGTCGAGGTTGGCCATATTGAGTAGCGTGGGTAACAGATCAATCGCATGATGGTACTGATTATTAATCTTTCCTTTAGGCAGATTACCGTTCGGCCAAGTAACCAGAAGTGGCGACCTAATACCTCCTTCATAGGTATCACTCTTGTACCATTTTAATGGTGTATTGCTGGCCTGTGCCCAGCCCCCCACATTAGCGGGCTGAGATAGTTCACCCCCGAGTAAATCAATATTTGCCAGTCTCTCTTCCCAGGGCTCTCCAAGGTAGCTTCCTCGTCGAACGTCATGCATTCCATTGCGCCCAGCACTTGCGGTAGCCCCGTTATCAGAGGTAAATATAATTATTGTGTCGTCGTACACGCCCTCATCTTTAAGGGCCTGCGTTAGGCGTTGCATCTGTGCGTCAGTGTGCTCTAAAAATGCTGCATAGACTTCTTGTGTCCGCGCAGCATACCGTTTTTCATCTGCACTGAGATCATTCCAATCGTTATGATTGCCGTTCGCTTCTGGGAGGCTCGCTTGAGACGGAATAATACCCAATGACTTTTGTCGGTCGAAACGGGTTTGGCGAGCGACATCGTAACCGGCATCAAATTTACCTCTTTGGCGGCTAATCTCTGACTCTGGAACATGCAGTGGAAAGTGGCAGGCACCAAACCCGATATAGTGAAAGAACGGCTTTTCGGGTGCTGCCGCCAGATGGTTCTGGATATAGCTAATGGATTTATCTACTAGATCGACACTGAGGTGATAGTTTTTGCCCTTGTCGGGGTAGGCAGGCGACACATTCTCAAACAACTCTGGATGCCAGTGATCCACTGCAGAACCGTGAAAGCCATACCAATGGTCAAATCCACGACCTGTTGGCCAGTGCTCGAAAGGCCCAGTACCGTTTTGGTCTTCGAGCGGCGTCATATGCCATTTGCCACAGGCGCTAGTGTAGTAGCCCTGCACCGCTAATATCTCCGCCATCGTTGCCGCATCCTGGCTGATCCAACCGTTGTAACCAGGCTGGCCTTCTTGAGCCCACTCGGCAATATTACCAACGCCGACAGAATGGGCATTTCTGCCAGTAAATAAACAGGCTCTGGTTGGTGCGCAGACAGCTGTGACGTGAAAATTATTGAATCTTGTACCTGTTTTTGCCATGCTTTCAGTAAATGGCATTTTATACTCAGACCCGTAGCAACTTAAATCGGCGAAACCGACATCGTCTAAAACGGCAACTAATATATTGGGTTGACGAATATTAGTTCTTGGAGTCCAACCTTTGTCGGAAATATCTGCTTTTAACTCCTCGTCTAAAACAGCATCGTCGTTGTGCACCGGTTGAGCACTTGCCACACCACTAGCAGCTGAAGCCACACCGGTAGCTGCAATGACTTCCAGAAATTTTCGTCTACTTAGCTCGATAAATATAGTCCTCATTAGGGTATCAGTGACCAGTAATTCTGCCAGTATTTTCAATGGCAGGGCTCTAAATATAAAACGATGCTATTAACTATTGACTACGAAGTCAATTGTTTATAGCATCGTTGTAAATTGATTAGTTAACAAAGCATAAACATAAATATGGAGTGGAAAACCCAGCGATGATAACAATCTTAAAGGAAGGTGTTTCAGAAGAGCGGAGCCGTGAAGCCAGTAACCAAGTGCGAGAGGTTGTGGAAGGTATTTTGCAGGGCATTACAGACCATGGCGATGCGCATGTGCGGGAGGTATCAGCAAGATTGGATAACTGGTCACCCCTAAGCTTCCGTTTATCCGAAGATGAGATACAGGCGTGTATCGATAGTTTGTCCGAATCTACGTTACACGATATTAAATTTGCCCAGGAGCAGGTTAAGAATTTCGCCCGTATCCAGCTCGACTCCATGAAGAATGTCGAAGTAGAAACACGTCCCGGTGTTGTCCTAGGCCACAAGCATATACCCATGAACAGCGTGGGTTGCTATATTCCTGGCGGCAAATATCCTCTTGTGGCATCTGCCCATATGAGCGTTGCAACCGCGAAAGTAGCGGGCGTTAAACGAGTGATCGCATGTGCACCCCCTTTTAATGGTAAGCCTATGCCTGCAATTGTTGCCACCATGGCATTGGCAGGTGCTGATGAAATATATTGTTTTGGCGGAGTACAGGCTGTCGGAGCCATGGCATTGGGCACAGAAACTATCGAGGCAGTCGATATGATTGTCGGTCCGGGTAATGCATATGTAGCAGAAGCCAAGCGCCAACTCTTTGGTCGGGTAGGTATCGATCTGCTTGCCGGTCCAACGGAAACGCTCATTATTGCCGACGACATAGGTTGTGATCCTGAAATGGCTGCGACAGATCTTTTAGGCCAGGCGGAGCATGGCGTTAATTCACCAGCGATATTACTTACAAATAGTGACGTATTTGCTAAGCAAACTGTTATCGAGGTTGAACGGCAGTTAGAAACTCTTGAGACTGCAAAAATAGCCGGTCAAGCATGGCGGGATTATGGTCAAGTCATTATTTGTGATACCTATGAAGAGATGCTCCGGGTGGCGGACGATCTGGCATTCGAACATGTTCAGGTGATGACAAAAGATCCAGAGTATTTTTTAAACAATATGACTAATTTCGGCGCGCTGTTTCTCGGACCGGAAACCAACGTCTCTTATGGTGA
>JAPKEJ010000095.1 GCA_028822155.1 Porticoccaceae bacterium
TAAGTCCAGATGCTGGAGACCTCATAGGAGATAACACTCTGGCTCAAGGGAATGAGTTCTCTAGATACCCAAAAACAAGTGGTAGCTTATCTCTAGACTTCAATAAAGGTGTTGCGGCTGGCGATATGTTTGCTCGCGCAGATCTGATCTATACGGGAAAAATGTACGCGTCAAATGCGATGCTTGCCCACACCGGTACGGGTCAGAAGTTAAACTTAAGAGTAGGCTTAGATACTGGAGACTATCGACTTGAGTTGTTCTGTACTAACTGTTTTGAAGATGAACAGCCAAAAGGACTTCAAGCGATGTGGGACCTTTCAGGAATCACGGGTGGCTTCGGTGATGCTCCTGCAGCAGCAGGGCCACGAGTATTGGCCATGTCACTTCCTGATAAGAGAGTGTTTGGTCTAAGAGCTTCATTTAGTTTCTAAACCGTTCTTAGCCAATGTATATCTAGCCGGGGCAGCTGTAGTTGCTCCGGCTTTATTTTGCCTATAAATTAGAAGAAATCTAAAAATAATATTGATAATTTTTAGGTCATGAGCTGTATTTTTCTGGGTCAGCAGATGATTAACTTGTCAAATAAGGATACGTGAGTTAATTTACAATGGGAGAGATTAGTAATGTCTAAAGAAGAAACCTTAGACCGACGGAGAGCGATTAAGAGAACGGTCGCTCTAGGCGTTGGCATAGGGGCTTTGGGAGCTATGAGTCCCAGGTTATTGCAAGCTAATACAGCCGATCCGGGACAAACATCCTCAAATTCCGATGCCGATCTAATTATTGTAGGTGCTGGTAACGCCGGAATTCCGGCAGCTATCCAAGCTGCTGATCTTGGGTTTAAGGTTTTACTCGTTGACAAAAACCCCTTTATTGGCGGCATGTTGAATATTTCAGGTGGGCATATCAGTGGTGCTGATAGTAAGTTACAGATCGAAAAAGGCATTGAGGATTCTCCAGCTCAGCACTATCGCGATTGTATGCGCATGGGAAAGTACAGCAACAACTCTGAGTTATTAAAAATTGCTGTTGAAAATGCTGCAGCTATGATTGATTGGTTAGTTGAGATTGGTGTTGAATTTACACCAGAATCTCCTGCCTTTGAGGATGATCATGAGCATTATAGTTCCGCCCGCACCTATTGGGGGCCAGATTATGGACGATCCTTATTGGGTCCGTTGCGACTAGAGTTGGAAAAGCGCATTGAGCGGGGCGATATCAATTTGCTACTTAGCACTACGGTCATCAAGTTGCTCCAAGACGATGCAGGGACCGTTACGGGTATCGCTGTGGAGAACGGATCAGGGAAAGCGTCTAGCTATATGGCCAAAGCGGTAATACTAACGACGGGCGGTTATGGTGCGAGTCAGGCTCTAAAAGAGAAATATAATCCCAATATTGCGAAATCCAAAGTCGTTTGTCTTCCTCATGCGTCGGGTGATGGGCTTATTATGGCGCAACAGGCCGGTGCAGAGCTCATTAATATGGATCACTTCGTGTCCTTTCCCGGTGCAATTAATGGCGCTAGAGGACGATTGATATTCCCACCCACGCACTATTCACAAGGTATTTGGGTGAATAAAAAGGGCGAAAGATTTGTCAATGAACATTCAATGAATCCAGATGAAAGGGAGCGTGCATTTCTTGCGCAAACTGACTTTGGGTATTTCATGATCTTGGATAACAAAGCCAAAATGAATGATGAGATTGGTGTGAAGGGCTGGAATCAGCAGGAACTAGATCGTCAGGTTTCTAAAGGAGTAGTTAAGAAAGCTAATTCGATTCGAGAGCTTGGGCGAAAGATGGGTATTCCAGTGAAGCCGCTACTAGCCACTGTGACAGAATACAATCAAGCGGTTTTTACTAAGGTTGATGAGAAGTTTAATAGACATAGGCTAGATAGTCCGATTAATGAGGGGCCCTTTTATAGTATCCCCATAACCGGAAGCATCTTAATTTCTCATGGAGGTGTTGCGGTCAATCCTCTCATGCAGGCGATCGAACCCAGTGGGAAAATCATTGATGGACTTTATGCTGCAGGTGAAACAATAGGTTCCGCACAGATGATGGGGACTGCAGTTTTAAGTGGTATGAGCGTTGGGCCGGCCATCACTTTAGGGCGAATTGCTGCCAGAAATGCCTGTCAATATATGCAGTACCAAAATAATCGAGTGGCAAGTTGTTTGATAACAGAAACCTAACTTTTATATAGATTTTAATTATGAGTATTCTTAGCTTATCTGACGCTGATTTCAGTTTTGAACTAGATGTAGTTGTTATAGGCGGAGGTGCTTGCGGCCTCTGTGCAGGCTTAGCTGTGCAGGAGGCTGGTGGTGAGGTTTTAATTTTAGAGCGAGATTCGAGTGCTCTAGGAACTACTGCTATGTCTACCGGACTTATTCCTGCGGCCGGGACCTCAGCTCAGAGAAAAGCAAATATTATCGATTCACCTGAAATTTTTGCTCGAGATATTTGTGCAAAATCTGGATTTAGAACAGATGAAAATCTGGCATTAGCGCTTGCTAGAGAATCAGCTAGAACTATTGAATGGCTGGTCAGCACTTATAAAATACCATTATCTCTTGTAGATACCTTTCTTTACCCTGGACACTCCATCATGAGAATGCATGGTACGCCTAATCGGTCTGGTGCTGAGTTGATGGGAAGCTTGAGCAACGCTATTGAGAGAGAGGGGGTTCCTATTTTAACCAGCGCCACGGTAACCAACCTTTTTGCCGACAACAGCGGCCGTGTTTATGGCGTTCGGGTTGAAAGGCCAGATGGCAGTATTGAAGATGTGGGATGTCGAGCACTCATATTGGCATGTTGTGGTTTCGCCGGAAATCCAGAAATGTTAAGCCAATATATTCCAGAGATAGAAAATGGAGAGTTTTTTGGTCACCCAGGCAATAAGGGCGATGCTGTGCTTTGGGGGAATGCACTTGGTGCGGCTGTCGCCGATATGAGCGCCTATCAAGGACATGCTGGTTTGGCTAAGGGTTTTGGTATTCCAATTTTGTGGCCTTGTATAGTGGAGGGCGGCATTCAGGTTAATCAAAAGGGTAAACGATTCTCTAATGAAGCTAGGGGATATTCTGAGCAAGCTATCGATGTACTTAATCAAG
This sequence comes from Porticoccaceae bacterium, assembly GCA_028822155.1. Taxonomy (GTDB): domain Bacteria; phylum Pseudomonadota; class Gammaproteobacteria; order Pseudomonadales; family Porticoccaceae; genus HTCC2207. Next base: position 3,126 of record JAPKEJ010000095.1, read on the forward strand.
AGGGTGCGGTTGCATGGACATTTTATGATGAGAAGCGCCATAATTTAATGCTTGAGTTTGATGACTACAGAGAAGCAATTGCCGCTGGGGCGATTCGTAGTGGTGGTAGTCTTGAAGATATCTGTGAACAAACCAAGCTACCTCTAGATAGGCTTACACAAACGCTGTCGCAAATAGCCGCTCTTGCTAATAGTGATGATAGTGATGAATTCGGAAGAAGCTTTAAAGGTAAGCAAACTTTAAGCGCACCTTTTTACGCGGTAAAAGTGACTGGTGCGATCTTTCATACTCAAGGGGGCTTGAGAGTAGACGAAAATGCGCATGTGTTACGAGAAAATGGGTCAGCATTGCCCAACCTTTATGCGGGGGGTGGGGCTGCTCGAGGCATTTCTGGGCCTGACGCATC
>JAPKEJ010000096.1 GCA_028822155.1 Porticoccaceae bacterium
GAGGATAAACTTTAGTGATGAATGAAGAAATTATTTCTCTATCTGAGAAGCTTGGTGCCGCGTTGTTATTGCGCAAGGCGACGGTGACTGCGGCGGAGTCTTGTACTGGCGGGGGTGTGGCAAGTGCGATCACGGCCATTGCTGGTAGTTCTCAGTGGTTTCATTGCGGCTACGTCACCTACGCCAATCACAGTAAACACAAAATGCTAGGTGTCCCTATGGCTCTTTTACAGATCGAGGGTGCGGTCAGTGAGGCGGTGGTTCGGAGTATGGTCGAGGGTGCCGCGCAGCGTGCTGGGGCTGACTTTGCCATTGCTATAAGCGGTATAGCCGGGCCTACCGGCGGCTCCACTGAAAAACCGGTGGGTACCGTCTGTTTTGCTTGGCTCAGCCCACAGGGTGTAGGCAGTGCTAGACACCAATTGTCAGGTGACAGAAACGCGGTCAGAGAGCAGTCCATCAAAATTTCTCTTCAACAACTCTTGCATCAGGTCACTGAATGTACTACTGTACACCCATACAGTAAATAGACACTAACTTTCAAATAACATTCAGCAACAAATTCTTGAGGTTAATATTATGGATGCCAATAAAACAAAAGCACTTGAAGCAGCATTGGGTCAGATCGAACGTCAATTTGGTAAGGGAACGGTTATGCGCATGGGTGATAATGCGCGTGAGGCTGTGCCAGCGATATCGACCGGCTCGCTCGGTTTGGATATCGCACTCGGAATTGGTGGTTTGCCGAAAGGCCGCGTTGTGGAGATTTATGGCCCCGAGTCCTCAGGTAAAACAACCTTGACTCTACAGGTCATTGCAGAAGCGCAAAAAGCCGGTGGCACTTGTGCCTTTATCGATGCAGAGCATGCGCTTGATCCCGTCTATGCGGAGAAGCTTGGCGTTGTTATTGATGATCTTATTGTTTCTCAACCTGATACGGGAGAGCAGGCGTTAGAGGTTACTGATATGTTGGTCCGCTCTGGTGCTTGCGACGTTCTTGTCATTGACTCCGTGGCGGCATTGACGCCAAGAGCCGAAATTGAAGGTGAGATGGGTGATCATCATGTTGGTTTGCAGGCACGATTAATGTCTCAAGCACTGCGTAAGCTCACGGGTAATATCAAAAATGCTAATTGTTTGGTTATATTTATTAACCAGATCCGCATAAAAATTGGCGTCATGTTTGGTAACCCAGAAACTACTACCGGTGGAAATGCGCTTAAGTTTTACTCATCTGTACGTTTAGATATACGCCGGATTGGTGCAGTCAAAGATGGAGACGAAATCATTGGCAACGAAACCAGGGTAAAGGTTGTCAAAAATAAGGTAGCCCCTCCCTTTAGACAGGCTGAATTTCAAATTTTGTATGGACGAGGCATCAACCGCAACGGGGAGTTAGTTGATCTGGGCGTAAAGCATGGGTTAATCGACAAGTCTGGTGCATGGTACGCATACCAAGGTAATAAGATTGGTCAGGGCAAAGCTAATGTAGGGGTTTATTTGACGGAGCACCCTAAAATAGCAGCCGAAATTGAAAAGCAAATCAGGTCTAAGGAGTTGGCTACTGCAGCGGCCCCTGAAAAGAAAGCTCCCGCAGAAGATTTGAGTGAAGAATAAGGCGGGACAGATCTGAAATATTTAGTAGTTTGATTAAACAAAAAAGTGCCCAAGCGGCACTTTTTTTGTCTGCTAAGATTGATATATCTAAGGCTAAGCCTTTGTTGGTTTTTGCGTGAAGCGGGATTGGAATTCATTATGAAAGACAAAAAGCCGACGACCCCAGCAAGAATAAGATTTTCCGCTATGGATTTACTCACAGGTCGTGAGTTTTCTAGAGCAGAGTTGAATAAGAAACTAAATGCTCGGTTTGATGATGACCCGGCAATTGCTAGTGTTCTTGATCAGTTACAAAGTGAAGGATTGCAAAGTGATAGTCGCTATGCGGGGGCTTTTGTTAGGTCCCGAATTAATCGAGGTCATGGGCAAGTTCGTATTCGGCTCGACATTAGGCAAAAGGGCATCTCTGAGGAACTGACGACTTTGGCTTTGAATGAAGAAGAGATTAATTGGTTTGCATTAGCCCGCGATGTGGCAATAAGAAAGTTTGGCTCAGAACCAGCAGTCGACCTAAAAGCCAAAGCAAAGCGAATGAGGTTCTTGCAGTATAGGGGCTTTAATTTTGAGCAGATAAAATATGCTCTTGCGCAAAACCACGAGTAGTCTCACTTTTAGCTTTTTAGTACTGTCGTTTTACCCTATGAGGTGGCTGTCGAAAATCTCCACTAGCCGCTGTTCAACCCAGCTGTGTGCCGATAAATCTTGGATAAACCCGCAATGCCCTCCGTTGTCCTGAATCTCAATAATAAGATTTTCAGGTTTAATAATCTTGGCGATATCGGCTACTGGTAGTATTGGGTCATCTTTCGATGCTATGAGGTATGCAGGTACAGCCAAACCTTTAAGACGATCACCTGTGAGGGCGTAAGCAGAAAAGTAACTCTGAGCGCTATCAAAGGACGTGTATTTTGGAATAAATGTCTTATTCACATCATCTAATGTTTTTACTTTTTTTAATTCAACACCGAAGCCATCATCGGGGAAGTATTTTTGTTTCTTTTTGATGGATCGAGTCCAGCGCCGGAAAAAGTACCTCTCGTAGATAAACAGACTGTTGTTGAGTACTGACATAGCGTTGTTGGGATCAATCGGTGGGCAAATGCCTATGGCTGCTTTTATATTCAGCTCTTTGGCTCGGTCGGCGGCGATCCTCAGTGTAAAGTTACCACCCAGCGAAAAACCAGCGAGAAATGCCGCAGGATACTCATACTCACTTAGAAAGGAGGCTATGGCATCTCCCACCTCATCAATCATAGTCGAGTTGAACATTTCCTTATTTAAATGATGACTCTCCCCATGATCTCGCAAATTCAATCGCAGAACATCATATCCGTGCCTGAGAAGGTAGTTGGCAGTGGTTAGTTGATAAGCGGATTGACTTGATCCCTCCCAGCCATGGAGAAGAATAATGACTGCGTTTTTCGAAGATTTTAGCTGAAGATTCTTCGAGTGATCAAGTTCCGCAGTTAGCCTCACATTCATAGAGGTTGTCAAAATCAGTGACCGTGAAGCAAGCTTTTTAGCGATTTTTTTTGCACGATATTTTCGGGGGCCAACGCTATTTAAAATGCTCTGAACATGGGCATTTTTCAAAATAAGAGGGGGGGAGAAAACTTTTTTAGTCATCGTACTCACTGCTACAGGCATAAAGGTGTGGTCGGTTAATTAACTTGGGACAATAATAACGATGGGGTAACTATAAGGCTATGGTTAAGCTTAAAAAATGGGAGTTTTAGTTGTGATTATAATAGAATCTCGTGAGTTGGCCGCTGATAGTAGAGTTTTTTAGATGTTGTGAGGCTAGGGCTCTTTTCTTCTCTGCGGTTAATGGGCTTAACAATTCTGACATGTTGTTCCTTCCATAATGAACAAGAGAGA
>JAPKEJ010000049.1 GCA_028822155.1 Porticoccaceae bacterium
TAATCTAACCAATGACTTCCATGCGCGTGATCTCTGGTGCACCAGCCATCAGCCCGCCGAACTCTGCGCCTGCTGCTTTGAAATGTGCAGACTCAGCGTGCGCTGCGACAGCGGCTTGGTCTTCGTACAGCTCCATGACGACATACTTGCCATCTACTTTTTCACATAATTTGTAAAGATGGTTTCCTGGCTCATTCTCATTTACTTGAGCCGCAAGATTGAGCATAGCTGTCTCAAACTCTTCTTCACGTCCGGGTTTAACATTCAACTTAGCGATAACTGCAATCATTTTATTGTCCTTAAAATTAGAATGCCGATCATACTTAAAAAGGCATTTAACAGGCTAGTGTTTCGGTAGATTATTTTGTAAAAACAGCACCATATTGCCACCCATAACCTGCCGAATCTGTGATTCGGTCGCGCCAGACTCGAGCAATTCATGGGTAATGGCGACAAGCTCTGAGGTGTCAAAACCTGGCGTAATTGAACCATCAAAATCAGACCCTAGGGCGACATGGTCTGCACCCACTAGCTGGATGCCATAATTAATCGCCGCGGCGACTGACTTGGGCGTATTGTCACAAATCGCCCCATCCCAAAAACCAACAGCGATCAGTCCGCCTTGCTCTGCAATCTTTTGCATTAACAAATCACTGATATTGCGAGGTGAATCGCAGTGGCCCTGAAAGCCGGTATGGCTCACTAATAAAGGTTGGTCAGATAGACCTAGGGTATCCCTAACTACGCTCTCAGAAGAGTGCGAAACATCAATCATAATATCAAGGGCCAGCATCTGTGTTACTGCCTGCCTACCAAATTCGGTCAACCCCAAGCCGCTTAACCCGTGGAGTGAACCCCCCAGTTTATTGTCAAAGAAATGCTGCAGACTCATCATACGAAAACCGCTGTCATACAGTCTCTGAATATTATCTACATTCCCATCTAAGGCGTGAGAGCCTTCGGTACCCAACAACCCGCCAATGAGGCTTGGGTTTAGCGCACGCCTTTCTAGAAAGATAGCAAGGTCAGTTTGCGACTGAATCACCATGAAGTTTTCGCCGTCGCGACGAGCTAAATTATGAATTTTTTCAGCTTGGAAAAGTGCTCTTTCGGTCAAGCTATTCCAGGTTTTAATCGGCCAACCCTGGATGACCACAAGAGAGGTGATATTGTCGCGGGCGCTCGTTTTGTTGCTGTCATAATTTTGACCTGCAGGCGACTTGGTCACTGTTGTAAACATTTGCAAGGCCATATTGCCCTGCTGCATACGAGGAATATCTGCATGACCGTAGTCATACTCTTTGGACAGGTCACGATCCCACAATGCGCTGTCGGCATGCCAGTCACCAATCAACAAACTAGCATGGAGAGTTTTTGCTCGTTCAGACACACTATAGGGTGAATGAGGCGACACCGAGTTCATAGTTTTTTCAAGATAGGCCGGGCCGAGGCCAAGGGCCACCAAGACTAAAGCAACAAATAAAACCAATAAAGTCAGGACAATCTTTTTCATTATCTTTCCCGTTGTAAATCAAAGTTTATAGTGGCTTAACTTAGAGACCATTGTGCTAAGAACCTTGCTAAGTTTGGCCGCTTTGCTCTCATCATAAACATTATCGCCATGCTCTTCCATGTAAGCATTCTGGGCAATCTCCATCTGTACGGCATGAATATGCCCCTGAGGGTAACCATAATGACGAGTTATGTAACCGCCCTTAAACCGTCTATCGCGAACCGCAGAGAATTGACTCTGCTGCATCAGCAAGAATAGTTGGTTTCCTATGTCTGTTTGGCAAGATAAGCCTTCTGCGGTACCAAGGTTTAGGTCGGGTAATGTTCCTGTAAAAAAACGAGGTACTTCACTGGCAATACTGTGAGCATCCCAAAGTAGAGCATATCCATGGATGGCTTTTATACGCTTAAGTTGCGCAGCAAGCGCATCATGATAAGGTTGCCAATATGCCTTAATACGCGATTGTATCTGTGCCTTATGCGGCGCCTTGCCGGATAGATAAATATCTTGTTCCGTAAAAGTTGTTGTTGGACATACTTCAGTCTCACTTTGCCCTGGATACAATACGGAACCCTGACTAAACCGATTGACATCAACCACATAGCGAGAGTGGTTTGCCGTAATAGTGGACGCCGGCATGTCCGCCAAAAAATCGTATAGACGAGGCACATGCCAATCGGTGTCAGGCAAAAGTAACGCCGCTTCGGTGAAGGTTTCTTTTATATTCTCTGGCACAAAAGTGCCTGAATGAGGAAAGCTGACTAACAGCGGGCCTGCGCACTCTACGATAGAGACAACGTCCATACCTAAGAGGCTCCGGAAGGCAGTATATCGGCCACCATGGTATAAAAATAAGCCTCACTAATAAGCGCTCTAGCGGCGTTGATATCTGGCGCAAAAAAGCGATCTTCAGTGTACCTAGGAACCCGCAGACGCATCTGGTCAACGACTTTCTGCAAGACGACTGACGTGAGGTGAGGTTGATGGAATTCAACGGCTTGCACCGCACTAAGCAACTCGACGGCCACCACATAGTCGGTGTTTTCGGTCATATCACATAACCTGCGTGCCGCAAAAGTTGCCATGCTGACATGATCTTCTTGGTTAGCTGAAGTGGGAATACTATCAACGCTGGCAGGATGAGCCAGCGTTTTGTTTTCAGACACCAGAGCCGCTGCGGTCACCTGAGCGATCATGAAACCTGAATTAAGCCCACTGTTTTCGACCAAAAAAGCGGGTAAGCCTCCATTCATGTGGGGGTCAACGAGAAGAGAAATGCGCCGCTCTGAGATAGAACCAATTTCTGCAATGGCTAAGGCTAAGGTATCAGCAGCAAAAGCTACTGGTTCAGCGTGAAAATTGCCCCCAGACAATGCTTCTAGAGTGTCAGCAAAGATTAGTGGATTGTCTGTCACTGCGTTAGCTTCAATTTGCAGGGTCTTGGCCGCATTATTGATTACGTCCAAACAGGCCCCCATAACTTGAGGCTGACAGCGTAGTGAATATGGGTCTTGTACCTTTCCGCAATCGACATGAGATTCTAAAATGTCACTACCTTTCAGAAAATGCAGGTATTTTTCAGCTACCATTTTCTGTCCTGGCTGGCCACGCAAGCTATGGATGCGGGCGTCGAAAGGGACGGTGCTGCCTTTCATTGCATCGACTGACAAAGCGCCAATAACCAATGCGGCGGCAAATACGTTCTCGGTTTCAAACAGCCCAGCTAAAGCCAATGCAGTGGAGGTTTGGGTGCCATTAAGCAACGCCAACCCTTCTTTTGGCCCTAGCTCGACTGCGGTTAATCCACACTCAGCAAGCGCTTTTTCTGCAGTCATTAGTTGGCCTTTGTAGTGGACATCGCCCACGCCTATCAAGGACGCGGCTAAATGCGCTAAGGGCGCAAGGTCACCTGAGGCGCCGACAGAACCTTTACTAGGAATGCAGGGCATAACGTCGTGGTGGTATAGGTCTATCAGCAGCTGAACCACCTCAGGACGTACCCCAGAATAACCATGAGATAGGCTAATGATCTTTAGGGCGATAATAAGTCTCACCCCAGCAGAATCGATCAATTTACCCACACCAGTGCAGTGAGAAAGAACCAAGTTGCGCTGCAACAAGGCAAGTTGATCGTCAGCGATGCGGGTCTGGGCTAATAAACCAAAACCAGTATTAATGCCGTAAGCGGCATCTCCTTTTGCGACAATGTCAGCGACTGCCTTGCAACTAATGTCAATATTTACCCAAGCACTGTGGTTCAGGTTAAATGGAGCATGGCCGGTATAGAACTGTCTCAATTCGGCTAGAGTGACCTCACCTGGCGTAAGATTGATGGGTATAATTTTTTGTGTCATCGATCAACTTCCTGTTAACAATGTTAGTCGGCAACGCCGCTGCGAAGCATGGGCATATTGAGTCCTTTTTCGTTGGCGCAAGCGGCGGCATCTTCATAACCGGCATCGGCATGACGAACAACGCCCGTGGCAGGATCGTTCCATAAAACACGCTCTAGCCGGCGTTCGGCTTCTGGCGTACCGTCGGCCACAATAACGACACCCGCGTGCTGTGAATAACCCATGCCAACTCCACCCCCATGGTGAATAGAGACCCAGGTAGCACCGCTGGCAGTATTTAATAGAGCGTTGAGTAAAGGCCAATCAGAGACCGCATCAGAACCATCTTTCATGGCTTCGGTTTCTCTGTTTGGGCTGGCCACTGAACCTGCGTCGAGGTGGTCTCGACCAATGACTATGGGAGCCTTTAGTTCTCCGCTGGCAACCATTTGGTTGAATGCCATGGCTAAGCGATGACGTTGACCTAAGCCCACCCAACAGATGCGTGCTGGTAAGCCCTGAAAGGCAATACGCTCACGCGCCATGTCTAGCCAGTTGTGTAGATGCTTGTCATCTGGGATGAGCTCTTTAACCTTGGCATCTGTTTTATAAATATCTTCAGGGTCACCGCTTAAGGCAACCCAGCGGAATGGGCCAACACCCCGACAAAATAGAGGTCGAATGTAAGCCGGTACAAAGCCTGGAAAATCAAAGGCGTTTTTAATCCCCGCATTGAAGGCTTCTTGGCGGATGTTATTACCATAATCAAATGTCGGAATGCCCATTTCATGGAAATCTAACAATGCCTGTACATGAATAGCCATGGACTTGCGCGCTTGGTCTGTTACTAAGGCTTGATCGCTTTCTTGTAGCTTTTTCCACTCTTCAGGTGACCAACCAACCGGCAGATAACCGTGGATAGGGTCGTGGGCAGACGTCTGGTCGGTAACCGCGTCGGGCCGAATACCTCGGGCAACCATTTCTGGCAAAATATCTGCTGCGTTTCCCAGTAGACCTACCGACAACACGTCTCCGTTAGTAATCGCGGTGTTAATCATGTCCATCGCCTGGTCTAAACTATAGGCTTTTTTGTCCACGTAGCCGGTGCGTAGACGGAAATCAATATGAGCCTCTTGGCACTCGACCGTCAAACTACAGGCGCCGGCCAACGTTGCCGCTAGAGGTTGGGCACCGCCCATTCCACCAAGGCCCGCGGTTAGAATCCAGCGGCCAGATAAGTCGCCGTCGTAATGCTGGCGGCCCATCTCAACAAAAGTTTCATAGGTTCCCTGCACAATGCCCTGACTACCAATGTATATCCAAGAACCTGCTGTCATTTGTCCATACATGGCCAGACCTTTTCGGTCGAGTTCGTTAAAGTGTTCCCAGTTAGCCCAATGGGGCACTAAATTAGAGTTAGCAATTAATACACGAGGAGCCTCACTGTGTGTTTTTGCCACCATGACGGGCTTACCACTTTGCACCAAAAGAGTTTCATCTTCATTAAGCTCACGCAGGCATTCAACGATCTTGTCGAAGCATTCCCAATCACGAGCCGCCTTGCCGATACCACCATAAACCACCAGGTCCTCGGGTCGCTCTGCGACGTCTGGATGCAGGTTGTTCATGAGCATCCTCAATGGCGCCTCTGTGGTCCAATGTTTAGCGGTCATCTGTGTTCCCGTGGGGGCTTTCACCACTCGTGGTCCCGCCGTCGAATCTGTCTTAGCCATCTTTAAACCTCTATGAATTAAACACTGCGCCTAAAAGCACCTGTATGGTGTTGTCTATACAAGCAAAGATATTCTATACTGCTGCCAGGCGCAACGTTTTTTGATAATTAAAATGACAAGAGTTTGCTAATGAAGAATCACGATAGCTTATGGATCAACGCCACCCTCACAGTGGTAACCGAGCAAGGCTTGCCCGAGACAATCAACCATGCAGCGATTGCCTGTAAAGATGGATTGATCAGTTATCTATCATTAATGACTGATCTCCCACAAAGCCCTGACCAGATGGCAGCCAAAGTCATAGATGTGATGGGTGCATGTATCACCCCCGGCCTGATTGATTGCCACACCCATTTAATCTTTGGTGGCAATCGTGCCGAAGAATTTAATCTGCGCTTGCAGGGCCAGTCTTATGAGCAGATAGCTAAGCAGGGTGGCGGCATTATAAGTACGGTCAAGCAAACGCGTGCAGCCACAGAGCAGACCCTAGAAAACTCTGCCCGCAGGCGGCTCGATCAGTTATTAGCCGACGGGGTAACCACAATAGAAATAAAGTCGGGTTATGGCCTCACCACGGCTGATGAAATGAAAATGTTACGAGCTGCCAGACAGCTGGGCAAATCATCACCAGTGACCGTCACTACCACCTTTTTAGGGGCTCACTCGTTACCTCCGGAGTACCGCGACCGGCGTTCTGAATATATAGACCTAGTTTGCAATGAAATGCTACCCAGCTTGCATGCCGAAGGCCTTATCGACGCAGTTGACGCTTTTTGTGAGGGAATTGCCTTTAGCGTTGAAGAAGTTGAATCTGTATTTGCCGCAGCAACCGCATTAGGCTTGCCGATTAAGCTGCATGCCGAACAATTATCCAACTGCGGTGGCACTGAGCTAGCAGCAAAATACGGGGCCTTGTCAGCTGATCATTTGGAATATCTTGATGAAGCTGGGGCCGTTGCTCTAGCCCGTAGCGGTGGTATTGCTGTGCTATTACCTGGGGCTTTTTACATGCTTAGAGAAACGCAAAAACCACCAGTGTCATTACTGCGTGAACATAAAGTGCCCATCGCCTTAGCTACAGATTCAAATCCAGGCAGTTCGCCGGCTTTGTCGGCCCGTTTAATGATGGTCATGGGATGTCAGGAATTTGGACTAACACCGAAAGAAGCGATCCACGGTATGACTATTAATGCCGCCAAGGCCTTGGGAATGGCAGATGATATTGGCTCACTTGAAGTAGGTAAAGCCGCTGACTTAGTCGTGTGGCAAGTCAATCAACCCTCAGAGCTCGCCTATTGGTTAGGTGGGAATTTGGTGCAATCAGTTATTAAGGTAGGCGAGTCTATTTACCCAGAGAAATAGCCCATCAACTGTCTCTTTGTATGGTCTCGGTAAGAGAGAAAGACTGTGCCGAGTGATACAGATGAGCCACAGATACCAGCTTTCCAGACGACCAGGTACGTCGATCAAGAATGAGACAGGGAACATTGTCGTCCATCTGTAATAATTTCTTAATGGTTGCACTAGGCATGGCTGCACGTACCGTATGCTCTACCTTGTGAAGTGGCACATTAGCCAGTAAATACGCCGCTGGCGTAGTTTGTTTGAGATCGATACTAATATATTCAGGGGCTGCTTGTGAGTTGACATAACGGTCCTCGACTTGGAGCATTTTGCCATCTTCCTGATGCACAATAAGGGTGTGATAAACAGATTTTACGTTATTAGGCAGCTCCATTTTATTGGCCACTGCACTAGTCAGGGTAACTGATTCATGGGTGACAACAATATTGCTGTAACTATGGCCGCGCTCACGAACTTCTTCGGCAATATTACGCACCTCCACCAGATGCCCCTTAGTTTGGGCTTCGGCGACGAAGGTACCAACGCCAGCAACTCGAGTTAGTATCCCTTCAGCGGCCAACTCTTTGAGCGCTCTATTAGCCGTCATCCTTGATACTTTTAGCTTTGCTACCAGCTCGTTCTCCGAGGGGACCCGACTGTTAGGCAGTAATTCCCCAGACTCGATTTTTTTCAAAATGTAGTCTTTTACTTTTTGATATAGGGGAGCGATAGAATTATCAGCATTAATCATTGATAGCAGTCCAAACGATAAAAATAGGTTTCTTGTATATACAGGTTTCAGCTATATTATAAGAGTAGGTTACTAACAAGCAATAGAAGGTCAGATATTCGCCATGCCGCAGCAAAGTTATCTTATTAAAAAAGCGTTACTCAGCGATGGCTGGGCAGAAAATGTTCGACTCAGTGTCAATGACGATGGTTTCATATCAGGACTTTCAAAAAATACTACTGCAGAACAAGGCGACCAACCTCTTGGTATGGTCATCCCAGGTCTTGTCAATTGCCACAGTCACTCCTTTCAACGGGCTATGGCTGGTCTCACTGAATACCAAGTCTCGGCCACAGATACGTTTTGGTCATGGCGAAAAACCATGTATCGCTTTGCCAATTTAGTTTCACCTGAGGACCTCCAAGATATTGCCAGTTATCTTTATTTGGAGATGATCAAACAGGGTTACACCAGTGTTGCTGAGTTTCATTACCTTCATCATCAATCTAATGGAACAGCCTATTCATCAGTCAGCCAACTGTCGCAGTCTATTATTAATGCAGCCAATATCGCAGGTATTAATCTAACCCTGTTACCCGTCCTTTACATGCACTCAGGGTTTGGCGATTTGGCTCTTTTAGACGAGCAAAAACGTTTTGGTAATTCGGTAGAGAGCTATTTGGCACTGCATGACGAAGCCACTCGGTATTGCTCTGATCAAAGCCAGCACAGTGTTGGCACGGCCTTACATAGCCTCCGAGCAGTGCCTGCCAGACCTATGAGTGAAGTAATTAGTCATCTTAAAGATATGGGCAACCATAGCCCAATCCATATTCATATTGCAGAGCAGACACAGGAAGTAGAACAATCGATTAAAGCGTTGGGTAATCGACCCGTAGAATGGCTATTAGACAACCATGATGTCGATAAGCAGTGGTGCCTGATCCACGCCACCCATATGACAACAGAAGAAACTGCTCTAGTGGCTAAATCGGGTGCCACAGTCGGTATATGCCCAACAACAGAGGCTAATCTTGGTGATGGACTATTTCCACTTCGCGAGTATTTAGATCATGGAGGTCATATTGCCATTGGGTCTGATGGCAACACCTGCACCAATCCCATGGAGGAACTGCGCTGGTTAGAATACGGTCAACGTCTGCTCAGCCGCACCCGCAATATTTCCTCTGATGACAAACAACGGCATACCGGAAGCAACCTTTACCGCCAATGCCTAAAAGGCGGTGCTCGATCTATTGGAACAAAAACCGGTACCCTTAAATTGGGCTATCGAGCTGATCTTCTGGTCCTAGATGAGCATTCCGCAGACCTCAGCGGCATAGCCAACGAGTTTGTTATCGACACACTACTCTTTGGAACCAGTCAATCGCTGATCAAAAGTGTGATGATCAATGGTTCATGGAAAATCACTGACTTCCATCATGCCAATGAATTACGAATCAAAGAGAAGTTTATTTCTGCAACGCACGCACTGCGAAGCTAAGATAATCTGGCAACCGATTACTTAAGATTAAAGTGATATTTCGTAGTCACGCCTTGACTTGCAATAGGCATCCCATTCTCAATGATGATGAACTTAATTACTGCACAACCCTCTTTGCCCCTGTAAACCGGCGTATATGGATAGACTTCCGCCTTGGCTGCGGTTAATTGATAATCGACGGTGATAAGGACTTTCAAAATAACTGATGGTTATAGATAAAAAAGGCGGGTAGGAACACGCAGACTCGAACTGCGGACCCCTTGCATGTCATGCAAGTGCTCTAACCAACTGAGCTATGCTCCTATTCTTCCCGAGGGCGCATTTTACACAGGCCCTCTTCGTCTGCCAAGATTTATTCTTACTAACTATCCTCTTAGTAGGCGGTAGTTTTTTTGAACAGTAGGATTCTAATAGGTGACCTTCACCTCTCCCCAAAGAGCCTTTACTATAGGGAATAAGGTAAAAGGAGCTTTATTCATTAAAAAAGCCTAAAATTTTGGCTTTGATATGGTGAGTGACTCAATAAAGAAAATAGCTTGTTTAAAGCTAATGCGAACCAGTGTAAATTATGCATATTCACTTATTTGTATAGTCTAAAATAGACTTTGCAATACTAACGACAAATTTCAGAAGGTACACCATGAAAAGAGCGCTTTTAAAAAGCATAGCCCTAATCACTGTAATGGCCATAGGCGCCTGTGGTGACAAGGCTGAGATTCCCGCAGAGATAAACCTGCCTGACAAAAACCCCTACCCATCTACCTACCAAATACCTGAGAGCCCTGCATTTGTGTTAATCGGCGCCAATATACTCACCGGTGACGGCGCAGAGCTCACTAACACTGACCTGTTAATAGAGAATGGAAAGATCGTAGATATCGGCACTGCTCTGGAGATAAAGCCCGATACTATTAAGGTAGATGCCAAAGGTAAATGGGTAACACCAGGACTTATTGATGTCCACTCTCACATGGGCGTTTACCCCGCCCCTAGTACGTCTAACCATTCAGATGGTAATGAAATGACCTCACCTGTCACTGCGGAGGTATGGGCCGAGCATTCGGTTTGGCCTGGAGACCCCCAGTTTGAAAAAGCACTGGCAGGCGGAGTGACCACGGTCCAGATTCTTCCCGGCTCTGGCAACCTAATTGGCGGGCGCGGTGTGACTCTAAAGAATATTCCCGCTAGAACCGTGCAGGGTATGAAATTTCCCGGTGCGCCTTACAGCCTTAAAATGGCCTGTGGTGAAAACCCAAAGCGCGTTTATGGCAGCCGCAACACCCTCCCGTCAACGCGGATGGGTAATATGGCGGGCTACAGAAAAGCCTGGATTCAAGCGACTGAATATAAAAGATCTTGGGATGACTATGTTTCGGACGCCCAAGCTGGCGAAGACGTTGATCAACCTAGCAGAAATCTACGTCTAGAGACCCTGGCAGGTGTTTTAGAAGGCGATATTCGTATTCACAACCACTGCTATAAAGCTGACGAAATGGCGCAGATGATCGATATGTCAAAAGAGTTTGGCTACGAAATTGCCGCGTTTCATCATGCTGTTGAGGCCTACAAGGTGGCACCAATGCTAGCAAAAGAAGGTATTTGTGGTGTGATGTGGGCCGATTGGTGGGGCTTCAAGCAAGAAGCGTTCGATATGGTACGGGAAAATATCGCCCTGGTAGACTACGCACAGGCATGCGCAGTTATTCACTCAGATGATCCCATTCAGGGACAAAGACTTAATCAGGAAATAGCAAAAGCTATGAGCGCGGGCAACCGCATGGGTTTAAATATCGATGCGGCTAAAGCGATCACTTGGGGAACCATCAATGCTGCAAAGTCTCTGGGTTTGGATAATCAAATAGGGTCTTTGGCGGCGGGTAAAAATGCCGACATTGTGCTCTGGACTAAACACCCTTTAAGTATTTATAGCTTGGCACAAAAAGTGTGGATTGACGGCAATCTTCGGTTTGACCGATTTGATAAATCAGTACAGCCAACCAGCGACTTTAACCTTGGTATTATTAGCGCAGAAGGAGCCAGACCATGAAAAACATATCACTTTTTATAATCCTTTTGTATGCCTTTACGTCAGCTAGCGCAAGCTCTATTCTCATTAAAGGAGCGGACATCTATAGTGCTACTGGGCTGTTACCCAAGAGTAATCTGTACATAAAAGACGGGGAAATCACCGCCATCGGAAGAAACACACCCATGAGTGCAGATCTGGAAGTAAATGGTAACGGCATGAGTATTACAGCCGGGCTGTTTAACGCCTCAACCCATATAGGTACCGTTGAGGTGAGCGCTATTAGTCCAACGGTCGATTTTTATTCAGAAAATGAATCTGTCACTGCGGCACTGCGAATAGCTGACGCCTTTAACCCTCGATCGACACTAATACCTCATAATAGAGTCCATGGATTAACCCATGCTTTGTTAGTTCCTGTGTCAGGTACTAATTTGTTTTCTGGTCAGGTCGGTTTAGTACAATTAGGAAACCAGCCGAAGGTCATCCACGACAGTCTTGCTATGGCGTTAGATTTCACCGAGTCTGGTATCAGGCTGGCGGGTAACTCTCGAGCAGCTGCATTGGTGCAACTGCGCCAAGCATTAGATGATGCAAAGGATTTTTCGCGAAACAGAGCGGCGGCTATGGCTGGTGATCACCGCGACTATGTTCTTTCTTACGCAGACTTGGCTGCTCTTGAGTCAGTGGTTAATGGCGACAAGCCACTTTTAGTTAAAACGCATCGCGCTAGCGACATTACTACCATTTTGGCTTTAGCCAAAGAGTTCCAACTGCAGTTAATTTTGTCTGGTGCTATTGAGGGATGGATGGTTGCTGATGAGATCGCCAAGGCAGGAATACCAGTGATAATGGATCCGATTCACAACCTGCCTAATAGTTATGAGTCCTTAGGGGCGCGACTTGATAACGCCAAATTATTGGCTGATGCAGGCGTTACGTTGTTGTTCACCGGAATGGGCGGATCAGACACCCATAATGCTTATCTAGTGAAGCAATCCGCTGGTAATGCTGTTGCCAACGGCCTGCCTAAATCCGTGGCCATTGCCGCTATGACGTCAAACCCTGCTAAATTGTTCGGCGCTAAAGTCAGCGGTGACATTGCAGTGGGCGCAATTGCAGACTTGGTGTTATGGGGCGGCGACCCGTTAGAGCTGACATCTGAGGCACAGTTGGTGCTAATCAACGGTGAAGTAATCCCGATGGAGAGTCGCTCTTTTCAGCTACGTGATCGTTACTTTAAGCGCTTAAAGAAAGACTAACCATCTAATTCAAAAATGGTTTTTCCCCTCGCTATAGTCCGCTCTACCTTGATATTTAATAACTCAGTAGTGGGCATGGCGAGCGGATTTTTACTCAAAATAACGAAATCTGCTTGTTTACCCACATCAATCGTTCCTTTTTTATCTTCTTCAAAATATTGATAAGCAGCATTGATCGTAACGGCCTTGATAGCCTCAAGCGTTGAAATGCGCTGCTCTTGCCCTAACACCTGCCCACTCCGCGTGAGTCGGTTAGTTGTTGCCCAGAGTAAACGGATCATATCCGGCGGCACGACTGGGGAATCGTTATGGACGGTAAAGACAATGCCTTTATCTAGACTGCTCTGAGTTGGGCTAATCCTACTAGCGCGTTTTACACCAAAAACCGAATCACGATGCCAATCGCCCCAGTAAAATGTATGTGCTGAGAAAAACGAAGGAATGGCTTTCATTTCTGCCATGAGATCAAGCTGGTCCTCTCTCACCGTTTGGGCATGAATCATCACCGTCCGGTGATCAGGGAAATTAGCCGCATCGATACTGCTTTGTAACGCATTAACAAATAGATCAGCAGCTGCATCACCATTGGCATGAGCCAAGATGGGCACACCTGCGTCTATAAATTTAGCAAAAAGTTTGTCTACCGATTCCGCGGGCATGATCGGATAACCACGATAATTTTGGGCGGCGCCCTTTGGTGGGACCTTATATGGCTGTGTTAAATAGGCTGTTTTGCCTTGAGGAGAGCCGTCTAAAACCATCTTAACGCCGCCAACCCTAAAACCATTTTCATACTCGCCCAAGATCGCAAGTGGCGGGCTATTCTCTCCAAGATATGCCTCATCAACCCTCTGGAAAGACACGACGTCAATAGGAAAAGGTTTTTCGCTGGATGCAGATCTCAGTTCGTTTATAACACCTAGAGACGAAGCACCATCCTGCGCTGTGGTAATACCATGTCGAGCATAATCAAGAAGGCCCCCATGTATTAGCTCGCTCCCGTTTTCCGATGCCGGAAGAAGGGCCTGAATGGCTAAAATAGCTGTCTCCTCTAATACCCCATTGGGTTTTTGGCTATCTCCCAAGCGACGAATCACACCGCCTGGCGGATTAGGTGTATTTTCATTAATTCCTGCAATCTCTAAAGCCTTGGAATTAACCGCCGATAGATGACCTGACACATGAATTAACAAAATAGGATGTGATGTAGACACCTCATCTAGATCTCTTGTGGTCGGATGCCGTTTTTCAGCAAGCAAAGAGTCGTCGTAACCCATTCCCACAACCCACTCGCCTTCAGCTACTGCGTTTAAGGTTATATAGCTTTTTAATACTGAGACTAGCCCCATCATGTCCTCGGCCGGTCCAACGGGAGGTGAAGCTACGTTTGCCATCGCGGACAGCTTGCCATGCCATGCAACATGCCCATGAGCGTCAATAAAGCCAGGCAGCAGTGCTGAGTCCTCTAGATTGACTACCTCCGCGGTTTGCCCATTCCAGTCGTCCCTCTGACCCACAAAAATAATAGTGTCGTCTTTAACCGCCACAAAATTAGCCGGTCCAGATTGCTCGCTAAGGGTAATGATATTATCTCCATAGAAGGCTATATCGGCTTGCGGCGCCTCATTACAACCACTAAGCATCAATAGCGACAGAAGGATGGCTAATCGAATATCAGTTAAACGTCTCAATATTTTTCCTCTCTTAATCAATAAAATTATTTCACCAGTATACAAAAAGATCCTCACATTGTTTGAAGAAAAATATCGTTAAATTTGACCAAAAATAGGCATACGTCGCTCAATTCGAACGAAGTAAAGTTTCAAGGGGCAATAAATGAAAGAAAGTATGATTTAGAAGATTGGGCTGGACTGAAATGGGGTCACTAAAAACCTAAAATCACCTAGGAGGCTAGGCTTTTCTCTCTCAGCTTTCCAAGTAGATCGCGAGTCTGGGCCGCCTCTTCAAACTCAAGATTTCGCGCATGCAGGTACATCTTCTCTTCCAAGCGTTTAATCTCTTTAGTGATATTTTTAATCGGCTCTGCACCAATCACATCATAAGCAGCGTTGGCTTCTGCCGCTTGTCGATCACGACGATTCTGTCCAGTAGCCGCATAAGCGCCTTCCATAATGTCTTTAATATCTTTGACAATACTCGTCGGTGTAATGCCATGCTTTTCATTGTGAGCGATTTGAGCCGCTCGGCGCCGATCTGTCTCGTCCATCGCCCGCTGCATGGAACCAGTAATTTTATCGGCATACAGTATGGCTTTGCCACTAAGGTGTCTCGCGGCGCGACCTATGGTTTGGATGAGAGACTGCTGAGAACGCAAAAACCCCTCTTTGTCAGCGTCAAATATAGCCACTAAAGACACCTCAGGCATGTCTAGGCCCTCACGCAATAGGTTTATGCCCACTAGCACATCAAACTCTCCTAAACGCAGGTCACGAATAATCTCAACGCGTTCAACGGTGTCTACATCAGAATGCAGATATCGCACTCGCACGCCATGCTCGTCGAGGTATTCCGTAAGATCTTCAGCCATACGTTTGGTAAGCACGGTAATCAGTATGCGTTCATTTTTTGCCGCTCTGACTCTAATTTCCGATAGCGCATCATCTACCTGTGAGGTGGCTGGCCGTATTTCTATCATAGGATCGAGTAACCCCGTTGGCCGCACTACCTGCTCAACAATCTGTCCAGCATTAGCCTCTTCATAGCGGCTTGGGGTGGCAGAAACAAAAATCATCTGCGGTGCTAACGCCTCCCACTCATCAAAGCGCAGTGGTCGATTGTCCAACGCAGAAGGCAACCTAAACCCATATTCAACCAAGGTCTCTTTGCGCGAGCGATCGCCTTTATACATGGCACCCAGCTGGGGAACCGTGACATGGCTTTCATCGATAATCATCAAGGCATTGTCAGGCAGATAATCAAACAACGTCGGTGGCGGCTCTCCAGACTCACGTCCAGATAGGTAGCGAGAATAATTTTCAATACCGTTGCAGTAGCCAAGCTCACGCATCATCTCTGTGTCGTAGGCAACCCGCTCGCCCAGACGCTGAGCTTCTACTAGCTTATCCATCGACCGCAGTTGCTCGAGACGCTCTTTAAGCTCTTCTTGAATAAGGTCGGCAGCAGCAATAACTTTTTCGCGAGGAGTGACGTAGTGGGTCTTTGGATAGATTGTCACCCGCGGTATTTTGCGCAAAACCTCACCAGTGAGGGGATCAAACAGCGTAATCCTTTCTATTTCATCATCAAACAACTCAATACGCACCGCTTCGTAGTCAGAATCTGCCGGGTACACATCGATAACGTCCCCACGTACGCGATAGGACGAACGGTCAAACACCGCGTCATTGCGACGATATTGAAGTTCGGCAAGACGTCGCAATATATCTCGCTGGCCAATCTGTTCGCCGCGAGAGAGGTGTAACATCATTTTTAGATATGATTTAGGGTCACCCAAACCATAGATTGCAGAGACGGTTGCCACCACAATCACGTCCTTCCTCTCAATCAGTGATTTAGTCGCCGATAGCCGCATTTGTTCAATGTGAGAATTGATCGACGAGTCTTTTTCGATAAAGGTATCAGAGGAAGGTACATAGGCTTCTGGCTGAAAATAATCGAAGTAGGAAACAAAATACTCAACCGCATTATTGGGGAAAAAACTTTTAAACTCGCCATAAAGCTGTGCAGCCAAGGTTTTGTTGTGCACCAACACAATGGTTGGACGTTGCACTTCCTCGATGACCTTAGCGACCGTAAAAGTCTTACCAGAACCGGTGACGCCTAATAATGTCTGACCTGAGAGACCGTTCTGCAAACCCTCAACCAGCCCTTTGATCGCCGTGGGCTGATCACCTGCAGGAGAGTACTTGCTGACCACAGTAAAGGGCCGAACAGCACTGATGTCGACTTTACTTAGCAAGGGGCATTACCCACCATTTGCTCAGGCTCTGATGATGTAGCGCAAACATCCAAAAAATAGGCGGCATTCTTTCTACCAAGATTGTCGATCAACGCATCAATGCCCTGCTCTTCCAGTATTTCTCGATACTTATGTTTTTTAATCGCAACATAAGTAATGCCTTTAACTCGCACATCAACCGCTCTCCAGGTATTAGCAGACATACGCTTTATCAACACATCTAGATTAATATCTGGCAACATGGGTGACGCCATAAGCACCTGCACCCAGCCCATACCCTGCTTTTCGTTAACCACGACATCAACAATTTTAAAAATCTGGCCACCATAACTTTCAAGCCCCTCAAAGGCATAACGCATTAAGGTCTTATCGACAGAGTCTATTAATGCATCTCTCTTTGCTGGCGCCAAACCCTGATATCGCGCTTTGCCCACCAAGGCACGAGTAGTAGACGAGGTATCCCATAAGCCTATTACCGTTGAGGTTAAAAAGTTGTGGTATGCAACGGGGTTTTTAATATACATCTCTTGTTGGTTAGCCAGCTGGTCGGTCACTGAATTAAACAGTGCTTTAAACTGGCGTTCTACTACCTGCTTGGCGCCAACAGTCTGCTTATCAACGACAGCGATGTTTTCCAGTGCAGGTTCTGCCAACTGCGACTCAGCAACACTGGTAAGAGGCAACAGTAATATAGAAACCGTCACGATCACTCGCACTAGAACCGACAAAAATAAAACCTTCATCCTTTCTTTCTTCCTTTTTTGAGCAATAGCTGACTTCAAAGTTTTCCCACTTTTAACACCACTAAAATACATAAGTATGCCTTAAGCGAACAACGGGCTATTCTAGACTTTTTCGGCGAACATGTAAGCATAGCATCACTGAAAAAGGAGCCTTTTAATATCTTATACGGAAATTGTTGACTCCTTTAAGCGGGGTGCTAAAATGCGCGGCTTCTACACGATTTACCATTCCGGAGTAGCTCAGTGGTAGAGCAGTTGACTGTTAATCAATTGGTCGTTGGTTCGAACC
>JAPKEJ010000097.1 GCA_028822155.1 Porticoccaceae bacterium
GGCGCCATCAAATCCAATAATGCTAACACAGTGGCTTCTATGCCTACAGTGACTGCCGGCTCGGGTTGGATCTTAAATAAAGGACTATGGTGCGATGGCACGGCTGGGCCTATACCCGCTATGGCAGCCGCAATATAATCTTTGTCTGTGCCACCAACTCTGAAGTAGACGCTTTTTATCTCAGGGTCTGTGGTAAAGAAAGGAAAGTCTTCAGCGCCCATTCCCTCTGGTTGGTGAGAGGTCACACGGTCTTCCCCCATTGCTGTTTGCCAAACATTCTTAAGGCGGCGAACCATTACATCGTTATTGATGGTAGGCGGTACAGATTCTTCTGAATAAACAACCTCGGGTAACTTATCTTCTGGCAGTCCAGCGGCACGGCCTAAATTCTCTGCAATGCGTTTAATTCCCTGCAACAACGTATCTCGGGTTTCAATATTAGTATTTCGCACGGTCAGCTGTAGATGAGCTAGATCGGAGATAATATTGTGCTTAGTGCCACTGTGAAAAGCACCCACAGTCACTACCCCAGGCTGTCTGGGCGATAATTCTCGTGAGACAAGAGTCTGCAGCGCCATAACGATTTGACTGCCTAGAACGATTGGATCTTTTCCCGCATGAGGGTAGGCGCCATGAGCCCCAACGCCATGAACATATATATCGACGGTGTCCGCCCCAGCAAAGGGAGAGCCTTCTACGACGTTGATCACGCCTGCTTGAAGATTAGAAAATACATGAAAGGCCAGAGCATAATCAGGCTTACCAAAGCGCTGCCAGAGATTATCTTCCATCATGGCCCTTGCGCCCAAAACACGCTCTTCTGCCGGCTGGCCAATCAGCATAAGGGTGCCAGACCAATGGTCTTTCCTATCGACCATCTGTTTAGCTGTGCCGATCAGGCTAGTAATATGAACATCATGACCACAGGCATGCATTACTGGAAAAGTTTTCTGCGTTACGGGGTCCAGTTGAGTCGCTTTAGAGGCGTAGGAAAGTCCAGATTTTTCTTCAACAGGAAGTCCGTCCATATCGGCACGCATCATCACTAATGGTCCTTCACCGTTTTTCAATAGGGCAACAACACCCGTGCCGCCAACATTTTCAGTGACACTAAATCCGTGTGATCGTAATTCTTTGGCGATCTTCTTTGAGGTTTTAAATTCGGCTAGGCTGAGTTCTGGGTTAGCATGGAATTCTTCAAACATATCGCCTAAGCGATTTTCATAGTCAGCTTGAATAGAATCTACCAAATTATCATTGGCGTGCGCTAGGCTGGTCGCAGCGATGACAAGAAGACTGCCGAGAGTTAAGGTTATCCAACCTGTAGTTTTTATACTCATGCTATTAACACTCCTGTTGTTAATGGTGATTTATTTTGATTAAGGAACGCCATACACCAGTGACGATATCACATTTCCAACTTGTTGCAGGCTCTGGCTACTGCATTTATCGAAGGTGTCTTCTGAGGTGTGCCAGTAGCTAGGAAATGGGTAATGAATCAGATCAACAACTGGGATGCCTGCCTCTAGAAAAGGTATATGGTCATCTTGAATATAGGTGCCATCTTTGTCCTTAAACACGGTAGAATTTTGCGCTTCGGCGATTTCCCAAATTCGATTCAACAGCTGTGCTGCCTGTGTCTTAGAGTACAGCTCCTTTGGAATCGATAAATTTTTATCACATACCATATCAAGAATGACTCCTGCACCAGGACGATAAAAGGGATTCCGTGAGATAAATTCTCTAGAGCCAATTGAGAATGGGAGGTTGTTGATATTTCCCATATCTTCCAGATCGAAAAATACCAAGTCTACGGTCACCGGTGGTGGGTTGATGGCAAATATACGTGCCAGCTCCAACAATACCGCAACACCGGACGCACCGTCATTGGCACCGGGAGTGGGTATTTTTTGCTTGATACGCATTTTTTCTTGATCAGATCTAGGTCGGGTATCCCAGTGAGCGCCGAGCATGATACGACCGACATTCCCTTTGGTTTTACGATTGACGAAACTGGCCCAAACATTAGTACCTTTCAAGCCATGGGCTTCAAACGTCTGGCTAGTGACCTGATCTGAGTGGGTCTCTAGAGTTTGTTGGATATACCGCAGAGTGTTTTGTTTGGCGTTTATATTCGTGGGTTCACGAGGACCATAGGCCAACTGGGCCGCAATGTTTTGCAGGGCTCGCTGGCCATCGAAAGACTGTTCAGCACTCAGAGATTCGGCCGATACCATTAATAGAAAGGCTGATAAGGCTAGAATATCTATTCGTCGCATAAATTAAGCTCTGAGTGTCAGTCCTTGCTTGTAGTTGCCGGTTCATCAAGGCTGGGAACAGCTATCAGTAGATAACCATAGATGATGGCGATTATCGGGCAAAGAATATTAAAGAAGACGAAGGGCGCATAGGCGAAAGTACTAACGCCTAAGGTGGCTGTCATGTATGCGCCGCAAGTATTCCAGGGCACCAATGCAGAAGTTAGTGTGCCTGAATCCTCTAAGGTTCGAGAAAGATTAATGGACTTTAGTTTACGTTCTTTATAGGGCTCAATAAACATCTGTCCTGGAAGAACGATTGATAAATATTGATCAGCGGCTAAAATATTAGTGCCTATGCAGGTACCAACGGTGGCGGCGATTAGCCCTCCCACAGATTTAACCCTGCTGAGGACAGCCTCAACCAGTCGCGCTAACAACCCGGTTCGTGCCATAGCACCACCGAAAGCCATGGCGTTAATAATCAAGCCAACTGTTCCCAGCATGCTCTTCATACCACCTTTAGATAGCAGTTCATCTAAAGCCGGATTGTCCGTAACAGAGGTGAAGCCTGCAAACATCGCGATCAACAAACCTTTGAATGCCGACGCGAATGGGTTTAGGCTAGCGTCGGCTCCTAGGGCGACTACAGAATCCCATTGAAAAAGAAGTGCAAAAATACAGCCTGCAACCGTTCCGCATATCAAGGTTGACAAAGCTGGCAACTTTTTTATCGCCATACCGAGCAACAGTAAAAGAGGTATTAGCATAAAGGGACTTATATAAAAGGATTCTCTCATTGCATTTTGTAAGTTAACAATATCTTCTATAACGACACTTGAGCTACTACCTAGGCCCATAAAGAGATAAATAATCAACGCAATTGCAAAAGCAGGAATAGTAGTCCAGAGCATATGTTGTATGTGATCAAACAGATCATTACTAGTAACAGCCGCCGCTAAATTTGTCGAATCAGAGAGGGGAGAGAGCTTGTCGCCAAAGTAGGCGCCGGAGATAATAGCGCCGGCACTGATGCCTAGCGATAAGTCCAACGCTGCAGCTATACCTATCAAGCCGATGCCAAGTGTCCCAGCGACAGTCCATGAGCTGCCGATACTAAAACCAAGCAATGCGCATACTAAACAAGCAGTGACATAAAAGTAGTCAGGCGACATTATCTGGACGCCGTA
>JAPKEJ010000010.1 GCA_028822155.1 Porticoccaceae bacterium
CTTGCACAGCAGTGTCGACGCTATCGTCGTACTGAGTGCCTGCTTCTTCTATAGAATCTTGCTGGTTCTCAGGGATTTTGTCTTCGGTAGTTTTTGTGTCGTCTTGGTCGCTCATAGTGGTTCCACATGCCCGTCAATTAGAGAGAGGCTTGAGCCTCATATCTAGATTGATCGGCATTTTTACCATTATCTTTAGACCTAATCGACAATTATCATAAATCGCAGGCCTGCTTTCTTTGGCACCATCGTCTTAACTCTTCAGCCTCCCAAAGCCAAAAGTCTTTTGGAATTCCAGGGCCTTTAGCAAAGGTAACGGCTTCCTCTCGCATTGAAAACGGCCCTGAAATAACCCCATAAGTCTTTTTATTGCCCGTGTTAATAAGCAAGGTTTTCGCCTCACTTATAGCGGGGTAGCGGTTTATGTAGTCCATTATGCTCTGGTCACTATTCAGGACTATGTGTTGCACAAAAAAAGCCCCCTCAACCAGGCTTTTCAAACGCTTAGTCTTGTGTGGGACACTATCATTTAGATCACTTGGCATTTCCTTTTTTTGTCCCGTGTCGTCTTGGTCTGCTGGCAACCTTAAGGTCATTAGTAGATCTTGCTCTGGGAGAAATTCCTCTTTTTGGCCTCCATTTGAAGCGACCGTCTGCTGCTTCTGCTTTAGGGAAGCATCTTGAATTACCGCAGGATCAACACGAACTGGGGCTAATACGTTTTTACCTTCACCTATGAGAGGGATAGTCTGTGCAAAAGTCTCACTCTTGACCTCTTCACTCTCAGATCCACTTTTTATACTGATCAAGGGGACTTTATCTTTTTCAACTACGCTAGGAGAGAATCCAAAAGCTGTTGCTCCCACAACTATCAGCGCTATTAAAGTCCTAATCGAATGTCGCCGCTTGCCTAGCTTATATCTCTTACCCTCTCCTTTGGGCTCAAGTTCATGCCCTTCAGGCACATTCTGGCTCTCTACAATATTGCGGATCTTCTGATCCAACTGTTTACTCTGTTCAGGCTCTCTCTGGATTCTCGCTTCCGTCACCTCAGCCTCATGACCAGCGTCATTAAGTAACAGAGCTACCTCTCTCTCATACTCAGTTGCCTGAGCAGCTAAAAGGAGCGTTTTCGCTTCCACAATTGAGGGAGCGCCTATAAACCAGTGATGAACGTCTCGGCCTAGGGGTGTTAACAAGGATTCATAATCGGGCCATGTGGTTTTGTTAAAGAACACCACCAACCGAACATTAACACCTGGAAAATCAGAAAGAAGCTGTAACAGTAAAGTCCACTGGTCTTGCTCCACCAAATTGGCGTCATTAACCACCATTAAGGTAACTGGCATGCCAGCGGGTGGTTTTTGACGCGATTGGTCCATCGTCATTTGGGCTAGTAGTTGATTAAACCGTCTCAATAGCGCGTCTGTGTTAGTCGGTGGGAATATCTCCATCTTAAATGCGCTTACCTTTCGTAAACGAGAGATAAGCATCCTTGAGTAATACGTCAATACCACCTCATTAGCCCCAATCACAGCAAGCCCCAAAGAGTCCTGAACAACTGCGTCAAAGGCCAATCTAAAGTTATGCCTATCCTTGTTAGAATAGAAAACAGCTCCATGGTCAAGGTATTGCTCTAGATCCACGTCCTTATCTTTTCCTATATTTTTCATTTTTTATTGCCCTCCTCAGGCAAAAATTCATGACAGCTGAAATGTTCCGTCGGTGTTATATCGCATTTCCGTTGGGACTTCAGGATTCGGCTTGTCTGCCACCGATGCCCCTCTATTTAGGCTGTTCAAGCTAAAGACATAGGCGATAACTTGGGCAACCGCGTAATATAAGGATTCTGGAACAGGCTCTTGGATGTCGGTTGTAAAATAAAGCGCGCGCGCTAAGGTGGGTGCGGAAAATACTGGGACACCCTTCTCTTTGGCTCTCTCTCGAATGCCTTGAGCGAGAAAATCGACCCCTTTGGCTACCAACATTGGAGCCCCGGCACTTGAAGGGTCATAGCTTAGTGCAACAGCAAAGTGTTCTGGATTTACAACAATAACGTCAGCATCACCTACCGCGTCCATCATTAGCGACATAGCCATTTCGCGCTGTTTGCGTCGAATCTGTGCCTTTACCTCAGGTCGACCTTCAGTGTCTTTAAATTCATCCTTTATTTCTTGTTTAGTCATCTTCATTTTTTTATTGTGTTCGTAGATCTGATACGGCACGTCAATACCGGCAGCTACGATTAATGTGAGTGTCACCCATACCACTCCGCTTGCAATAATCTGGCCCGCCCCAACCATAGCTGGTTTTATCCCCATAAACCCCAGTGCAATCAAAGCATCGAAGTTACTGCTAACGACAAGATAAAGAACGGTTCCGACCAAACTGAACTTGAGTATTGCTTTGGTCAGATCCACCAATGCCTTCATACCAAATATCCGCTTAAGCCCGTTTATAGGATTAATTTTGCTTGCTTTTGGCGCCAGTGCTTTTACAGAGAAGTTATAGCCACCGAGCAATCCTGCTGCGGCAAATGCAATGATGACTGTCAAAGCAAAAATTGGCAGCATCACCAACATGCTTTCCAAAGCATGACGCCCAAACACAACGGGTAAGAGGCTTGTATCAAAGATATCTTTGCGGTCAAATACAAACCCTCTGGAAAAAATCTCCCCCAGCCTCATAGCCAGAGTGCCGCCAAATAAATACATAAAGAGCGCAAGCCCAATCATCATGGCTGCAACAGACAGTTCCTGAGATCGAACGATCTGGCCATCCTCTCTAGATTTCTCAAGGCGCTTAGCGGTAGGCTCTTCGGTACGCTCTTCGCTAGAAGACTCATCTGACATTAGGTGCCACCTAACGCTTGACCTAAAATGTCAAATGCTTGTTGCCATAACCATGTAATGCGAAAGCCGATACTTGACATAGACATTAGGAGCAGCAACAACCCCGCCAGTATCATTGCAGGAAAGCCCACAGCAAAAATATTCAGTGCTGGTGCCGCTCTTGTGATAACACCTAGACCCATATTGATTAACAACAAAGAAGCCATCATGGGCATCCCGAGAAGTACGGCACCGATGAATATCATGGAACTCCACTGGATCATCAACGCCGACAGGGCCTGCATATCGATCATTGCTGCTATTGGTAGCAGCCTAAAGCTCTCTAGCAAGAGAGAAATAACAATAACATGCCCCCCCAACCCTAAAAATATAAGGGTTGAGCAAACAACAAGAAACTGTGAGATAACCGGCACATTGCCCATATTCGCATCTATCATATTCGCCATGCTCAAACCCATAGACGTTGATATACCCTGGCCACCTACGATTAGCGCCGCATTAACAATTTGTAATATAAGGCCCATGGTCACGCCGATAAAAACTTGAACAACCATTTCTTTTAGCCCCAAAGCGGTAATTGGGTCGATAACTGGCCAATCGAACAGGGGATAGATCAACCAGGTTAATAAGGCTGCTAGCAATACGCGTATCCTTACGGTGACTGCCTGTAGCGAAAAAAATGGTGCCGCTAAAAGAAAGGCGGACACTCTAACCATCGGCCAAAGTAGCCTATAAAAATAATCAACAATTTCGGAAACTAAAAAATCCATCACATAAACAGCGTGGGGATACGCTCGAAAATACGTCTAAAAAAATCAACCATGACAGCAATCTGCCAACCGCCAAAGACAACAAGGGCCAAAACCATAACGGCAAGTTTGGGGATAAAACTTAGCGTCATTTCTTGTATTGAGGTTGCCGCTTGAAAAACGCCTACTAAAAGGCCGACGCATAGGGCTGTTCCAAGCAGCGGTGCTGCGACCAATACCGCTATCCATAGTGATTCTCTACCCAAATCTATTACTTGTGCCGCGTCCATCTGATCGTCCTTAGGTAATCGCAAAGCTGGCTGTCAAAGAGCCCATAATTAACGACCATCCATCAACCAAAACAAACAGCATTAACTTAAATGGCATAGATATCATCATCGGAGAAAGCATCATCATTCCCATGGACATCAAGACACTCGCAACAACCAAATCAATAACAATAAAAGGAATATAAATGAGAAAGCCGATGGAAAAAGCGCTTTTTAGCTCAGAGGTAATAAACGCTGGCACTAAGGTTGAAAAAGGCACGTCTGCGGGGGACGTTATATTGGTGTTGTTGGCTATCTCGACGAACATAGCAATATCCGTTTCGCGCGTTTGGTTAAGCATAAAGTTTCTAAAGGGCGCCTCCGCGTTCGCAATAGCTACCTCAAAGGAGTGTTGTTCTTCAAAATAGGGGGTTATCGCATCATCATAAACGGCAGTGATGACGGGCGACATAATAAATATTGTCAGGAAAAGAGAAATTCCTACGAGTACTTGGTTTGGCGGGGTTTGTGCGGTACCTAGCGCTTGTCGCAGTAAAGACATCACTATAATAATACGTACAAAAGAGGTCATCATAAGTAATAGCGACGGCAAGAGCGTAAGTACAGTCATCAAGGCAAGTAGCTGGAGCGTTAAACTATATTTGGTGCCACCACTGCCATCATCAATCATATTCACAATTGGCAGACCGGTTTGGGCAACAGCTGGCAATGCGAGTAACCCGCCAATTACAGCAAGGCCGACAGCGGACCCCTTTAAAATTTTGCCCGCACGCTCCAGCCCAGACGGCTCTGAATGGATATCCGCATCCTGTTTATTCATAATCCATCTGTACACAACTTAATCCTTTCTGCCGGTTTTGGCTTGAGCAAAGAGCTTCCCAAAACTATTTTCTTGTTGCTTAGTTTTGTCTAGGACAGCCTCATTTTCCTTAGCCTTGGGTTGGTGATCACTCTGGCGAGGGGGGTCCACCCAACTACCTAACTGCGTCAAACTATGCGCCGTTAGCCCAATCAAGACTTGCTCTCCATTTACGCTGACTAATACTAATTTTTGCCGGCTACCAAGGTTTTTTATTTCAAGTAACTCTATTCTTCGCGCTCCAGACAAGTTAATAGCCGCACTATATTTTTTGATTCCAAATAGAGTTGCCGCCAACAAGGCTATCACCGTCACAAACGATGCCATCATTGTTAGAACTTCACTGTACCCAATTGATCCCATATCAAACTGCTCTCTCTAGAGATTTTTGACCCGCTCTGACGCCGGGACCACATTAGTTAACTTCACACCATAACGCTCGCCCACAAGAACGACCTCGCCCTGAGCGACTCGCGTGTTATTAACTAATAAATCAAGGGGTTCGCCCGCAAGTTTGTTTAGTTCAACGACGCTCCCTTGACTCAGACTCATAATGTCTCGTATTTTTAGTGCGGTTCTTCCTACTTCTAGAGATAGCGTAACCGCAATATTTTGAAGTACATCAGAATCAATTTTAGTCTTCGTTGAACCATCGGATAATTGCTCCGGATCTCCTGATCGAACGTCTTGGTCTGTTGCATTTTCTTTTAGGTCTTCCATAATTTTCTCGCTTGACTACTTAATTAATTGTTAGATAAGGCTTGAGACTTGATCACTTTGAGTACGCAAAAGAGCTAACCACTTGCACTGCCATGTTTGACCCTTGAGTGCCAATATTCCCCTCAAAAGCTGTCGTATTTTCGACATCGACTTTTGCGAGAGTAGGTTTAGAAAAATAAACGATGTCGTCTTCTCGCAAAGATTCGAACTCTTTTAAGGTTGTGTTGATTTGCGCCAGGCTAACCGTTAGCTCTAGCTCAGCATCCATAACGGCCGCCTCTAAATTCTTACTCCACTGCGAAGCCAAATCGTCTTTACCAACATCTAAAGGAGGTCTAAGAAACGAGCTTCTAATTGATTTAAGAGCATAATACGGGTATATAATTTCAATAGCCCCGCCACCCTCGGTCAACTCAAGGTGAAACCGACTAACAAGAGCTAATTCATGATCCTTCATTGTTGCGGCTTTTCGAGGATCACTAATGAAAGCGACTCCAGAGCAGTTAAGCGGCTGTATCGGTGCCCAGGCTTCTTGCAATGCGCCAAACACGATATTCATCAAAATGTTATTTATGGATATTTCGGTTCGTGTGAAAGCTTTATCTGCGCCCTCTCTCTCATTAGAAGCCTTCCCCCCGCCAAAGAAGCTATCAAAGCACTGAGAAATGAGGCTTGGGTCAATCACCACCAAAGCCTCTCCATGGAGAGGTCTAGCTCGGATAATATTTATAGCCACTGGGGTTTTTAGCTTCTTTAGATAGTCCCCATAAGTCTGAATTTTGACTTGCTCCGCTGCACCCCTCGAGGACGTCTTTAAAATTTTTGAAAGCCGCTGTCTGAATAGAACAAGAAATCGATCATTAATAGGGTTGATCGCGCTAGTATTCATCCCTTTTGAACTTTCTTCATTAATCAGGTCATGCTTCATCGCTCTAGCATGCGTATTGAGCCCCGTATTTGACTCTATCGAGCCATCCTTAATGCCTGCCGCCAACGCGTCTAACTCTTCTGGCGATAAAATGTTTTCTGTGTCGGCCATCTTGGCCCTCCCTTGTTAAATTCTGGCGACTATCGCTTACTGGCTAATCTCGGCTATTGAACGATAAACTCAGTGAAATAAACTTCCTGAATGTCTCGGCTACCAATGCGGCTTTCTAGAACATCATTTATCGTGTCTCTAAGTTCAACCGCTAAGTTATCTCTAAAACCGTCTGTTGGAACTCTGTCCTCTCGTTGCTCCGAAAGAACCTTTAGAAGGCTGCTACGGACTGGAAACGCATGCTCTTGTATTTGTTCAACAAGCGTTGCGTCCTCATTTTCTGTTAGCATTACAGCAATTTGAACTTGAATCATTCTTTGCGAGTTATAGAGATTACTTAAGAATTCCGGCTTTATTTCAAAATATGTTTGCTCTCCCTCAATAGCAGTTTTGTTGTCATGTTGCTGTTCGTCGTCCGCTCCTTCAGCAGCGGTACTGTCTGAATTTTCGGCGTCTTCCATTGCGGTGATGGCGCTTTCAGCATCGACCTCTGGATCAAAGAACCCAACGGCGAACAAAGTTCCGCCTACAGCTCCTGCCAGCACTATCAACGCCAACAGTGCAATCAGAAGAATCTTCACTATTGGCTTTTTTGTTGGTGTCCCACTGTCTTCATTTACTTCTTCGTTACTCATTTCTCATCTACCCTATTAATATAAAAGTGACCTGTGTTGTGGTGAATTGTCACTCTAAATTGTGACATCCAGGCCGTGGGTTAAATTTTGTTTCTTTTCCGTATTCAACGTCACTTCTAGCACCGCCGTTTTTGCATGAAGGTCTGGCTCATCTCCATTCTCCCCTCTCTGAGAAGGTGTCGGAGTTTCGTCATGTTTCCCTTGATTTCCGCTCCCCAATCCCAAGTAAGCAGTTTCTATGCCATGTTGTCGTAATTCTTCTTTTAATCTTGGCATTCCATCCTGTAGTAGCTCTCGTGTAATCGCCTTAGACGCATTAAAATAGGCCTCTAACTCGCCGCCTCTCATCTCGAGATGTATCTCTATGCGTCCTAAAGATTTAGGATGAATATCCAATTCCACTTGCCAAACTCCTTTTGAAATCTGAGCGCTAAGTCGCTGTCCTACAGCCTCCGTCAACCGTCTAGACATATCTAAATGCTGTTCTTGCTTGCTAACTGAAAGTTCGTCTTGGCTGTCAACTGACATTCGCTTCCCAGACACATCCACCAGATTTATAGGGGGCTCTGCATGTTTAGCTTGAATTAATATAACGTCATTGGGTTCGCCGTCTAACAGAGAAGGCTCAATTTTTACTGGTAGACTCCAGCTGTTGAAGATTTGTGGCGCTTCTATTTTCGCGCTCGGCAGCGGCAAATTAATTGGCTCTGATACCATTAACGTTCGGGGGCCTGCTGGTTGCTCGCTGTTTCTATTTAGCAATTTTTTAAGAATTGGATTGTTCAATTTTAAATCGTGAATACTTGGCCCTGGCAGACTTTCCTTTTTAGCCATGTCTTTTGCTGAATCAATTAGGTCTGACCCTTCGCCTACAGTATATTGTTTTGCCTGTATGGAAATCGTCTTTGCTGGAAGTACTTCTGGAAACGGGTTTAGCGCTAAAAAGGCCCGTTTCAAGTGCTGCTCTACCCCCGGATGTGTTTCTGAACCCGCGGATTGGTCTGCCATCAAAAGAGCGAGTAAATCAGCATCTACTCCCTGAGATTGTGCAAATTCTTCGATGCTCTCATTCGTTGGTTCTTCACCCCCGACAATTAGTAACATACCCCCTTTTAAGGTCTTACTTTGCAGAGTTGTCTGAGACAACGGAACATGCGGCAGAGCCTCGCCATTTTCTGGCATTTCTATGCCACTTCTTACCACCGCGACCTGATCAATACTTTGTTTAAAAATATTACTGAATTCTGTGCGCTGATCTCCTGCGGCAGGCGTTTGCAGCCCTGCATCCTTTAATTCAGGCACCATTGTTATATTATCTTGACTGAGCAGTAACCCCGGTAAATAAACCATAAACATCATTCTCCAATCAGATCTCTTCTAGGACACTTATCGTTTGCAAGACATATGCCAAGTCTTATTAAAGCAACTGCCTCCTGAGATTAAATTGGGTAATACTTTGAATTTCGAGCTCTTGGTTTTCTTTGCCCATCAACACTTGTTTTTGAGCTTCTCTCTCTCTTTGGACTAAAAATTCCGCTTTCAGTTTTTCTTGATTAGCTAATATTAGGACCTTTTGCGCCTTTCCATAGTCAACTTCAATCTCCATGTATTCGTGAGAACTTCGATTTTGAAGGTCCATTAACTGCACAATAAATTTTCTACAGTTATCTATTTCTATGTACCCAAGGGTGTCGCTCTGAAGCGCATTGGAAAGGCCGGAATACTCGACCAATAGAGCTGCTATTTTGCTTTGCCTTGCGATAATTTTGTGTTTTCGCTGAGTGATTTGCTCTAGTCTAGATCCTGCCCTAAGCGCCGCAGTGTTAGCTTGTGAAGCAAGCACCTCCCAAACTGTATTAATATTTGAACCCATTAGGTCTGCTCCATTAGTTGCTGAAGTAACTCTTGGCTTTTCTCAAAGCTGACCGCTGTCGTGCCATCTTGCTGCAATAAAGCATTTATCTTGGGCCTTAGGTGAATTGCTAGATCTATTTCAGCATCCGATCCCGAATCGTAGGCACCCACCTGAATCAGATCTTTATTCTGTTGGTATAGCGCCCAGAAATGTCGTAGTCGGTTGGCGCTTTTTTGTAGTTCCGGCGTTAATAAACTATTCATGACACGAGAAATTGAGCCCGCTAAGTCGATAGCCGGATAGTGTGCTGCATCCGCCAGCTCTCTAGCCAACATAACTTGTCCGTCTAAAGATGCTCGAGCAATATCTACAACAGGATCAGATCGGTCATCCCCCTCTGCGAGGACCGTATAAACAGCGGTGATTGCGCCAACACCATTACGCCCAACACCCGCTCTTTCAATGAGCTTAGGCAAAAGTGCAAACACCGATGGAGGATAGCCTTTCGCTGTAGGGGGTTCGCCAATAGCTAATCCGATCTCACGTTGAGCATGGGCAACACGCGTTAAGCTGTCGCACAATAACAATACATTTTGTCCGCGATCTCTAAAGTATTCCGCGATCAAGTGGGTGAGGTTGGCTGCCTTTAGTCGAATGACTGGCGACTCATTAGCCGGGGAGGCCACTATAATTGCCTTCTTTAAGCCTTGCTCCCCCAGAGTTTGATGGACAAATTCTTGAACCTCTCGCCCTCGTTCACCGATAAGTCCTATTACAACTACATCTGCCTCAGTGTTGCGTGTAAGCATTCCCATCAACACGCTTTTACCTACGCCAGACCCAGCAATCAAACCAATACGTTGCCCTTGCCCAAGGGTCAAGCAGGTGTTAATTGCCTTGATGCCGGTGTCAAGAATCTTGTCAATGGAGCCTCGCTCCATTGGATTAATCGCACTCCCCTCTAGACTTCGATAATCGTCATATTGAATCGGCCCCTTGCCGTCTATTGGGCTGCCAAGTCCATCAACTACTCGACCAAGTAGTTGTGTGCCAAGACCGCCTTTGCTATTACTCGAGCGAACCCATATTCGGGCTCCGGGACCAATGCCCGCAGGCTCTGTAAACGGCATCAAATAAAGAATGTCGCCGTTAAATCCAACGACTTGAGCATCTATAAATGAGCCTAATTCAAGGTGCTCTATCTGGCAGTGTGCCCCCAGAGGGGCTGCAATTCCCAAAGCCTCTAGCGTCAAGCCAACCACCCTTACTATTTTACCGCTGGTGTTCGTCTTGGGCGCTCTCAGTTGAGGAATTAATTGCTTTACTTGAGATGAGAAATCAATCATCTGCTGGTACCTCGGCGAAAAGGCTCTCTGATAGCGCCTCTAACCTATGTTCTATCAGATCCTCAATGGCGCCACTATTTACACTTAAAACAACACTGCCTTGAGATAAACTATCATTTGGTCTCAAGTCTAAATGTGCCAGGTCCTCAGCAAGGTTCGATCGAACTTTGCCTAGGTCGTCCGGATTAAGGGTTATCACGATGGAGCTTGGTCCTTTTTCTTGAACCTCCTCTAGCACCCCCCGGATAAGCCTTTCAATAGCGTCACTTGAGATACTGAGCTCCCCTCGTACTAATTGCTGAGCTAAATGTAACGACAGGGTCTTCAATGGTTCAAAAAAAGTAGTTGCCTTTTGTTGTTCCTGGTAAATACTTTGGGTAATTTCTAAGAAACTATCCCGTGCGCTCTTCCATTTTAGCTCTGCTTCCTCAAAGCCGCGCGCATGACCGTCCTCAAACGAACCTTGCTTGGCTTGATTAAACACAGCCATTGACACAACCATGGGATCAGGCTCATCTTCCACTGTTTTGTCTACGGTTTTTTCTAGCGTTTTATCTGATTCTGCTGGCGCCTCTATCTCCTCAGCCGTCACTACAGGATTTATCTCTTGCGGCTCCCAACGCCTAAAGACCGCCTCTCCAGTGCTGGAGCTTTGGTTTGTCCAAGATACTGCAGCAAAGTCTTTAGCCTTTTTATCGGCGGCCAAAAGATCATTTAAGCGCCAGCTGACAGACGATTTTTCATTAGACAAAATCATCCCCTTTCCCGACCAAGACTATTTCGCCATCATCGGCTAACTTTCGGGCAATGCGCATGATGTTTTTCTGTGCGGCTTCCACTTCGGCAATCCGAATTGGCCCCTTCGCCTCCATATCATCCAAGAACAGGAGCCGCGCTCGCTCTGACATATTGCTTAAGAAGTTTTCCTTGGTCGCATCATCTGCACCTCTGAGGGCCGCCATTAACATTTCGCTTCCCGCGGCCGACAGTAATTTTTGAATTCCTTTGTTGTCCACCTCCGCTAAATTATCAAACGTAAGCATTTTGTCTTGGATTTGTGTTGCCAAGTTTTCATTGCTTTGGTTCATGGCATCCATCACTTCTGTAACCACTTCAGCCTTTGCAAAGTTCATGATGGTTGCTGCTGTTTCAATTCCACCAAAATTTGACGATTGCGCAGAAGTATTTGCAAACTGCTGGGTCATGATGCCCTCAAGCTCCTTCATGGCCGCGGGCTGAATAGCGTCTAATGTTGCTACTCGCTGCATTATTGGAGACCGCTGCTCTTCTGGCAGAAATCCTAAAACCTGTGCCGCAACATCCCCTTCGAGGACTGACAGTATAATTGCTGATATTTGAGGGTGTTCATCACTAATAATTTCTGCAATGGAGCGAGCGTCCATCCACTGTAAAATTTCTAACCCTTTACTCGACGTGGCAGGCATTATTTTACCCAAGACCGTGGCGGCCTTTTCTTCTCCTAGCGCTCGGTTTAAAACCTTTTGGACGTAGTCAGCAGTACCAAGACCTAAATTGGTCTGATTTTGGATCGTGAGAATAAACTCATCTAGTACTTTATTGACTAAGCCTTGAGACAGATCCGACACCGCGACCATCGAGGTCCCTACATTACTGACCTCTTTAGGACCCAAAAATTGAATAATATCCGCTGCCTGCTGTTCTCCAAGTAACAGCATAATCACCGCTGCTCGCTGACTACCGGACATCATTAAATAGTCATTTTGAATAGCCTCTTCTTGTGGATTCAGCTCTACCGCCTGTTGCTGCTTCTTTGCCATTTTAATTTCCTCGCTGCGTTTAGGCGTCTCGAATCATTTTCTTTAGTACATTAGCGACTCGACCAGAATCCTCGCCTACAAGCAATCTCACCGCCTCAACCTTATTGTCATAGCTATTTGCCGTATCAAGCATGCCATTGGACCCTCCTGATTGGCCCACACCAGTCCTTGCCTCACCCTTACTTAAAAAGGCTTCAGCGGAGGAGTTCGCTGCATTACCCAAAGATACCGCTTCATTTGATGAATAAACCGCAATTGCCGGCCTTACCACTAACAACAATAAAGCAATAAATACGACGGCTATTCCCAAACTTTTAATCAGGCTGATCAGCTGAGTATTTTCATACCAAGGCTCTGTTATTGGCTCAATAATCATCAGCGGCTCAAAGCGAGCCGACACAATTGTCACTACGTCCCCTCGATCCGCATTAAAGCCAACCAGACTTTTCACTAAATCAGAAAACCGCTCCAGCTCTTTTTCTGAAAATTCACCGTCGTCTGTATCCTGCCTTTCTATCTGATCTTCACCTGCCAAGACCTCGGGTGTAGGCGGATTAACCACAACAGCAACAGATATCCTTTCCACCGCACCACCTTGTCGCTTGACATGCCTTACCGCTCTATCCATTTCATAGTTGCGCGTGGTCGTGCTGCTAAGGGTGTTGCGGCTGAGAGACTGTGCTTTATCAGTATTGTCGGGCAGCTGTGAAGGCGTGGTATTTGAAGTGGCACCAGGAATCCCGATCGCCTGGGATCCCTCTTTTTGCTCTAGGCTTAAGGTTTCCGACCTGGCGCGCGGACCATTATCATTACCGTCATATTCTTCATAAGTTGATTCGGTTTCAGTGAAGTCTATCTGTATATCAACCTCAGAACGTACATTGCCGGCCCCAACAACGGGCGATAAAAATGCTTCAATTCGGTTGCGGTAGGTCTCCTCCATGCGCTGCTTATGAGACATTTGCTCAGCGCCCCTCTGCAGTGAGCTAAATCCCTCGGCATTGCTCAATAATTTACCGCGCTGGTCTACAACAGACACATTCTCCGTTGCAAGGTAGGGAACACTTGAGGCAATCAGATGAATGATTGCCTGCACCTGTGACTCTGAAATGACTCTGCCTGGAAATGGAGAAATAACCACCGATGCTTTTGCCTCTGTTCGGTTTCTTACAAAGACACTTTGCTTCGGCGACGCTAAGTGGACTCGGGCTGACTCAATGGTAGAAATTTTCGCGATACTAGCTGCTAACTCTCTTTCGATTGCAGAAATATAACGAACCTGCTCCATGAATTGACTTGTTGTCATAGCCGCTTCTTCACTAAGTGAGGCCATGCTGCTCGTCGCGCTGCTTTGAGGTAATCCTCGTGAAGCTAGATAAAGTCGAGCCTCATGATACCGAGAGGACGGCACCTCCAGTTCACCTGTTTGAGCGTCTATTTTGGCACTAAAGTCAGCGCTAGAGAGTGCTTCAAATGCAGCCTGGCGATCTGCCTCTGATAACCCAGGGTAGACTGTTCTGTAGGGCGACGCTTGGCTCCAAGAATAAACGATGGCAAATAACACGATCGTCATCAGGGCGATAATAGCCGGCATTGCCCTTTTAATCGCTGGCTGGGATATCACTTGTCGAATCCTAGCATCTGATCGGGCTACGCGCCCACCTTGCTGCCCTGTCTGCCGCGCGGTCATGCCTTGCGGTTGTGCCGCACCGACTCCTGGTGTCAGAGTATTTAGCGCTACGTCTTGTGGTGTTGCTACTATATCGACCATATCTCTTATCTCTTCACTATTTCTAAACTGGCATATTCATGATGTCTTCGTAAGCTTTTAGCACCTTGTTCCTTATTTGGAGGGTAGCCTCAAAAGCTAACGATGATTTTTGCATACTCATCACAACATCCGTCAACGGGATATCCTCGCCCTTCTCATAGGCAGTGCGGTTGGCTTTGGAGGCTTGTTGCATTTCGTTGACCTCTTGTAATGCTCCTTTTATGCTATTCGCAAAACCAGACGGCGCAGAGGCTTCAGTTGCGGCCAGCTCATTAGGTTGAAGCTTGACCCCTTGGGCGGCTTGACCTTGATAGCTCCGAATTTGACTTAACATAGATTCAATATTTTGTATGTTTGTTGGATTTACCACTAATATTCCCTTATCTTTTATCGTGCGTAAGCTCGAGTTACTATCATTCCCTCTTTACGGAACCCCTGTAATTTATGTCGCAAGGTTCTAGGGCTGATTCCTAATTTTTCCGCTGCTTGGTCTCGATTTTTTGATTCCTGGAGCGCGTTCAAAATAATTTGGCATTCGCTGACTTTAATGGCGCTGAACAAAGATTCAGTCCGATTAACATTCAGAGAAGCCGCTTGCATTTGGGTGTCGCTCTCTTGCTCAACAATGGATCCCGAGCCATAGCTTTCCCCTGGCGCCGTAAGTGGGTCACCCCGATGGCCTGGCACTCTCGGAGGAATTCCCTCTGAAAATGGAAGGTCGTCAAATATAAGGTGCTCTGGCTGTATGACGCCTTGGCGAGACAAGACC
Source organism: Porticoccaceae bacterium (assembly GCA_028822155.1). Lineage (GTDB taxonomy): Bacteria > Pseudomonadota > Gammaproteobacteria > Pseudomonadales > Porticoccaceae > HTCC2207. The sequence goes on from JAPKEJ010000010.1 coordinate 14,682, forward strand.
TGAGCCCTGATGATGACGTTTTGCAATTCACGTACGTTGCCCGGCCAATGATAAGACGCCAACATTTTTGCGGCGCTGGGTGTTATCGCTAGGCTATGGCCATTTGAGAGGTGGCTATCCAAAAACTGGTCGGCTAAAGGCAAAATATCTAATGGCCTCTCGCGCAATGGCGGTAATGTTATTTTGAAGGTGCTGAGCCGGAAATAAAGGTCTTCGCGAAACGAGCGTTCCACAATGGACGTCTTCAAATTGCGGTTAGTTGCCGCTATGACCCTAATGTTTAAGTCTATGGGCTTTTGTCCGCCCAACCTTGTCACTGTGCGCTCCTGCAAAATTCTAAGGAACTTCGCTTGCAAGTTAAAGGACATCTCGCCAACTTCGTCTAAGAATATGGTCCCTCTTTGAGCTTGCTCAAATAACCCTGGCTGTAATTTTGTCGCGCCTGTAAATGATCCTTTTTCATGGCCAAAAAGCATATCTTCGATGAGGGTCTCTGACATCGCGGCACAGTTAAAGGCAATAAATGGTGCTGCATGCCGAGGAGAGGCGTCATGTAATATCCGCGCCAGCACCTCTTTACCAGAACCGGTGGGCCCGGTAAGTAAAACCGTCACGTCTGTTTCTGCAACACGCTCTGTCAAAGCAAGTAACTTTCTGCTTTTAGGATCAACAAACACATAAGCAGATTGATGATCATGTTTGGGCACTTCAATACCCTCGATGATTGTCGCCCAATCTCTAGCGTTAGTATTGTGCGCGGGAACAACGGTCGCAACGCCCTGCTTCATGGCCTCGATCCCCTGCTCAAACTGATCCAAGCCCAGCCTAACGACAATAGGCGTTATTAGCGCTAATTGTTGTAACTGTCTCTTTAGTTGCCCAAGCTCTTCCAGCCCCTCACCGGGTCTGATAACCACAATTTCAGCCCACTCTAAACTCTGGCTCGATAGCTCACTAATACTCCGTTGCTTGATTTCAAGGCCATATTCACCAAACCCTACAAGATCAGTTGGCGATAATCTCCCCGATGAATCAATCCATAATATTAAAGGCGCTGTGCAGTTAGCCACTTTACTTTCCTCTGTATAATTGCCGCTTTGGCTTTAGAGAGGAATAAGCAAGGAGCATGCCACTTTTATATTTCCATATAAATCAATATCTTAGGAATATTTAGAGAGTGAGTGTCAATTATCTGCCAGGGGGTAAGAGTCAGAAAAGCGACGCTCTTATGGCTGTGATTAATGCGGAAAAACTATTGGCTTGCGGAGATACTTAGTGCATTCCGTATTTATTGATTTTTTCAATTAACGTTGTTCGGTGTAAGCTGAGTAATCGAGCCGTTTTTGACACGTTGCCTTCTGCCTTGCTAAGCGCCTCTTTGATAAGCCGACGCTCAATCTCAAGGAGATGCTGCTTTAGCTCCACGCCTTCATCCGGAAAGTCTGGCCCGCCCTGCGCAAGGTTAATCACTCTTTGCACCTCATCGATAGAGGTGTCTAGATTTGTGGGTACTAGGGCTTGATCCTTGATCCCTGTCCCGCCAAATATATGTTTTTCGAAATGCTTTAACTTCCTCGAAGCCAGTTTCTTTCCTGGGCTATGAAGGGAGGCTCTATTTTCTGAGTCCTTTCCTTGCATTAGTTTTCGAATGCCGGAGGGTACCATGCTGGCTGGAACCTTATGCAGGTCAACTTCTTGTTGTGCATACAGTGCGGTATATCTATCAACTAGATTGGACAACTCCCGCACGTTTCCTGGCCAATCATAGTCAATCAACAATCTCATCGAGGCCTGGGATATTGAGATAGGGGCTTGTTTTGTTTTAGCTTTTTGCTTAGAAAAATAATCAATGAGTATTGGAATATCTTGGGCTCGGTCAGCCAACGGGCTAACTTCAACAGGCATAATATTTAGGCGAAAATATAGATCTTTCCGAAAACGCCCTTGCTCAACGAGCTCTTCAATATTTTGGTGGGTAGCCGCAATAACTCTAACATCTATGGGAATAGAGCCTAATGAGCCAACCGGATCGACCGTTCTTTCTTGCAATACTCTGAGAAGTTTTACTTGAAGATCCATAGACATGTCCCCTATTTCATCAAGAAATAAAGTTCCTTTGTCCGCCAGCTGAAATCGCCCTTTGCGGTCTGCAATAGCCCCTGTAAAGGAGCCTTTTTTGTGCCCAAATAATTCACTTTCGAGCAGGTCTCTAGGAATCGCTCCACAGTTAACTGGCACAAACGGTGACCTGGCGCGCCCGGAACACCCATGCAGTGCTTTTGCGACAAGCTCCTTCCCTGTCCCACTTTCACCAAGAATCAAAACTGTTGAATCGCTGGGGCCGACCAGTTTGATCAGCGCGCGAAGAGCTTTTATCTCTGGACTGAGCCCAATGATTGAATTTAATTCTGCCAACTTTCCCTAGCCTTTGTTGTCTTCCTTGACACCACTTGCGCAAACCGCCCGAGCTAAAAACCCACTAATATATGTGAGAATACGACGCGCTATTACAAGTGTGCCATACGAATATGAATTAGTAAATACCTTCAAATTCAATGTTCTTAGGGCTTATAGCAAATAAACTCATTCATTATTATGCTTTTACACATAATTATTGGTGTTTAGACGCTTTCGCCAAATAAGTAACAATATTCTCCTTTCCTGCTAAGGATGGCCGGCATTATGCCGATATAGTGGTTGTCTTTAATTAAACTGGTATTAACTATTATGAAAGGAAGATATAGCCACGGAGCCAACGCTTACCGCAATGTGCGAACGACAACCGCCGCCCCATACTCAGATAGCTTACAGCTCATACAAATGCTTTTTAGCGCTCTAGTCGAGGCTCTGGCCGAAGCAGAGGGCCACATGAGTCGAAATAATTTTGAACAAAAAGCTTATTCTCTCAACAGGGCCATTAAAATACTCTCAGGATTACAAGATTCTTTGGATTTTGACAAGGGTAAAGAGCTCGCTCTTAATCTGTCTGATATTTATGATTATTCAAGGCGAAGCTTGCTAAAAGCAGGTATAAAAAATGATCTTCCCCTCGTTCGGGAGATTAGAAGGCTTATGACAGAAATTGACAGCGCCTGGCAGCTCCTGCCAAACGCTCTAAATCACCAACCAGTCCCACTAGCTTCCTAACTGGAGGCTAGTGCTTATTTTGTTGCGACCCTGCACCCCTTTTGATTGACACATTAAATAGCAGAGATGATAACTTCGATGCGTCGGTTACGGGACCTTCCTGGGGCGGTGTTATTCTTCACAAGCGGCTTCATATCTGCCATCCCGCTGGCCATAATGTTTCCATGCACCTGCGGTGTCACCCCGAGTAAATACTCGACGACTGCTGCCGAGCGTGCGGCAGAGAGGTCCCAGTTGGTACGAAATTGCTCGTTATACGCCATAGGAACGCTGTCCGTATGGCCCTCAACGGCAATTAGCCCGCTAACATCTCTAAGGGAAACGCCGAGCTTGTTTAGAATATTTTCAAACCCCGGTTTTATAGCAGCACGGCCGCTGGCGAAGGACCCCTGCTCTGCAAGGCGAATAATAATTCTCGCATCCTCCCTTAGCACCTCAGCCTGTCCTTTATTTATTTCGTCAACCAGAGCTTGCCTAATGGCTTGATACTGGTCGGCAAAAGCGGCCTCTCTAGACAATCTGGTTTGCTCGCCAGCCTTGGTCTGTTGACTAACATATTCGACTTCAATCTCTCGTTCGGTCGTTGTTTGCAGGTCGGCCACTTTAGCGTATATCTGTATATCCTGCTCTCGCACTTTAACCCCAGAAAAAGAGTAGTCTCCAGGCCAATAATCGTCGTTGACATCTTCGGATAGAATTTCTATCACCGTTTTAAATTTGCCCTCTCGAATTCTAACGCGCCCAACTGCAATTTCCTTCGCAAGAGCGGTCTCGAGCGCCTCAATGTCAGCGTTCACAGTATAAGTCTGACGCTTGTTGAACCGGGTGAGGACTATATCTTTTAGCGGCTTTATGTCGGTCGTTTCCTCTTTAAGGACCTTAACAAGCGTCTTCTCTAGTTGAGCTGGAGAAAATGTTTTGGCTATAACGTTGTCGCCCTCAGGGCGGTTAACAACGGGTAACTGATTTTGCACCCCAAATTTCCCCTCTTTTTTCCCCGCTGTCATTTGGGCGCCGCCGTCCTCCGTATTATTAAATGCAATTAGTAATACAAAAAATGCCATGAGTAAAATTGCCATATCGGAGAAGGTCGCCATCCACATTGCCACTCCCTGAGGGCACGCCTTGCATCGACTTTGGTCACTTTCCTGACCCTGCTCCTCATCCATTAGCCTTGAGTGTCTCCCTTGTTGCCGCACTAACGATAATTTCAATTCGACGATTTATCGCACGCCCCTCGCGCGTATCATTTCTCTCTAAGGGTCTAGAATCGGCAAACCCCGCAACAACCAAACGATTTGTTTTTATTGCTGAGCCATTAATAAAGGCCGCGGCCACAGAAGACGCACGGGCAGTAGAAAGATCCCAGTTTGAAACAAAGCTTTGACTAAACATAACGGGCATATTGTCAGTATGGCCTTCAATTCTTATCCTTCCGCTTGAGGAGGCCAAAACTACCCCTAGTCTCTGCAGCAAATTCCTGGCTATGGGCTTAAGCCCTGCTTGTCCCGAATCGAAAGAGTCCTGGCTGGCCAGGCGAATCGTCAAATGATCATCTTTTAATACAACCTTAAGCATGCCTGCACTAAGGTCTTCAAATAAGGCTTGCTGTATATTCTCGTACTGCCGTTTAACGTCCCGCCTCTGTGCCTCAGCGTCAGCCGATAGGGGCCTAAGGTCCCGCACACGCAAATCAGCTTTAATCGCACTATTTGAATTAAGTGCAAGCACCTTAGCCGTTATGTCAATGGTGCTCTGCCTTACCCGCGCGCCCTTGAGCTCTCCGGCGGCGCCCTCTCCGGCTCCCCCGCTTGCAAATAGTGACTGTAATTCAACAATAACTATCCCCTTCTCAACCTTTACTAACGCCTCGCCTCGCTTAATCTCTTCGGAGAGCGTGCGTTTTAGATTGAGCTGTGTTTGCTCAATATTAACGTGGCCCTCTTCTGTTAAAAAATATTTTTCGCGGTACTGCCGTGTCGGATCGTCAGAATCTTTGAGGGGCTCGGGCAATGGTGTTGCTTTAGCAATAATGGCGGTAAAGCTTTCGTTTAACACGCTAGTTGCAGTGGGAATATCCACCATCAGTCTGTTTCTCTCAACACCAAAAGCCGAGCGGATCGTAGCCGCAAATTGGGCTCTCTCGCCAACATTTGTTGCAGTAAAAGAATATAGCAATGCAAAGAAAGCCATTAGCAAGATAGCCATGTCGGCAAAAGTTGCCATCCATGGGGGCGCTACGGGTTTACATTTTGGACAATCTTGAGTGTCTGCTTTCTGAGTTTCCATGGCGATAGGCCTGCTCCTTAGCAGGGGTTTTCAAGCATACGTCGGTTAGTGCGGGGATTTAGTCGTGGGCTATTCTGCTGCCTGAGCTATCTCTCGCTTTACCTTTGTCTTAGGCACCATAAAGGCAGACAAATGGTCCTCCAGCAGCCGAGGGTTTTTCCCGCTTTTCATAAACATTATTCCCTCGATAATGAGCTCGTTATTCTTTCCCTCTCGCATGGCGTAGCCCTCTAATTTCATGCCCATGGGGATACAAAATACATTGGCCAACACAGACCCATATAAAGTAGTCAGCAACGCGATAGCCATACTTGGCCCAATAGAGGAGGGGTCGTCAAGATTAGCCAGTAGGTTAACCAACCCGATAAGTGTCCCGATCATCCCCATTCCTGGGGCTAATTCAGCCCCCGCGCTAAGCATATCTGACCCCGATTCGTGTCGAGCGGAGGTGAGGTCCTTTTCTCTTTCAAGCGCATCTTGGATAATCTCTGGTTTAGTGCCGTCTACTAAGGCAGACACGCCTTTCTGCAAAAACCGGTTGGATATTTCTATCCTCTCAAGAGCAACCATGCCATCTTTGCGCGCCACCGTAGCAAGCTCTATAAGTTGGTCAATGAGCACCTCGGGCTCTTCAGTCTTATTTATAAAAACCTTCCCAATGACCGCGCCAAGACTTACTGCGTCGGACAACTTGGATCGAAACAACACTATCGTGAAGGTTGCACCAACGACTAGGTATAGCGAACTGGTGTCAATTAACGCGCCCGGGTCCTCTACCGCAAGGCTAATAAAAAATACCGTTCCTAAGAGGCCTATAATTGATGCAATATCCATATGTCCGCCTGAATTCGATTGTCTTATCTAGGGCAGAATCATCTTTACTGTCATATCCCGCTTCCTTATTAACCTGAAACCAAATAATCACTAAGTCTAATCCTGCTTCCATAAAACATCGGCAGTTAGCGTCTAGGGTTTAGCGTTACATTTGGCTATTTGAGAAGTATTACTCAGCTGGTACAGCGGTTTTCCACTAGCCACTGCTCTCTCTGACCGGGGGTCTCAAAAGAAAAGACCTAATATTTTGAGCTTGCTGCCGATATAGAGTAAATCGAGGTAGTTTTACCGATCTTTCTCTGTGGAAAATACATAGGATAGGGTTATTAGGCAATTATAATGAAGAGCTCAAGGTATCTAAGGGGAAAAATATCGTGCAACGGTCGTCATCCATGGCCTCCTACAAAAGGCACCTTTGGCTTATCCTTCACCATAATCTGCCTTCTCTTAATGAGTGGGTGCGATCGTTACAGCGTCAAGCCTATCTGCTCTAGTGTCATCGGTCAGGAAAATCTCGGAGCCTTTTCCTATGGTCCTAGAGGTACCGCGACAGACACAACCACCGGGACTATCTGGTATCGATGTCCCGGAGGGTCGTATTATTTGCGCGATACTTGTTCTGGGGATGAATTGAAATTAACCTGGGATGGCGCTGTTGCATATGCAGAAGAGTTATCTGAAATTTCTGGTGTTAAATGGCGTCTTGCCACGCTGCCTGAGGTTAGATCCATTATCTCTCCTAGTTGTGTTGGTCCCGCAGTTAACCCCAATGTATTCCCCTCACTAAAAGCCACTAACCTCTGGACTTTGAGTCAAAGTAGTCGGCATGGTGATAGCTTCAGATGTACTCTTTACACCTACAACGGCGCGCACTCCTGCAAGCAACTCAAAAAATTCAAAAACCCCTTTTTGCTTGTTCAAACCTCCGATAGCTTGTTATAGCTAGGCTTCAGGTGTGAGCCCTTTCTTTAAGAAAAAGGCCAGGCAATCGTGCCCCTGAAGGCGCAACACATCGTAAGCGGGGAGACCCCTAGACTTAAACCCCATCAGAGAACACCCATAAGGGCGGCGGCGATCATGCGTTATCGTCAAGTGCCTGCATCTGAAACAATTAGGGCCTTTTGTCGGTTCGGGCATTATACGGTTTCCAGTATTCTTGATAGCTCTTCCACGCCAGTAAAAGAAGCAGGGTTAAACCAATTAAATCTGCGGCTATTCGAGTCAGAGAAACCCCGCGGATAAAAGATAAATCACCCTTTATCGCCAAGATCGCGAGCGCAAGTATAAGAACGCCCACTATGATTCGAATGCGTCTACACAGCATGCATGGCAATTTATCTGTGAGTTGTTTATGTTGTGACTGCTTCATACCCAGTCCTATCGACAGTTTTCGCTTTTTAATTAGCTAAACACTTGTTAGCAGGCTTGATATACTGAAGCCATCTGTCAAACTTAACCTTTTCCATTGGGTACCTAAAAATGATGCTCACCGTTATTTCGCCGGCTAAAAAACTTGATTACAGCAGTAAAGTAAACGCTACAGCACACACGCAACCTGCTCTTTTAGCGCATTCGCAGGAGTTGTTAGACGGCCTAAAACAGTTGTCGCCTCAATCTGTCTGCAGGCTGATGGGCCTAAGCGATAAACTAGGCGCATTGAACTATGAACGCTTTCAAGAATGGAGCGCTCCCTTTAATGAGGGTAATGCTCGTCAGGCAGTGCTGGCTTTCAAGGGCGATGTCTATCAAGGATTAGACGCAGATAGCATGAGCGAGGCTGAACTCCAGTGGGCACAAGATCATCTGCGTATTTTGTCTGGCCTCTACGGTGTTCTTCGGCCCCTAGATTTAATGCAAGCCTACCGTCTTGAGATGGGTACCAAATTCGCGACCCAGCGCGGCGGCGACCTCTATTCTTTTTGGGATGGGATTATTACAGCAGAGCTTAATAGTCTGCTAAAAGAACCGGATGCGGTGCTTTTAAATCTTGCCTCCAACGAATATTTTAAGGCTGTTAAGCAAAAAAACATCCAAGCCCGCATTGTCACTCCGGTGTTCATGGACTATAAAACGGATAAATATAAAATTATTAGCTTTTTCGCCAAAAAAGCACGAGGCTTGATGTCCGCCTTTATTATTAAAAATCAAATCACACGCGTAGAGGGCATCAAAGACTTTGATTCGGCCGGGTACGCATTTAACGAGGGTATGAGTGAGGGCGACAAGTGGGTCTTCACTCGCGGTTAATTTGTAATTATGCGTAAACCCTTTTCCCAAGCCTGCGAGAATAATCGCGAGCCTATCTGCCAAGTACTCAAGCGTGTCTTTGCTGACAAGAGCGCTATTCTCGAGATAGGTAGCGGTACCGGCCAGCATGCAGTTTGGTTTGCCGAACAAATGCCTCATCTCCAATGGCAGACTAGCGATCGAACAGAGAATCACCCTGGTATCCAAGAGTGGCTGGCCGATTTCGCTCTCAGTAATTTAGTCGCCCCAATAACCTTGGATGTTTCTCAGTTCAACTGGCCACAAGACAAATATGACGGCGTTTTTTCGGCAAACACTGTTCACATTATGTCTTGGCCCGAGGCCCAGCAAATGATTTGCGGGGTGGCTTCAATGCTGGCTGATGGCGGCGTCTTCGCGCTCTATGGTCCAATGCAATATTCTGGGGTGATTAGAGCAGAAAGTAATCGAGCGTTTAATGCCCGGCTTAAGGTCCAAAACCAACAGCAGGGTATTAGAGAATTCAACGACTTAAACGCGTTGGCTGCCAATGAAGGAATGGTTTTGCAGGAGGACAATGCTATGCCCGCTAATAATAGGCTGTTAGTTTGGCAAAAGCACGGCAACAATCGACCGCTGGCTAATTAAGAAGCAGATAGTCAAGCGCGACACCTATAAACACCACCATCCCCACTCTATGGTTATTTAAAAAAGCAGCAAAGCAAGCGTCCCTAGCTCTATTTCTCGTCGTCTGATACTGGTTATAGAAGTAGCAAGCCGCTGCTCCCAAGCCGAGAAAGTAAATCCAGCCCCGACCAAATTCGATTCCTACTGAAATTAATAGCCCTAGCGTTGCGAGCTGCAACCCAGCGATAATCGTTCGGTCATGTTGCCCAAATAGAATAGCTGTCGACTTTATGCCAATTTGCAAATCATCCTCACGATCGACCATCGCATAGTAGGTGTCAAAGGCGATTGTCCAAACCACCACTGCGGCAAACAAAAGCCATAACTCTTTCGGCAAAGCCTGCCTCTCGGCCGCAAATGCCATAGGGATAGCCCAGGCCCATGCAACACCGAGGCCGATTTGAGGCAGGTTGGTAAAGCGCTTCATAAACGGGTACACCGCCGTCGCTGCTAGTCCGCCAAAGGACAATAAAATCGTTAATTGATTGGTCTGCAGCACTAGGGCCAAGGCCGTTACAAGGAGGCCGACGCATAAAAGCAACGCATGCTTTGGCTTAATTTCTCCAGCTGGCAAAGGCCGCGCTTTCGTGCGTTCAACTAGCCCGTCTACATGGCGGTCTGCGTAATCATTAATCACACAGCCCGCAGCTCTCATAACGAGCAGGCCAGCAACAAATATTGCTAAATTGCGCAGTGAAGGCATCCCCTCTGCGGCAAACCAAAGCCCCCAGAGCGTTGGCCACAAAAGCAAATAGACTCCTATTGGTCTATCCATTCGCATTAATCGCAACCAAGGATTTGACCCGCTTACTTTAGGGGCTTTGTCTGATGTACTCATGCTATGTTGTGAATCCTAAAGAGGGTTTTTGATTATAAGGCTTAAAGTCTGGCAAAAATATTTCGCTGACCAACAGAGGTTTTTGGTCAAGCCGGAAGACTGATCTTCGGCCCCAAAGCGGACCTTTAATGTGGCTTAACTTGTCTGGCAAGTGTGCCCTTTCCGCTGATAAAAAAGCGGCTTCGACAGGCTCTCTAGCCATGCTAGGATCTCGGAACAAGAGAGCGCCTAGGGGCTGACTCTCGATATTCCGTAAAAACGCCAACCGCCCTGTCAGCGTTGATAATGGCATAATGCTTCGAGCAAAAACCCATGGCTTGCCATTACCAAGCAGCAATACCTGCCTTGAATAAACCGGAGTCTCACCGTCTATATTGAGCGCTTGCGCTTCGCTCTCTGTCGGCTTGGTTTCTATCTGGTCGATGACTTCGACGACAAAGCGGTTTGCACTCGCGTCAATCAAGCGCTGGGTTAAAGATCCCCGATCAGACAACCAGTCGATCCAGTGTGGCGGTATTATTTTGTCAGGCACCGTCGCAAGAGCCTGCCATATAAACGTGGGTGGTAGAATCAAATGTGCGTCTTGTAATATGGTCAAAGCGATCTCTTTAATCTGTTGCGGTAGTATAACGGCGCTACCCTAAGGATAAACTGAAGGCTCGCCATCAGGCCTAGCCCGAAAGCGCTTGTATTCCCACTGGTACTGCTCAGGCGCTAAATCAATAACTGCCTCAACTCCCTGATTAAGCGCAGCCAAACTTACCTGTTGGTCGTCGCTGTATATTTCTCTGGTAACTGGCAGAAAGTGTATCTCCCAGCCTCCAGTAACACGAAGTGCAGTGCACATTAAGGCACGACTGCCAGAGCGCTGCAGCAGTTTGTGGATAAGGGTCATGGTCTGAGTTTGTATCCCTAAGAAGGGCGCAAAAGCACCACTGTTCGGCGGCGGCTGTTGGTCTGGCAAAATGCCAGTGATGTCGCCCCTCTGCAGGGCCTTGATTAGGGCCGCCACGCCACGCAAATTAGTCGGAACCAAGGTTGCGCCCGCTTGCTCACGGGATGTCTTTATCCACGCTTCGAGCTCTATCATTCTTGGCGGATCATATAAAGACGTCATTGCCGCCTGCTGAGAAGCCCACAACCCAAGCACCTCCCAATTCCCTTGATGGGGGATAATTAGAATGGTGCCTAATCCCTCCGACAATGCAGCCTCAAAGAGCTCTAGCCCTCTAATAGCTAATATTCTTGTCTCCAAGCCGGCATTGCCCGCTCGCCACACTTTGGGGGTTTCAAAGAGAGCCTGTGCTAAATGCGACATGCGCTTTGCGCTGAGGCGCTTAATATCAGCCTCTGTCATCTCTGGGTAACACAGGGCTAAATTAATCGCAGCCATTCTAGCCGGCTGAAGATCAAAGACAACAATCAACGCACCAAGTCCCTTGCCAAGTGCTCGAGCCACATTAAGCGGAAGCCAGGCAATGCATTTAAGAGCATACAAAATTAACTTATTTCTCATTATTGCCTTTCTTCATTTGTTTTGGCACCCCGCAGCAACCGCAAATAGACTCCGTGGCCAGTGATTGACCTTCGTGTTGTTGCTTGGAACACGATCTTGTATACATCCTTCACCCCGCAATAGCCTTGGAGTATTTAACTGAGGCTAATGCCATTATATCTAATGCCTGATCAAGCAAGCTAGCTTAATAATCCCTTTGCCGCACTTATCCCCTATCTTTATCGTGATGCGGCTTTATAATTACGCTTTTGATTGAACATTTTATTACCGTGGGTGAATGTTGTGGCTAAACTCAGTGCGCCGCCTGATACTTTTCAGGATTTAATTTCCAGATTACAAAATTACTGGGCCGACAAAGGCTGTGTAATCATGCAGCCTCTCGATATGGAAGTTGGTGCAGGGACTTTTCATCCTGCAACGTTTTTGCGCTCAATTGGGCCCGAAGTCTGGAATAGTGCTTATGTTCAGCCATCAAGGCGCCCTAACGATGGCCGTTATGGTGAAAACCCAAATCGACTTCAGCATTATTACCAGTTTCAAGTGGTTATGAAACCCTCACCAAAAGATTTTCAAGAGCTCTATCTAGGGTCCCTGCGAGATCTAGGCTTAGATACATTAATCCATGACGTTCGCTTTGTGGAAGACAACTGGGAATCACCAACGCTAGGAGCCTGGGGCTTAGGCTGGGAGGTGTGGTTAAACGGAATGGAAGTATCTCAGTTTACCTATTTCCAGCAGGTAGGTGGTCTTGAGTGCTATCCAGTCACGGGTGAGATTACCTATGGCCTTGAGCGGATTGCGATGTACCTGCAGGGGGTTGATAGTATTTATGATCTTGTTTGGGCACACGGCCCTCAGGGTGACGTCAGCTATGGAGACGTTTTCTTACAAAATGAAATTGAGATGTCCGCGTATAATTTCGAGCACGCCGATGTTGACTTCTTATTTAAGAGCTTTGACCAGCATGAGCAAGACTGTAAAAATTTGACACAAAAGGGGCTGCCGCTACCCGCCTATGAAATGGTAATGAAGGCTTCTCATACCTTCAATTTGCTAGATGCTCGTAAAGCTATTTCCGTCACAGAACGCCAGCGCTTTATCTTACGCGTGCGCGCTCTAGCAAGAGGGGTCGCGCAAGGCTACTTTGATTCTCGCCTGGCCGCCGGGTTTCCGCTGGCAGAGCCGTCTATCGCCGCGGAAGTACTAGCTCGCCATACAGGAGAGTCTAAATGAAGAGTGATTTCCTTTTTGAGCTCGGTACCGAAGAGTTGCCACCAAAAGCGCTACTGGGGCTATCGGAAGCGCTAACCTCCGGCATTTTGGCGGGCTTTAAAAGTGCCAACCTTGCGTTTGGAGAAGTCTCATCGTTCGCCACGCCTCGTAGACTCGCTGTTGTAGTGCGCGACTTAGTCGTAAAGGCTCCCAATATAGAGGTCGTGAATTGGGGTCCACCCACTAAAGTTGCCTTTGATGGCGACGGGTCGGCGACTAAGGCGGCGCAGGCTTTCGCAAAGAAAAATAATTTAGTTTTGACTGAGCTTACAAACAATGTGGAGCATGATGGTCAACAAGAAAAGCTGTGTGTGCGCAAAACAGAGGAAGGGAAAGACACCGCCGCCCTTTTGCCGGATCTTATTAACGCTGTCTTGTTGGGTCTGCCTGTTGCCAAGCGAATGACTTGGGGGAGCAGCAAAGAGCTATTTGTTCGTCCTGTGCAATGGGCCGTTTTGCTGTTTGATGGAAAGACCTGCGAAGAATCGATTTTGGGAATTACCTCAAGTAATGTGACTCAGGGCCACCGCTTTCATGGATCTGGCGATCTTACGATCAAGACCCCACTTAGCTACGAGAAACAGTTACAGGATCAATTTGTTATTGCCAGCTTCGAGCGTCGGCGAAGCATTATTCGAGAGGGCGTGGCGAACTTAGCGAAAACCATTGATGGCCATGCAGTCATTGACCCCACCCTACTGGACGAAGTTAGCGCGCTAAATGAATGGCCCGTACCTTTGATGGGACATTTTGACGCACATTTCTTGGCGGTTCCCGCTGAAGCGCTTATCTCTTCAATGAAAGAACACCAAAAATACTTCCATCTGATTGATGACACTGATCAGTTATTGCCCGCGTTTATTACTGTGGCCAACATACAGAGCAATGATCCATCTCAGGTGGTCGCTGGGAACGAACGCGTTATCCGTCCTCGGCTCGCTGACGCGGCGTTCTTTTACAAAAACGACCGGCTGATTTCCCTTGAACAGCGCAGACAGTCGTTAAAACGAGTCGTTTTCCAGGACAAATTAGGCTCGGTATTTGATAAAACAGAGCGCGTAGCTAACCTTTGTTCGCAACTGGCCCCATATACGGGTGCCAACGCAAAACTAGCTCGCCGAGCCGGTGAGTTATGCAAGTCCGATCTAGTCACAGACATGGTGGGCGAATTTGCCGACTTGCAGGGCGTCATGGGCCGTTACTATGCCCTTAATGATGGTGAAGACACGAATGTAGCAGAAGCGCAGCTAGAGCAATACCTGCCTCGCTTTTCTGGTGACAGGACCCCAGACAACGCCGTTGGGGCTACGCTAGCTCTTGCCGACAAGCTAGATACGCTAGTTGGAATCTTTAGTATAGGGCAACCTCCGTCAGGGTCCCGCGACCCGTTCGCGCTAAGACGCGCGAGTCTTGGAATTTTACGTATACTTTTGGAGAGAAAAATTGATGTTGACCTAACTAAAGCGATCTCTCTCGCCGCAGCCCAATTTGGATTAGACCCTTCTAGTCTGGACAAAACGCATAAGCAAGTACTTACATACGTATTAGAGCGTTTTAGATCTTGGTACCGCGATGAAGGCTTTAGCGCCGAGGTTTTTTTGTCCGTTTCCACGCTCGATTTTGCTAATCCGCTCGATATTGACGCACGTATAAAAGCTGTTTCCCAATTCTGCTTGCTGCCAGAAGCTGATGCTCTGTCGTCAGCCAACAAAAGAGTCTCGAATATTTTGGCTAAGCAGCTCGGCACACGCTTGCCTGAGCCTGTAAACCACGCTTTACTGCAGGAATCGGCAGAAAAAACCTTAGCTCAGGCAATCGAAACGCTGGAGGATAGTTCTAAGCCGTTATTAGCGTCACGAGACTACACTGCTTTGCTGAAAAGCCTGTCGTCCCTACGAGAACCCGTCGATAGGTTCTTTGACGAGGTTATGGTGATGTCAGAAGAGCCTGCGCTGCGAGAAAATCGGCTAAGCCTTCTGAAAAGACTGCGAGGCTTGTTCCTTAATGTCGCTGACATTTCACAGCTAGTCACAGGCAAATAATGGGCCGGCGCCGAACTTTGAGCGCCACACAACAGACTTTGCTATCGTTGCGCGCATTTTCCTTCTATGTGGGGTTTTTTACCATCATTCTAGTCATTGGTTGTGTCTGCTGTGTGGCGTTCTTCCTCACGCTTAAACAGTTACAGGCAATAGCATCCGCCGGTAATTTTTTGTCGCTATCTTGGCTTCGCTTGACCTGCAATATTGACGTGAAGGTGACCGGAAGCGAGCATATCCCGGCAGGGGCTTGCGTTATTTTAAGCAACCACCAAAGTTCTTGGGAATCATTTTACCTACAATGGTTATTCCAACCGGTCAGTTTTGTGTTGAAACGCGAGCTGCTTTGGATACCTTTTTTCGGCTGGTCATTAGCTCGTTTAGGCCCCATCG
This sequence comes from Porticoccaceae bacterium, assembly GCA_028822155.1. GTDB lineage: Bacteria > Pseudomonadota > Gammaproteobacteria > Pseudomonadales > Porticoccaceae > HTCC2207. Next base: position 29,923 of record JAPKEJ010000010.1, read on the forward strand.
CTATCAAGCGAACCAAGCCCGCTGAGGCTATTCGGCAAGTATTGAAACAGGGAAAATCGCGCTTAGGCGAAGGGCACAAGGTTGTTATTTACCCCGAGGGCACAAGAATGGTGCCGGGAGATTTGGGGACGTTTAAAAGTAGCGGAGCTGCACTAGCGGCTGCAGCAGGAGTCCCTATTTTGCCTGTGTCTCACAATGCCGGTGAGCACTGGACTCTTCACGGATTCCTCAAACATCCCGGCACCGTTTGCTTAAACATCGGACCAGCAATTGATACTTCAAATAATAGCGCTCGAGAATTGACGGAAACCGCGCGGCGCTGGATTGATAGATCACTTAAGTCGCGCCCTGGCTAACAAAACCGCCTGGCGCCTAAGCTCGTTTAAACATCCAGATTCACGACTGACAGCGCATTTTTCTCAATAAACTCTCGTCTCGGTTCCACTTGGTCTCCCATCAAGGTGGTAAACATTTGGTCGGCTGCAATAGCGTCCTCTATGGTCACCACTAGCATTCGCCGCACCTCTGGATCCATTGTCGTCTCCCAAAGCTGCTCAGGATTCATCTCTCCCAGACCTTTATAGCGCTGAGTACTGATGCCTCGGCGAGATTCAGCCATCAGCCAATCTAGGGCCTCTTTAAACCCTCCGACAGGATGATCGCGGTCTCCACGCTTAACGTAGGCGCCCTCTTCGATTAATCCTTGCAGAGTGTTACCCAGCTCAACCATTGACGCATATTCTCCTGAACCAAAGAAATCTCTACTCAAGGTGTGATAATGGGGCACACCATGCGCCGTAATCTCGATACTGGGCAAGAAGACCTTGCGTTCTTTGTCCTCAACTACCCCTACCTTATAGCGGTGTGTCCCATTATCACTTTCCATGAGTTTTTCCTGGAGTTCGGCACACCACGCCTCCATTTCGCTGCACGTTTGCAGAAGTTTTACATCAAGCCCGCGCACATAAATTAGCGCCTCAAGGACGCTAAGGGGATACACCAAGGACATTCTCTCCGTTAGACGACTAACATGCCTAAACTTCCCAACCAGCGCCTCCAAGGACTCTCCATTAATAGCCGGCGCGTCCGGATTAACGTGCAAACTAGCGCTCTCGAGTGCTTTTTGGGTCAAATAAGCCAGCAGCGCGTCATCATCTTTAACGTATTGCTCATTTTTACCCTTGCTCACTTTGTACAGAGGCGGCTGAGCAATAAAAATATGGCCGTTATCGACCAATTCCCGCATTTGCCGGAAAAAGAACGTCAGCAATAAGGTTCGGATATGTGACCCATCGACGTCAGCGTCAGTCATAATAACGATAGTATGGTAACGAAGCTTTTCAATATTAAACTCCTCATTCCCGATACCGCAGCCAAGAGCAGTGATCAAAGTGCCAATCTCGACACTAGACAGCATTTTATCGAATCGAGCCTTCTCAACGTTCAAAATCTTGCCTTTCAACGGGAGAATGGCCTGAGTTTTACGTGACCGCCCCTGTTTAGCCGAACCTCCCGCAGAATCACCCTCTACTAAATACACTTCAGACAGAGCAGGATCTTTTTCTTGGCAATCAGCCAGCTTTCCGGGCAAACCGGCAATATCCAGCGCGCCCTTGCGACGAGTCATTTCTCTAGCTTTCCGTGCCGCCTCTCTAGCCCTTGCCGCGTCTATCATCTTGCCGACAATCGCCCGAGCCTCCTGTGGAAATTCTAGAAGGTAATCAGTAAATTTCTCCCCCATTTCTTGCTCAACAGCTGTTTTTACCTCTGAGCTAACCAACTTATCCTTGGTCTGAGAAGAAAACTTAGGGTCCGGCACTTTGACTGAAACAATCGCCGTCAGTCCTTCACGGGCGTCGTCACCAGTGGTATTAACCTTCGATTTGCCGTTAATCCCTTCCTTTTCTATATACGTGTTCAGACCACGAGTCAGCGCTGACCGGAATCCGGCAAGGTGAGTGCCACCATCGCGTTGCGGGATATTGTTGGTGTAACAGAAAATATTCTCCTGGAATCCATCATTCCACTGCAACGCCACCTCAACACTGGTTCCATCTTCGCGTTCACTGTTGAAGTGCATTATTTCGTTAACAGTCGTTTTATTGGTATTGAGAAACTCAACAAAGGCGTGCAGCCCCCCTTCATACGCATAAACCTCTTCTTTGCCGGATCTTTCATCATGCAGAACCATGCGGACACCAGAATTTAGAAACGACAATTCGCGCAGCCGCTTAGCCAGCTGCTCAAAATGAAACTGAATGTTAGTAAAAGTATCTTCTGAGGGCATAAAGAAAACCTCTGTCCCCGTCTCCTCAGTATCCCCGATCGCTTCAAGAGGCCCATCAGGAACGCCATGAGTATAGGTTTGCTCATGGACTTTGCCGTTGCGGCGAATAGTAAGGCGCATCTTCTGTGAGAGTGCATTAACAACAGATACTCCCACTCCGTGGAGGCCGCCAGAGACCTTATAGCTATTATCGTCAAACTTCCCGCCGGCATGAAGCACGGTCATAATGACCTCGGCTGCAGAAACGCCCTCATCGTGCATTTCCGTCGGAATACCGCGGCCGTTATCAGATACAGTGATCGACTCATTTGGGTGAATAACAATACGAATCTCTGAACAATGCCCCGCAAGGGCTTCGTCAATGGAGTTGTCTACCACCTCAAAAACCATATGGTGAAGACCAGTGCCATCATCTGTATCGCCAATATACATGCCAGGCCGCTTGCGAACCGCGTCCAGCCCCTTTAGTACCTGAATACTCGACGAATCATAATTTGTTTCTTCAGTCATAGCCTTTTAGCTTCCTGTTATCTCACTTTTTGTAGCAACACCATGTTCCACATGGAACATATGGTGCGACATCCCCTCCACCAACACCTCAAAATCTCTTTTATCCACGCCGGTCATAAATACCTGACAGTCCAACCCTCTCAAAAACCCAACAATCTGCTGGCGATGAAGGTAGTCCAGCTCTGCCGGCAGATCATCCAGCAAAAACAAACATGACTCTCCCGTTTTATCCCTATAAAAGGTAGCCTGCGCTAACTTTAAGGCATAAACAAGCAGCTTGATCTGGCCTCGAGACAAGCACTCTGACGCCAGCACCCCGTCTACCTTAATTTTCATGTCCGCTTTATGCGCGCCGTGGCTGGTAGTCCCAACCGCCACGTCCCTCGCCCCGTCTGCGTCCATAGCGCCTGCAAGGCTAGTATCATCAGCCCATCCCTGGTAGTACTCAAAGCTTAACTCGCCGAGTCCCTCGAGCACTTTTGAAACAGCTTCCACATGCTCTACCAGTCCGCCCAAATAAGCCCTGCGGTGTCGGGTAATCTCCTCACTCAAAGGTATAAGCTCTTTCGTCCACGCGCGCAGGGAATCTTCGTCTATTCTACCATGACGAAGTAGTTGATTCCGCTGTTTTAATGCTTTTTGAAACCGGCGCCACAAGTCAGTATAGGAATGTTCCACGTGGAACACTCCCCAATCTAAAAACTGCCTTCGCTGAAGCGCACCACCCTCTAACAAGTTAAAGCTATGGGCGTCTATAAGCTGTAAGGGGAGTTCCTCAACCAGTTGGGCTGCTGACTGCAGCCCTCTACCATCAAGGCGAGCCTCAAAATGGCCCTTGGCTGTTCGCCTGACCCCCAGCCGGTGACTACCTTTAGGTTTTTGCCGCTCAACCTTTGCCGAAACAACTAGCTCATCAGACAGATGGCTTATCACCAGCCGCAAATCGCGATGCTTAAAAGACCTCCCTCGGCCCAAAAGATAAATAGCCTCCAGCACGCTAGTCTTGCCACTCCCATTAGCGCCATAAATAACGTTAATGGCAGGATGGCACTCCAACTGCAGACTTTTAAGGTTTCGTACTTGAAGTATATCTATACTTGAAAGATACATATGCGCTCATTTTTTGGCCATATCGCCAAAGGCCTCTCTACACTAGAGGCGCATTGGCATAACGACATAAACGGCGCCGCTATCGGCGGCGCCACTAACAAGCGCACTGCTATTAGAATTCGAGAGCGTAATACGCACCTCAGGTCCCGAGATAACATTAAGCACATCCAAGAGATAACTAACATTAAACCCAATCTCAAGATCATCTCCGGAATAATTAACTGAGACCTCCTCTTCAGCCTCTTCTTGCTCAGGGTTGTTTGCAACCATCTTTACCGAGCCATTGGATAGCAAGATGCGCACCCCACGGTATTTCTCGTTTGACAGTATAGCCGCCCTGCTAAACGCTTGCTTCAGCTCTGCTCTGTCTCCAACGACTTCCTTATCCCCGCCTTTAGGTAACACGCGGTCATAATCAGGATAGGCACCATCCACCAGTTTTGAAGTAAAGCAATAATCTTCACCCGTAACCCTGGTGTGGTTTGAACCCATAGCAACACTAACCTCATGTTCGCCCAACAACCGAGACAGCTCAATTATTCCCTTGCGAGGCAGAATAGCTGAGATTGTTTCTTCGACAGAAACATCACAGGCCCCATCGCAAAGCGCCATTCGATGCCCATCTGTGGCCACAGCCCTAAGGTTATTGTTGGTTAGCTCCCAGAGCATACCATTTAGGTAATAACGAACGTCCTGTTGCGCCATAGCAAAAGAGGTCGCTTCGATTAAGCCCTTGAGAACAGTGCCCTTAACAACAAACTCTACCGTCTTTTCTCCTTCGTCCACTGACGGAAACTCATTGGCCGGAAGCGTGGCTAGAGTGAATTTACTTCTTCCACTTTTCAGCGTCGCCTTCCCTTCTCCACTAACAAAATTAATTTGCGCACCATCCGGTAGTGACCGACAAATATCAACTAACTTGCGTGCAGAAACCGTTATTTCTCCATCTTCGCCATCAGAACCGCTGTCGGTGAAACCGATTATCTCGACTTCAAGATCAGTACCCGTCATAGACAAACGACCATTCTCTAGGCTCAATAGCACGTTAGATAATATCGGTAGTGTCTGTCGTCGCTCTACAACACCAACAACAAGCTGTAATGGCTTAAGAAAAGCTTCACGCGATAAGCTAAATTTCATAATACTCTATTATCTCCAACTCTATTTGTGTTCCCTGAGGAAGGTCTTAAGTAGATAAGGCTCTGTATAAATTCTTGAGATCTCTCTGCACCTCTCTATCCACGCCCTCCAGCTCTTTAACCTTCCGACAAGCATGTAATACAGTGGTGTGGTCTCTGCCGCCAAATGATTCACCAATCTCCGGCAAGCTATGACTCGTTAATTCTTTAGCAATCGACATAGCGACTTGCCTAGGCCGCGCTACCGATCGACTACGCCTTTTAGAAAGCATGTCGGACATTTTAAGCTTGTAGTAATCGGCCACCACTCTTTGAATATTGTCTATGGTAACTAGCTTATCCTGCAGTGCCAATAGGTCTTTGAGCGATTCTCGAATTAAATCAATATCGATCACCCGGCCGGTAAACTGAGCATGCGCCATTACACGCTTTAACGCGCCCTCTAGCTCTCTCACATTCGAACGAATCCTCTGCGCTATAAAGAACGCGGCATCCTTAGAGAGGGCCATCCCGGTCTGCTCCGCCTTGTTAATCAAAATAGCCGCCCGCGTTTCAAGCTCAGGGGGCTCAACCGCAACAGTAAGGCCCCAGCCAAATCTAGATTTCAATCGCTCTTCAACGCCATCTATTTCTTTAGGGTATCGATCACAGGTCAGAATCATCTGCTGCCCACCCTCCAATAGCGCGTTGTAGGTATGAAAAAACTCCTCTTGAGAGCGCTCCTTGCCAGAGAAAAACTGAATATCGTCAATGAGCAACGCATCTACCGATCGGTAAAAGCGCTTAAACTCATCTATCGCCTTTAGCTGCAATGCCTTAACCATATCCGCAACAAACCTTTCAGAATGCAAATAAACGATTTTCGCTTCTGGATTTTTAGCTCGCATGGCATGGCCCACCGCATGCATTAAGTGAGTCTTACCAAGTCCAACCCCGCCATAAATAAATAGCGGGTTATAAGAACCGCCGGGATTTTCAGCAACCTGGCGCGCTGCAGCAAAAGCCAACTGGTTTGATTTCCCTTCCACGAAACTATCAAAGGTAAAGTTTTTGTTAAGATTCGTCTTTAAACTACTTTCAGCTGCAGACTTAATGATGGCAGGTGCTGATATAAAGTTGCTCCTAGACGGCTCGCTTAGCGCCACTTGCGCCACTGGAGTGGCCGCTTTATCTAATACAGAGCCCGCACGAAAACCATCTAAATCTATACGACTCACCGTTATATCAACTTTAACTGATCGACCGCCCAGCTGAGCAAGAAGCTCTTCAATCCTAGATAAAAATTTATTTTTAACCCAATCTTCTATGAATCGATTTGGCGCCAAAAGCCGCACGTCAAAGACGCCTTCTCCAGATTGAATAGTAAGAGGGCGAATCCATGTATTGTATTGCTGCTCGGGTAATTCACTGCGAAGCATAGTCTGGCATTCAGCCCAAACCATCATCTCTACATTAGATTCCATGACTGAAACCCCTAGAAAGGCAGGCACTGAAAAGCATGCTTTTATGGGCTACCCCAACCAAAAAGCGATGAGCTATTTTGAGTAATTTAGATGTCAACTTATCCCCACCAAAGTTAAAATATCACTGATCTGTAATAAATATAAGATACTCTTGTTTTAGCCAAAGTGTATATAACAAAACCCACATTATCCACAACTAAAAAAACGCTCTCTTATTTAGTTATTTATAAAAAACTAATAAAAACAACAAGTTAAATAAAAGCAATGTTTTTTTTACTAACAATAAAAATTTTAAATTTGGTTGTTTTTTGATCAGTATTTGTGGATAACCTGTGTATATACAGTAAAGAAACAGTGTTTATCTTTTCTTTTGGGTGCAGTTAGAGAGAAAAACGATAACGCGGAGAAGCTAAAGTGACCCAAATAAAAACATTGGTCACTTTCCTATGCAGAAAGAAGAAAAAATTCGGCCAAGGAGATCGTCAGGAGTAAATTGCCCTGTAATTTCGGACAATTCATTTTGTGCCTGCCGCAAGTCTTCGGCAAGTAATTCTCCGGCGCCAGCGCCTTTCAGTTGAGCGATACCATTTTGCACATATGTGAGTGCATTTTGCAGGGCAACCAAATGTCGGCGGCGCGCAGAAAAAAGTCCCTCCGTATGCCCCAAGTAACCAATCGTCTTTTGCAGGTGTAACGCAAGAGCATCAAAACCACTCTTATTTTTTGCTGAAATCGCGATCGTAGTTTCGTCGATTTTGCCCGGGCTATGATCAGACAAATCAATCTTGTTGAGTAATAGCGTAACCGCCTGAGTGGACCTTGGATAAAGCTCAAAATACTCTGGCCACAAGTCCTTCAGGTTGGGGTTAGGCGTTTCTGTCGCATCAGCTACAAATAGTATTTGGTCTGCGCCAGCTATTTCCTTCCATGCTCGACGCACGCCCTCCTGCTCTATCTCATTTTCACTATCTCGAAGGCCCGCTGTGTCAATAATATTGAGGGGCAACCCGCCCAGGGTAATTCGCTCTCTCAGCACATCTCTTGTAGTACCAGGTACAGAAGTAACAATAGCCGCATCATTGCCCGCCAGTGCATTTAAGAGGCTAGACTTTCCGGCATTAGGTTTTCCGGCAAGAACAACGGTTAGGCCGTCCCTCAGTATTGCGCCTTGTTGAGCCTGCGCCAACACCGCCGCTAAGTCAGCGGCCAGCTTGTCTAGGTTCACAATCAGCGTTTTGTCTTGGAGAAAATCAATTTCCTCTTCTGGGAAATCGATAGCGGCTTCGACAAATATTCTCACTTGAATCATCGTTTCAACAAGGGTGTTTATTAACTGTGAAAATTCGCCCTGCATTGATCGGACCGCCGATCTTGCCGCCTCAATAGAAGATGCATCGATTAGATCAGCAATAGCCTCAGCCTGAGCTAAATCCATTTTGTCATTGAAAAAAGCGCGCTCGCTAAATTCGCCCGGCCGAGCCAATCTGGCACCCAGCTCTACACATCGCTGTACCAGCCGGTCGAGAACCACCATGCCACCATGGCCCTGAAGCTCAAGGACGCTTTCGCCAGTAAAAGAGGATGGTCCCGGAAAATATAGCGCTACACCTTCATCTATAGCGCCTCCTTCTGAATCAGCAAAGACACTATAGGTTGCCCTCCTAGCTATCAGCGGCTTACCTATTAGCCCGGCGATAAAAGGTAACATGTCTAAACCAGACAGGCGGACCACTCCCACCCCACCCCGACCAGTGGGGGTGGCAATAGCAACGATAGTGTCTTTATTGTTTTGAAACATATTAAAAGTATGCCAGATTAAAAAGCCTCCCGCTGGAGCCTTTTTTGCCCACCTTTGTTTATTTCTTCTTATTAATTAATTGGCTATTAACGTACCACTGCTGAGCCATTGACAACAAATTATTAACCGTCCAATAAAGAACAAGTCCCGATGGAAAGGTCATAAACAAAAATGTGAAGCCAATCGGCATAAACTGCATTATTTTGGCTTGCATTGGGTCGGTGGGCATTGGCTGCATTTTTTGCATTAAAAACATGCTCGCCCCCATGACTAACGGCAAAATAAAGTAAGGATCCTTAGCCGACAAATCCTGAATCCAAAGAATCCAGGGCGCGTGGCGTATTTCTACCGACTCAAGCAGAACCCAGTAAAGAGACAAAAACACCGGCATTTGCAGCAACATTGGGAAACAACCACCCGCCGGATTAACCTTCTCTTTCTTATATAAACTCATCGTCTCTTGAGACATCTTTTGCCGGTCGTCACCATACAGCTCTTTCAGGCGTGCCATTTCTGGTTGTAAATTCCGCATTTTAGCCATTGACTTGAGGCTAGCGGCTGAGAGTGGAAACAAGATCAGCTTTATAAGTAACGTTAATAATATAATTGACCAGCCCCAATTCCCAATAACACCATGAATCGCTTTCATGGCAAAGAATATCGGCTTCCCAACCATCCATAAAAACCCATAGTCGACAGTTAGATCAAGGTACTCTGCAAGATTTGAGAGCACCTCTTGATCTTTAGGGCCAACGTAAAATATTGCCTCATAGCTTCCAGACTGTCCCGCGCCGACAATAATAGGTTCCCCAACAAAACTCATTAAATACATATCTTGGTCTTTCATTTTTTTAAGTGAGTATGTATTTTTCTCATTCCCCGGCGGAACCCAAGCACTAATAAAGTAATGTTGGACCATTGTTATCCAGCCACCAACCAAAGAGGTTTTAACTGTTTCCTCCGCGATGTCACCAAAGTCATACTTTGCGTAGTTCTTTTCAGGCTCTCGGAGAGCTGCTCCTAAATAAGGCTGCGCTCCCAAGCCGCTAGAACTACCGGAGGGCGGCAGCGAATCTCTCTTTATCTGGCCATAAAAGTTGGCATTAAACTCTACATTGGTTAGGTTGTTAATTAAGTATTGAACGCTGATGTCATAGCTGTTTGAGCTGAACTGAAACCGCTTAACGATTCTAACGCCATTCACATTAAGCGTTAAATCAACGTTCATTTCTTCTTGATTATCTTGAATTTCGTATCGGTTAATGGACGATGAGAACTGCGGTCTCTCTTTAGAATCCGTCGCATTTGGACCGATCAACCCACTTTTAGCAATATAGGTAGATTGATTATTTCGTTCTAAAATGGCTAGTGGTTTACCGCCCTCATTAGGCATTTTATCAAGGTGCTTTAAAAGTTTTGCGCTGACGATGTCGCCGCCGAGAGTGTCAATGACCACTTCGATAACGTTATTTTTAGCGGTTATAAGATTTCTTTGCAGGTTTTCCTCTTTCTGAGGAATCAACACTGGTTGTTCCAATGTCGGCAACTCCAAATCTAAGTTGTAATCATTAACTATAGTCGCAGCCCCGGTGTCTGATAAATAGTTCGTGATCGGTGGAGCACTAGCGAGCAACATTTCTTGTTGTGCATCTTGGAACTGATTCCACTGAATAACCAACATCCATGCAACTATCGCCATTCCCGCGATCAAAACTGTTTTTTGCCAATCCATACTTTTTATAACTCTTTTTGGTTTTTATAGGGGGGCGCTTGAACTGCTTTATCATCTTCAACTGGATCAAAGCCGCCAGGATGAAAAGGATGGCACTTCACTATTCTTAATGTTGTTAAATAACTACCTTTAATAAACCCAAATCGATCAAACGCCTCCTCAGCATAGCAAGAGCAGGTAGGGTGAAAACGACAGTTACTACCCAGCAGCGGGCTGATTGCTCGGCGGTAAAATCTAATGCCTATAAGAGCCAGTTTACGCATCTTTTTTCTCTTGTTTATCGCAACGCTGCCGAAGTCTGCACCAAGATTGTTGCAACAACAAGGTCATATCTCCGGCACTAAGCTTGTGAGCGTCTTTTCTAGCTAAAAACACCACATCTATTGGTTGGATAAACTGTTCTAGTCTGAATGTCTCGCGCACTATTCTCTTGACGTGATTACGATCAACCGCTTTAGGTACGTTTTTTTTACCTACCACCAGTCCCAACCTTGATTTCTCGTGGTCATTAAATTTGGCTAGCATTAAGAGCTTAGGGTGTGAAATTTTAAAGGTATTGGTATCGAAGACCTCTTGAAATTCAGAGGCCTTAAGGAGTCGTTTATCTTTGCTGAAGGTTAAGTTGGGCAAGTAGCCCAAACCTTACGCTGAAAGGCGCTTACGGCCTTTTGCACGCCGACGGTTTAATACTGCTCGACCGCCTGGTGTAGCCATACGAGCTCGAAATCCATGGGTGCGCTTGCGCTTCAGGTTGCTAGGTTGAAATGTTCTTTTCATGGCGTTATGTCCAGTTTTCTTTGGGCTGCTGTTTCAGGGTCGGGGATTCTAAAGAAATAAACCCCATACTTCAATGATTTATTCAGTAAATTCGTAAAATAACACCTAGCTGGTAACAGATCTTGATGTTTAGAAAAAGCCCACAACTTATTAATAGTTAATACATTTATAACTAACATTCAACGATAAACAAGAACAACCTGTTAACAACAAACAGTGAAGCCAAAAAGTTAACCCCAAAATTTTCATTGTTATTTTATAAGAGGCTAAAACCTGTTTTTTAATACAAAAGAAAACATGTATACGCCCACCATAAAAACATAAAAACACTGTGGTTATACAAGTAAAATATCTTTGTAAGCGATTAAAAAACATACAAAATTTCGATTAATCCACAATAAAGCGGCTTACTAATAACAATAACAATAATCTATATACTTAAATAACTTAATAATACTAATAACATTAAAAAGGGACGTTTAACAAAGTTAAAAACGAAGTTTATTAAACTCCTAAGGATGACGTATAATGCTCGGCCAAGAAAGAAGTGGTAGTGGATACTATGCAGTACCCGGATGATTTTGACGTTATTGTTGTTGGTGGAGGCCATGCCGGAACAGAGGCGTGCCTTGCTGCAGCACGCATGGGCGCCAAAACATTATTGTTGACACATAATATTGAAACGTTGGGGCAAATGTCCTGCAACCCCGCTATTGGTGGAATCGGCAAGAGCCACTTAGTGAAAGAAGTGGATGCTTTAGGGGGGGCGATGGCGCAAGCCACCGATCTTGGCGGTATTCAATTTAGGGTTTTGAATGCAAGAAAAGGCCCTGCGGTTAGGGCGACAAGAGCTCAAGCGGACCGTGTTAGGTATAAGGCTGCTATCAGAGGTATTCTGGAGAACCAAGAAAACCTAACTATTTTCCAGCAAGCTGTTGATGATTTAATTATCGAGCAAGATAGAGCTACCGGTGTTATTACTCAAATGGGGTTAAAATTTAGAGCTAAAACAGTGGTTGTAACAGCGGGAACGTTTTTAGCGGGTAAGATACACATAGGATTAGAGAATCACTCCGCGGGTAGAGCTGGAGACCCTCCCTCTGAAAACTTAGCAAAACGCCTGAGAGAGTTGCCTTTTCGGGTTGAGCGCTTAAAAACAGGTACGCCACCGAGAATTGACTCTAGAAGCGTTGATTTTACCTCCCTTCCAGAGCAGTGGGGAGATAAACCAGAACCAATAATGTCTTATATGGGAAATATTCAGCAACATCCCAAACAAACCTGTTGTTGGATCACTTACACGAACCCTAAAACACACGAAATAATCCATGGCGGCATGGACAGATCCCCTTTATACACCGGGGTAATTGATGGTGTTGGGCCAAGATACTGCCCATCTATTGAGGACAAGGTAGTAAGATTTGCCGACAAAGACCAACATCAAATTTTTATCGAACCGGAGGGCTTGGATACCTACGAGCTGTACCCTAATGGCATATCAACAAGCCTTCCTTTTGATGTGCAGTTGGCGTTAGTTCGATCGATTGCTGGGTTTGAAAACGCGCACATAACAAGGCCGGGTTACGCTATAGAGTATGACTACTTTAACCCTCAGGACCTAAAGTATTCGCTAGAAACAAAGGCCATTGAAGGATTGTTTTTCGCTGGTCAAATCAATGGCACTACAGGCTATGAAGAGGCGGCCGCGCAAGGCCTTCTAGCGGGCACGAATGCGGCATTAAAAGTTCAGGAAAAAGACAGTTGGTGCCCTACCCGAAATACAGCTTATATGGGCGTGTTAGTCGATGATTTAATTACTATGGGCACTAATGAGCCTTATCGAATGTTTACTAGTCGTGCCGAATACAGATTGCTGCTACGAGAAGATAATGCAGATGCGCGGCTTACCGAAAAGGGGCGAGAGTTAGGTTTAGTCGACGACGGTCGATGGAAAAGCTTTTGTGAAAAGCAAGAGGCTATAGAAAATGAAAGCCAAAGGCTAAAAAACACCTGGATTCAACCGGGTAGTGCAGTCGCTGAAAAATTATCTAAACACATAGATCACCCCATCTCTCACGAATATTCTTTGTTTAATTTATTAAAGCGACCCGAATTAAATCATGAAATTATTAGTGAGCTATTTCCTGATGAAAAGCCAGACCATAAAATTGCTCAGCAGGTAGAGGTGGATGCTAAGTATTCAGGGTATATAAGCCGACAACAAGATGAGATAGATCGGCTACAACGACATGAAAATACGGCTATTCCTGCTGATTTCGATTATTTAAAAGTTAAGGGGCTATCTAACGAAGTAAAGCAAAAACTCAGTGACGCTCTGCCTGATACATTAGCTCGAGCTGCTCGAGTTTCTGGGGTTACACCTGCAGCCATTTCACTTTTGTTGGTACAACTAAAAAAACGTGCCGCCTAAAAAAGACAGTGAAATGAATTCAAATTATTATACAGGCGGACCTAAAAGCCAACAGCGCAAACAACTTAAGTTGGGGTTAGGATCTCTGGAGCTGGTTTGCAGCGAACACCAGATAGACCAACTATTAAAATATTTGGATATGTTAGAACGCTGGAATAAAGCATACAACTTAACCGCAATCCGCGACCCATTAGACATGATTCACCTTCACCTTTTAGACAGCCTAGCAATCTCCGCTGAGCTCGAAGGAGATGATTTTATTGATGTGGGCACAGGGCCAGGCTTGCCGGGTATTCCGCTGGCCATTCTCAACCAAGAGAAAAAATTTACTTTACTTGATAGTAACGGAAAGAAAACTCGTTTTTTATTTCAAGTAAAACTGGAATTAGGGCTGGATAATATTTCAGAGGTAAACAAAAGGGTCGAAGAGTTTCACCCACAAATGGCCTATGATTGTGTTTTGAGTAGAGCGTTTAGCTCACTGGGTGATATGGTTGAAAACTGCCAGCACCTGCTTAACCAAAATGGTTATTTTTTGGCCATGAAGGGTAAATTACCACAAACAGAGTTGAGCGAACTGCCGAAAAACTATAAGGTCGAGAAGTTACATTCAATAAATGTTCCTGGCGTTGAAGGCCAACGGCATTTAATAAAAATAGTGAAAACATAATTCATACTTAGCGGGAACCAAAGCATTGGCCAAGATCATCTCAATAGCAAACCAAAAAGGCGGTGTTGGTAAAACTACAACTAGCGTTAATCTGGCGGCCTCTCTTCAAGCATATAAGCAACGCGTATTATTGGTTGATATCGACCCTCAAGGTAATGCCACTATGGGTTCTGGCGTCGACAAGCAGAGTTGCCTGCTGAGTGTTTATCACGTTTTAACTGAGAAGAATCCGATTGAAGAAGTTATTGTGACCACTGAGGCTGGCGGTTATGACTTGTTGCCGGCTAATAGAGATTTGGTAGCAGCCGAGGTGGAATTAATGCAAGAAATTGGTCGAGAAACACGATTACGCCACGCTCTGAACCGCATCGCCAGCAACTACGATTTTATTATTATTGATTGCCCGCCCTCATTGAATATGATGACCGTAAATGCATTGGTTGCTAGCGAAGGGGTAATAATACCCATGCAATGTGAATATTATGCACTAGAGGGGCTGTCTGATTTAAACAACACTATTAGGCAGATTGCCAAGCTGATCAATCCGCGTCTGCGCATCCAGGGAATCCTAAGAACTATGTATGACCCACGCAGCAGTCTTACTAATGCCGTTTCTGCTCAACTCAGAAAGTATTTTGGAGACAGGGTCTACCGTATCAGCATTCCTCGTAACGTAAGATTGGCAGAAGCGCCTAGCCATGGCCTACCAGCTTTGGCGTATGATCGTAACTCAAAAGGGTCTTTGGCTTATCTTGCCTTGGCTGGAGAAATCCTCCGGCTAGAGAAAGAGCAAAAAACAGCAACCGAAGACACGCTGAAGGCATAATAAAATGGTCGTAAAAAGACAAAGTTTAGGAAAAGGGTTGGATGCGCTACTTGGCTTTAGCGAAGATCAGGCTGATGCAATCGAAGAAAGATTAGAGCAGGTCCCCGCTGACGGTACTCTGCGTGATATGCCTGTTGAGTTTTTACAACGCGGGAAATACCAACCACGAAGAGACCTAAATCCTGAAGCCTTACAGGAATTGGCGAACTCTATTTCTCAGCAAGGGGTCATGCAACCAATTGTTGTTCGCTTGGTCGGTGAAAATAAATATGAAATTATTGCTGGAGAGCGCCGCTGGAGAGCAACCCAACAAGCAGGTATAGATACAATTCCCGCTATTGTTCGAGATATAAGTGACGAAGCTGCGATCGCGATGGCGTTAATTGAAAATATCCAACGCGAAGATCTTAATGCCATAGAAGAAAGTCAGGCTCTCATTAGACTTCAAGACGAATTCCAGCTAACACAGCAGCAGGTTGCTGATGCTGTAGGAAAGTCGAGAACCGCAGTGGCCAATTTAATGCGTTTAGCTTCGCTCGATGCTGCTGTTCAACGGCAGCTAGAGTTGGGGGAGATTGAGTTGGGTCATGCTAAGTGCTTGCTTGCTCTTAATGGAAGCCAACAGGTAAATGCGGGGCGAGAAGTGGCCGCCAGTTCTATGACGGTTCGTCAGACTGAGGTTCTGGTGAAAAAGATCCAGTTGGGCACTTCAGAAAAGGCAGCTGCTAAGCCTTATGCTGTTGATCCAGATATTATCAGAGTCCAGGAAGAGCTCTCTGAAAAAATTGGCGCTGCGGTACTAATTCAGCACGGTGTAAAAGGCTCTGGATCGCTGATCGTTAAATATAACAGTGTGGACGAGTTAGAGGGAATTCTCAGCCACATAAAATAAATCGCCCTGCATCATCAATCAGATTAATTGCTGGTATAAAACCGACATGTTTGAGTTGAATAACACCCAGAGTAAACCTATAATGCCCTCCGTCTCCGAGTGGGTTAGTATTGCTCGGTAAAGATTTTGGGGACAAGGTGGCAAGGCCCTTTGATGAAGACCATTCCAAGACCGCCGGTTTTAAAGGTTTCGCTCATTCAGTTGTTAGTGTTACTAGCGCTAACCTGTGGCGCTTTTTGGTTTAGCTTAAATGTGGCTTTATCGGTTTTTCTGGGAGGTTTGTGTCAGGTTCTCCCGCAGGCGTGGTTTGCCTCCCAGGCGTTTAAATATGCCGGAGCGAATCAAGCGGATAAGGTTTTAAGCTCAATGTATAGAGGTGAAGCTGGCAAGGTGTTGCTGACCGCTTCGGGATGTATTGCAACCTTTGTGCTGTTTGATAAAGTAAATATTTTTGGGTTTGGGGCGGCCTTTGTCGTCATGATCCCGCTGCAATTGGCACTGATTGCAAAAGCATTTAAATAAAAATAAATGGCACGCAAGTGATGTTACTTGGTGCCACCTTTAGGTCAAGATGAGTTGAGATAAGTAGATGTCAGGCGAGAATCCCGCAAGCACAACTGAATATATCCAGCACCACCTTCAAAATTTGGTCTATGGCAAATTGCCGGCCGGTTTTGAGCGTCACACCGAAAGTGGACTGGAGGTTTTGGGCGCGGATACTTGGACCATGGCGCATGGCGCGAGCGAAGCGGCAGCGATGGGGTTTTGGGCAATTCATGTGGATTCTATGGCTTGGTCAATAGGTCTTGGTGTGCTGTTTTGCTGGGTGTTTAGAAGAGCAGCTGTGCGAGCGACGACGGGCGTCCCTTCTGGAATGCTTAACTTTATTGAGATGATTGTCGAGTTTATTGACGGGTCGGTTAAAGATAGTTTTCACGGCCGTAACAAAATGGTAGCGCCGCTGGCTCTGACCATTTTTGTGTGGATTTTCTTGATGAATTTGATGGATCTTCTGCCGGTTGATCTAGTGCCTAAGTTGATGGGGCTAGCTGGGGTGGGTTACCAGAAAATCGTCCCCTCGACCGACCCAAACATTACTATGGGTATGGCGCTGGGCGTTTTCATCCTAATGATTTATTACAATATTAAGATTAAAGGCACGGGTTTTATTAAAGAACTGACGATGCATCCTTTTAATCATTGGGCTTTTATCCCGATTAATTTATTTATGGAGCTGGTTGGCCTGCTGGCCAAGCCCTTCTCTCTAGGGTTGCGGTTGTTTGGTAACATGTACGCCGGCGAGATGATCTTTATTCTTATTGCCATGATGTTTGCTGCAGGCGCAGGCAGTGGGCTGGTCTTCGGTGGTTTGAATGCACAATTATTTGGTACTGAAACCAATGGTGCTTTTTGGTTGGTTATTTTTGTCTTGGTTTGTGGGGTCTGTTGGATGAACCTCAAAGGAAAGATCTCTACGGGTAGAACAGTGTTACTGACGTTAGGTTTGTTGACGATCGGTGGTGGTGTGTTTGCTCTGGGTGGTGGGTTAATGCAGTGGGGTTGGGCGATTTTCCATATTTTGGTTATTACTCTGCAGGCATTTATTTTTATGGTGCTTACGATCGTCTACCTTAGTATGGCGCATGAAGAAGACCATTAACTTTGTTTTTATTTATAACTATTGAAATCGGGAGTCTACGATGGAACTTGTAATTATTGCAGCGGCAATTATGCTCGGATTGGGCGCGTTAGGCGCAGCTATTGGTATGGGGTTGTTGGGTGGAAAGTTGATTGAAGGAACCGCTCGCCAGCCAGAGTTGGGCCCTATGCTGCAGGGGAAGATGTTCCTGTTAGCTGGTCTGATTGATGCTGTGCCTATTATCGGTGTTGGTATCGCTATGTACTTGATCTTTGTTGTCGCTCCTAGTGTAGGCGCGTAACAACAAATATTTCTTAAACCAACCTTAATTAATGAGGTGATGGCGTGAATATTAATCTAACGCTTTTTGGGCAGATGGTGACGTTCGCAATCTTTGTGTGGTTTTGTATGAAGTTTGTTTGGCCGGTCATTATTGGCGCCATGGAAGAGCGACAGCAAAAAATCGCTGACGGTCTTGATGCCGCTGACCGCGCTATGCGCGACCTGGAGGCAGCTAAGAGCGAAGCTACAGACCAGATGAAAGAGGCCAAGCAGGAAGCTGCTGGAATCGTTGATCAGGCAAATAAGCGCGCAAATCAGATTGTTGATGAAGCAAAGGTACTGGCTGTCGCTGAAGGCGACAGGCTTAAGGTTGCAGCAGAAGCAGAGATCGAGCAAGAAATTAATCGTGCCAAAGAGGAGCTTCGCTCCAAGGTGGCTGGATTAGCAATTGCAGGAGCCGAGAAGATTCTTGAGGCGTCGATTGATGATAAAGCTAATCGCGCGTTGGTCGACAAGCTGGCTACGCAGCTCTAAACGAGGTTTACCATGGCAGAATTGAGCACCCTAGCTAGACCCTATGCCAAAGCAGCGTTTGAATTTGCTGTGGATGCTAAGGATCTGCAAGGTTGGGCACAAAGCCTAGCCACTGCGGCAGTTGTAACCCAACAGTCCGCGGTTGTTAAGTTGTTGGGTTCGCCGAGCTCAACTGCGGCATTACAGGCGGCAACCGTTATTGATATTTGCGGAGATGCTCTTAATGCAGCAGGACAGAATTTTGTGGTCATTTTGTCTGAGAACAGACGTTTAACATTATTACCGCAAATTTCTCAGCAGTTTGAAATTATGAAAGCTAATCGTGAAAAAGCGATTGATGTGGAAGTAACTTCAGCTCAGACATTGGACGCTGCTCAGCAGCAGATGTTGACTGAGGCGCTGAGTGAAAAACTAGAACGTAAAGTAAATATGCAGGTTAGTTTAGATAAGAGCCTGTTGGGTGGTGCGGTTATTCGTGCCGGGGACACCGTTATAGACGGGTCCATTCGCGGTCGTTTGACCAAACTTGCCGAGACACTAAATTCCTAAGGATTGAGGCCTAAGCATGCAGCAACTGAATCCATCAGAGATCAGCGAAATTATCAAGAGTCGTATTGACAACCTTGATGTTTCATCAGAAGCCCAAAATGAGGGCACCATTGTTTCCGTATCGGACGGAATCATTCGTATACACGGCCTAGCCGATGTAATGTATGGCGAAATGATTGAGTTCGATGGCGGAGTTTACGGTATGGCACTTAACCTCGAGCGCGACTCTGTCGGCGCCGTGGTGTTGGGTGACTACCAAACTTTAGCGGAAGGCCAGAAAGCCCGATGCACCGGTCGTGTATTGGAAGTTCCGGTAGGCCCAGAATTAGAGGGTCGAGTTGTTGACGCTTTGGGTAACCCTATTGATGGTAAAGGGCCGATTAATGCGGCTCTTACCGATGCAGTAGAAAAGGTTGCTCCCGGTGTTATTGAGCGTCAGTCAGTCGATCAGCCGGTGCAAATTGGTTTGAAGGCTGTTGACACCATGGTACCCATCGGTCGTGGCCAGCGAGAGTTAATTATTGGTGATCGCCAGATTGGCAAGTCTGCTATTGCAGTTGATGCCATCATCAACCAGAAAGGCTCGGGCATTAAATGTATCTATGTCGCTATTGGCCAAAAAGCTGCTTCTGTTGCCGCTGTTGTGCGTAAACTGGAAGAGCATGGCGCGATGGAGCATACTATTGTTGTTGCCGCTACTGCAGCAGACCCAGCAGCCATGCAGTTCTTGGCGCCATTCGCTGGTTGTTCTATGGGGGAGTATTACCGTGATCGCGGACAAGATGCCCTCATTATCTATGATGATTTGACTAAGCAAGCTTGGGCCTATCGCCAGATATCGCTTCTTCTAAAGCGCCCTCCGGGCAGAGAAGCCTATCCTGGAGATGTATTTTATCTTCACTCTCGCCTATTAGAGCGTGCAGCAAGAGTTAATGCTGACTATGTAGAGAAGTTCACCAATGGTGAAGTGAAAGGACAGACAGGATCCTTAACCGCCCTGCCCGTTATTGAAACGCAGGCTGGTGATGTTTCGGCATTTGTACCAACCAATGTAATCTCGATTACTGATGGTCAGATCTTCCTAGAGGCCGATATGTTTAACGCCGGTATTCGGCCTGCGATGAACGCCGGTATCTCTGTATCTAGAGTGGGTGGTGCGGCGCAAACAAAAATTATTAAGAAACTGTCGGGTGGAATTCGTACCGCTCTTGCTCAGTACCGAGAGCTGGCGGCCTTCTCTCAGTTTGCATCTGATCTTGATGACGCGACTAAAGCTCAACTAGACCATGGTGAGCGCGTAACCGAACTGATGAAACAGAAGCAGTATACGCCTCAGAGTATTGCTGAGATGGGCGTGATGGTTTATGCGGCAGACAATGGTTTCTTAAAGGCAGTTGAGGTCAACAAAATCGGTGATTTTGAATCGGCGCTACTTTCCTATATGAAAGCTGAGCATGGCGACCTGATGGAGACAATCAATGCGACAGGTGATTACAATAATGATATTGGAGCGGGGATTAAAGCTGCCTTAGAAAATTTTGTTGCAACTCAAACCTGGTAAGCCAGAGTAATCGGACAGGCATAAGATATGGCAATCGGAAAAGAAGTTAAAACAAAAATTGCTAGTATTGGCAGTATTCAGAAGATAACCAGCGCCATGGAAATGGTCGCTGCCAGTAAGAGACGTCGAGCACAGGAGCGTATGGCACAGGGGAAACCCTATGCTCAGCGCATCCGCGATGTGGTTGGTCATATTGCTAATGCAGTTTCCGAGTACAAGCACCCTTATTTGAACGAGCGTGATGTTAAGCGCGTCGCTTATATAATCATTTCAACAGATCGTGGTCTCTGTGGCGGCCTGAATATTAATTTATTCAAAGCAGCGCTCAAGTCGATCAAGGCTTGGTCTGATCAAGATGTTGAAGTCGACATTTGCGTGGTTGGCAATAAGGCCGCTAGTTTCTTCGGATCCGTTGGTGGCAATGTTGTTGCAGCCGTTACAGATGTTGGTGATGAACCCAAGGCGGCGGATTTAATCGGCGGCGTAAAAGTCATGTTGGACTCGTTTGATGAGGGGCGTATCGACAAGCTCTTTGTTGTCAGCAACGAATTCGTTAATACCATGACACAGTCTCCGACTGTCGAGCAGTTGTTGCCATTAGCGGCGACGGCGGGTGATCGGCTTAATCACCACTGGGACTATATCTATGAACCAGACGCCAAAGAATTACTCGATGGCCTGCTGATTCGTTATATAGAATCTCAAGTTTATCAAGGTGTCGTAGAGAACAAAGCCTGTGAACAGGCCGCAAGAATGTTAGCAATGAAAAACGCCACCGACAACGCCGGTGACATGATTGATGAATTACAACTGCTTTATAACAAAGCGCGCCAAGCAGCGATTACCCAAGAGCTGTCAGAAATTGTAAGTGGTGCTGCGGCTGTTTAAAGCCCAACGAATTTTAAAGGTTTAGTTAAGAGGAATCGGACATGAGTAGTGGACGTATTGTACAAATTATTGGCGCCGTGATTGATGTGGAATTTCCCCGTGATCAGGTACCCAACGTCTATGACGCCTTGGTAGTGGACGACAAGGGGTTAACCCTAGAAGTTCAGCAGCAGCTGGGTGACGGTGTAGTGCGAGCAATCGCTATGGGATCCTCCGAAGGCATCAGCCGTGGCTTAGGTGTTAATAACACCGCCGCGCCGATTTCAGTTCCAGTGGGAATTGAAACTTTGGGGCGTATCATGGATGTCCTTGGCAATCCAATTGATGAGAAAGGCCCTATCGGTGAAAAAGAGCGTATGGCCATTCACCGCAAACCGCCCGCTTATGACGAGCTTGCGGCTTCGGACGACCTGCTAGAAACGGGCATCAAGGTTATCGATTTGGTGTGTCCTTTCGCTAAAGGCGGCAAGGTTGGATTGTTTGGTGGTGCCGGTGTAGGCAAAACCGTTAACATGATGGAACTCATTAACAACATCGCCACTGAGCACAGTGGTTTGTCTGTATTTGCCGGTGTTGGTGAGCGTACTCGTGAAGGTAATGATTTCTACTATGAGATGCAGGAGTCAGGTGTTGTTAACATCGAGACCCCAAGCGAGTCTAAGGTTGCTATGGTTTATGGTCAGATGAATGAGCCACCCGGAAACAGATTGCGAGTTGCCTTGACCGGTTTGACCATGGCTGAAAAGTTTCGAGATGAAGGTAAAGATGTATTACTGTTTATTGATAACATCTACCGTTATACGCTAGCAGGGACAGAGGTTTCAGCACTGCTGGGCCGAATGCCTTCAGCCGTAGGCTACCAGCCGACACTGGCAGAAGAAATGGGTACACTTCAGGAGCGTATTACGTCTACTAAGACAGGTTCTATTACCTCAGTTCAGGCTGTCTATGTGCCGGCGGATGACTTAACTGACCCTTCTCCTGCCACTACATTTGCCCACTTGGATTCTACCGTTGTACTGAGTCGTGATATTGCGTCTAAAGGAATCTACCCAGCGGTAGACCCATTAGATTCCACCTCTCGTCAGCTAGATCCTTTGATTATTGGTGTTGAGCATTACGAAGTTGCTCGTGGCGTACAGACGGTACTGCAGCGATACAAAGAGCTGAAAGACATTATTGCGATTTTGGGCATGGATGAGCTTTCAGAGGAAGATAAAATGGCTGTCGCACGAGCGCGTAAAATCGAACGCTTTTTGTCGCAACCCTTCCACGTTGCTGAAATCTTTACCGGCTCGCCAGGTAAGTACGTTTCTCTTAAAGACACTATTGCAGGTTTCCAGGGCATTTTGGATGGTCAGTATGATGGTCTGCCAGAGCAGGCGTTTTACATGGTTGGCTCTATCGACGAAGCGGTAGAAAAAGCGAAAAACCTATAAATTGCAGCAAGCAAAGGCAATAAAGAAATGGCTATAACAGTTCATTGTGACATCGTAAGCGCCGACGAATCCTTATTTTCAGGATCTGTAAAGATGGTTGTTGCTACAGGGTCTTTGGGTGAGCTGGGAATTACTCCCGGTCATGCACCATTGCTCAGTGATCTGCGCCCTGGCCCAGTAAGGCTGGTCAAGGAAAACGGAGAAGAGGAAGTTTACTATCTCTCTGGTGGTTATTTAGAAGTGCAACCGGGAAGTATTGCGATTCTAGCAGACACAGCCGTGCGCGCTGGGGATATTGATGAGGCTGCGGCTGCTGAGGCAGTTAAGACTGCCGAACAGGCCATCGCCAACCAGTCTGGCGAGATAGAATATTCCAAAGCGGCAGCCATGCTAGCCGAGGCGACGGCGCAGTTAAGGACGGTACAGACACTGCGTAAAAAGCTAGGTGGTTGAAATGGGCTAAACAAAAAAGAGCAGCTTAGCTGCTTTTTTTTTGTCCATAAAAAGCACAAAACGTTCAAAAAAGCTTTTTAAGCCTCTCCACTGCTGAGTCTATACTTGTAAAAAGGTTCCTGTGTATACTTCATCCCTTAACGGGCAATGCTTTATCAAAGGCTTAACCCTACTCTGGTAGAACACGAGCAACCTAAGTGGTTTTACGGCGGTGGCTAAGCGACCGCATGCACTCTTGTAAGCATCGTTCTCCCGCGAACAGTAAGGCGATAGTTAATATGAATAGTGAAGGCGATGTTAAGGCGCTGGTTGAGGCTGCTCGGGCCCGCCTGCAGGCAGGCGATAGGAAGGAAGCACTGCAGTTGTCGCAACAGGCAGTAGACGTTGATGCAGAGCATCCACCGGCTTTATTTTTACTTGGCGTTGCCTTACGTCTTAATGGGTCGTTAGATGAGGCCATTCAGAAACTGTCTGACTTTCTAGTCTTGGCTCCAGGTGTCGCGCAAGGGAGGTACGAACGAGGGCTGGCTCGGTATTCCCGAGGTGATTTGTTGGAAGCAGTCAATGATTTGCAGCAAGCGGTCGAGATAGACCCTAGTTTTGCGAATGCTTGGAGGACGTTAAGTGAAGTCCTCTTAGCTCAAGGAAATGAAGACGAAGCGGCTAAAGCTCATGCAAGATCGGTGCTAACTCGCGAGGTAGATCCTGCGCTAAGACAGGCCACGGAATTATTTGCTGCGGGCAGAGTGGGGGTTGCCGAGGGTATTTGCCGAGAATATTTGAGAATCAACCCTACTGACGTCAATGCCATGAGATTGCTAGCCGATATTGGTTACAAGCTCGGTATCATGGAAGAAGCGGTTCAGCTTTATCAGAGGTGTTTAGAGTTGGCCCCTGACTATCATATGGCACGTCATAAATATGCTTTAGCACTTTCTAAGCAGGATAAATTTGAAGCCGCCATGGAACAGGTTAATCACCTGATTAAAATTGATCCAAATAATGTTGCCTATAAAACATTACACGCCGCCATAGCCTCAAGCGCTGGACGCTTCGATGAAGCTCATGTCGTTTATGAAGATGTGCTTGCTCGTGTTCCTGATGCCGTTACGATTTTGACTAGCTACGGGCACTCTCTGCGTTATTCTGGGAAGGGAGAAAAAGCGGCTATTATTTATCGTCGTGCCATCGCAGCCGATGCCGGGCATGGCGATGCGTATTGGAGCCTAGCAAATTTAAAAACGGTAAAGTTTACTGCCGCTGAAGCCGAAGATATGACAAAGCGGCTACTTGCTATAGCGGGAGATAGTCCAGACAAATACCACCTTGCTTTTGCTGTTGGTAAAGCGCTTGAAGATTTGAAGGATTACTCTGGGTCTTTTGACGCGTATAAAGCCGGCAATGAAATAAAGAGACGCTATAGCGGCTATGATGCCGAAGATAATACCCAGCGAATTGACGACAGCATTGCGGTATGTGATGACAAATTCATATCTCAGCTTGATGAGGGCGGCCACCCTGATTCGAGCCCCATTTTTATTGTCGGCCTACCACGCTCAGGTTCCACATTGCTTGAGCAGATATTGGCAAGCCATTCCCAAGTAGAGGCTACGGCGGAGCTACATTTTATTAGTCGCATCGCGGCCCAGCTAGAGGGTATCCGCAAACGAGGAGAGCTCCGCAGGTATCCAAAACTTTTAGCAGACTTAAGCCGTGATGAGCGCATTGCTTTGGGCCAGCAATATCTTGATGCTTGCTCGGTCTATAGAAGCAACGGCACAAAATTCATTGATAAACTGCCTAATAATTTCATGCACGTGGCGCTTATTCGCGCAATTCTACCGAATGCAACCGTCATTGATGCTCGGAGATCTCCAATGGCTGCTTGTTTTGCTAATTTCAAACAGCTTTTTGCCGAGGGCCAACCGTTCACCTATAGCCTTGAGGACATAGGACATTACTACGCGGACTACCAGCGCTTAATGTTGCATTGGCAGCAGGTTATGCCTGGGCAGTGCCTTACCGTAGAGTATGAAAATGTTGTTGGAGACCTCGAGGGGCAAGTGGCACGAATGCTTGAGCACTGTAGCCTAGATTTTGAGGACGCCTGCGTTAGTTTCCATGAGAACGATCGCGCCGTGCGTTCGGCAAGTTCTGAGCAGGTTCGTCAGCCGATTTTCCAAGGGGGGTTAGAGCAGTGGCGGCATTTTGAATCTGCGCTTGGGCCGCTTAAAAATGTGCTCAACAGCCGTGGATTGGCTATAGACTAAAAGGGCAGACCTGAGATTACTAAGCAAGGGGGGCTATAGTTTTGTTCACAAACACTATTTCTGCGCTAACCGTACAAATATTTGTATACCTGTGATAAAGTTAAGTTGCATCCATTTGTTTCGATTGGGCGCGCCTGCAGAGGTCATTACAACTGCTCTTTTTTGTGGCAGTGTGCAAGGCGATAAAAAAAGAAAGAGACGGTAAAAAAGATACTCATCACTTGTCGATAAGAGGACTGATATCATGACTAAGACGCGATCTAGCGGTAATTTTAAAACATCACCACGTAGGTACTCTCCAAAACCACTGGCAGCCATTATTGCAGCACTGACCGTAGGTCTCGCTCCTGCAATAGCAGCGCAGCAGCTGGAAGAGATAGTAGTAACTGCGACTAAGCGTGCAGAAAGTGTGCAAGACATTCCCATGGCCATTTCGGTACTCGGAGAAGAAACCCTTACAAACTTAAATATCACTGATCTTGAAGATTATGTGACGATGCTACCTAACGTTAGTTATATCGGCTTGGGGCCGGGAAGCGGCAATGTTTATATCCGCGGCATTTCTTCCGGTGGCGAGAGCTCGCTGGGAGCTAACCCTAGTGTGGCGGTCTATTTAGACAATCAGCCGGTTACTGCGACGGGAGCCTATTTGAATCCTCACATTTATGACGTGGCACGCATTGAAGTACTTGCGGGCCCACAAGGTACTTTATTTGGCGCTAATGCCCAGTCAGGAGCCATGCGCATTATTACGAATCAGCCTGACATTGGTGAATTTTCTGCGGGCCTAGATTTGGATGTCAACTCTCCGAAAAGTGGTGATGTAGGCAACACCATTGAAGGATTTATTAACGTCCCAATATCAGATTCTGTGGCACTAAGGCTTGTTGGTTATTCGAAGCGTGACGCGGGGTTTATTGATAACGTACGTGGTGAGCATACTTTCTCGCATGGTTATATCCGAGATGGTTTGGTGGCGGGCGGCGCGACTGCAGAGCAGGCCGCGGCGATGGCGCCTGACTTCACTTACAATAATTATACTGCTGGGGATGTCGGCAATGTAGCTGGCGACAATTTCAATGAAGCTACCACGACAGGATTTAGAGCTGCATTGCGGGTTGATCTCAATGATAGCTGGACAGCCACAGCTAGTATCATGCAGCAAGACCTAGAGGCCACTGGAGTTTGGGACCACGATCCAACTGTCGGCGATTTACAGGTGTTCCGTATGATGCCTGACAGCCTGGATGATGAGTGGACTCAGTATTCTCTTAGCGTTGAAGGCGAAATCGGCGGTGGCACCCTTTCCTTTAATTATGGTGACCTTGACCGCGACTATGAATCGCGTGCGGACTACTCTATGTATAGCGATTACTATGTGTCTGCCGGCTATGTGCAACCTTACTATTCTTGCTATGCGGCGTATTATGGTTGTTCTGATCCTCGCGAGCAGTATGAAGGCCATTCCAACTTTAAGCGCGAAACAATGGAAGTGCGCTATGCTTCCGATTCAAGTAAGCGGTTGCGCTGGCAGCTTGGCTACTACTCAGTCGATGTAAAAAACAGAAATGATGCAGAGTGGCATGTTTTAGGACTTGCTGATCTGGGAATGGTCACTGCGATTGATGCTCCAGATATCTATTGGACCACAGATTTCCGGCGTAGCTATGAGGAGACCGCAATTTTTGGCGAGATCACCTATGACATCGCAGACAATCTCACTATTTCGGCGAGTATGCGGCAATTTGATGCTGAGAGCTTTTTGGATGGATTCTCCGGAACGGTCTGGTGGCCTTGCGGCGGCGGCCCTAGTGCCGCAGCACAAGAAGCCTCAGGCGTTTATCGGCCGCTTAATAACTATGGCGCTGACTGTGCGGATTCTAACCGCGTAACAGCGTCAAAGGACGAAGTTTACCGCGTGACTGCGGAGTGGGCAGTGAACGAAGACCTTATGGTCTATGGGGCCGTGGGAGAGGGTTATCGCCCTGGTGGACTTAATCGGTTCTGTTCTGTTGGTAACACAGCGGATTATGGTGGACAGGGAAGAGACGACACGACAGGAGCGCAATGTGACTTTACTCCAGACTTCTTGACCTCGTATGAGGTGGGCGTAAAGGCGACTCTATTGGACGGGCGTATGCAGGTAAATGCGGCAGCGTTTTTACAAGACTGGGATAATTTCCAGTTTTCGCGGTTAGACACGTCCATCTCGCCGGTGACTCTAACTTATAATATTGGTCAAGCGCAGAGTAATGGATTTGAAGCAGATTTTAGTGTGATGCTCTCGGAGACCTGGAGTCTTACGGGCGCGGCTTCTTATATTCAGGCTGAGTTGAGCCAGGATTACTATAAGAGTGACGGATTAGCTGCACCTACAGCGGCCAATGGCACTCCGCTACCTCGTGTGCCAGAGGTTAAATGGAATTTAGCTACTCGATATGGCTTCAACACAGACTGGTTTGTTCAAGCAAGCTACATTTACACAGGGTCCTCGTATAACAATCTGTTTGATGGGGGCAGCCTTCAAACCAAGAGGTATAAGCAGGCGGATTATCAGATCCTAAATACCTCAATTGGTATTGATCGCGACTCTTGGGTAGCTGAAATGTATGTACGTAACCTTACTGACGAGCGCGGAGAAGTGTTCCGTAATGCGGTTAATTGGGACGACCGTGTTATGACTAATAGGCCGCGTACAATCGGTACACGGATTAGCTTCCGATTCTAAGCTTAGACGAGAAAAAGGGCGCTTTAGAGCGCCCTTTTTTTTGCCTGCCGTGCTTGTCTTAACTCTCTACCAAGAATTGGTGCCGGAGCTGTCGGATCTTAGAAAAAACATCATCTCGATCGAGGTATGTTCCACGCAGTGCGCGATCGCCAGAGCTTGGATCGTATGCTGTGCGACCATGTAAAATACGACGGTTATCAAAGATAACGAGGTCACCTGCTTTAAAAGAAAAGCTCATCTGATATTTTGGGGAGTTGGCTTTTTCCATATAGCATCTTAAAGCAGCATAAGCTTTCTGGATGTCATCGAAGCTTCCTTGCAGTGGCGCTCGAGAGAACGGAAGCATTCGTATTTCTAGTAACTTTCCTTCATCGTCTAAACCAATGGTTGGCGCTTCCCAACGATAGTCTTTTGGCCCTGCGCGGTTTGCATAACACCATTTCGTGGACGTAAGTGTCTTATAGTGCTCAGGGGATTCCTGCTCAATATCTTGTGCCACCTTGAATCCGTCAGTCATCAAGCTTTCGCCGCCTT
>JAPKEJ010000098.1 GCA_028822155.1 Porticoccaceae bacterium
TTTATCGATAAAAAAACCCCCTCAAAAAATCTGAGAGGGTCTTAATATAACTACTTTAGATTAACAATTATCTAGTTGCTACCAAACTGATATTCGAAGTTCACATAGAGAGAGCGACCCATTAGGTTATAACCATAACCAATAGGAGCGTTATTGACTGAAGATACTTCGCTTCCATCAACCCTTGGTGGCTCTTTATTAAGTATGTTTCGCGCACCAACGTTCACAGCCCAGTTATCTTCGGTATAAGTCACAGATAACGTGTGCGTCATGTAATCATCGGCATGACCGACATCACGACATTCGTTATAGTAGCCGCCACCCAGACAGGTATCGCCCGTAAATCCAGTGTCATTGGTGTCATAAATATCACTATACTCGTCTCTCGCAAGAGGGTCTTGATCAACAGAGCTGATGTAATTAGATCGTAACATTACGGCCCACTTTTCATAAGTTAAGCGAATGGTAGAATTTCCTTTCCAGCTAGGGAAGCCCCACTCACTAGCGTAATCTTCGAAATCTTCAACACCATTGTCATCAACAAATAGGAATGAACGCTCTATCGTATGACCGGCGTTAATGGAAATATCAACGTCAATAGCACGATCCATAATAGTCCAGGTGTCACCAAAAGTTACATTGACATCGGCACCGCGTGCCTTCTCATTGTCTCGATTGAGGAAACCATTATCCAATAAAGTGATATATGGATCGCTTGAGTCAGACATATCTCGGCTAATTCGGTCACAGAACGAGCTTTCCCCAGTCAGCGTGTAATAGCAATCATTAACGATATACTGGCCATTTGGCTCAATAATAGTGTTGTCAATCGAGACTTCGTAATACGTCATGCTAACGCCAAAATCAAACTCATTGCTGAAGTCTTGCTCATAGGAGAAGCCAGCAGTCCAAGATTCAGATTCTTCTGGATCTAGAGTTAACGAACCGCCCGTAGATTGCTCTACACTATAAAAACTAAACCCACCAGTATAGCCAGTTGGGTCAACGCCATTAGAAAGACAGTTGGCTAGCGTCTGAGGGTCGCGCGGATCAGCACTAGCATCATAAATACCCGTAAACAAGTCAATCGCTTCTTCCGGTGTTTTACAGGGATCGCTAATAGTGTTGAAACCAGTCTGGTTAGCTAGGTACAGTTCACGTAAGTTGGGTGCTCGAAACGCAGTTCCATAAGTAGCGCGGACCAATAGTGAATCAACCGGACGCCAGCCTAACTTGACTGACTCAGTCGTATTGCTACCGTAGATCTCGTCGTCGGTATATCGAGCTGAAGCATTGATAGTCACTTCTTTAGCAAAAAACTGATTAGCAATCAATGGTGCTTCTATTTCAAAAAAGAGCTCGCTCATATCCTTAGAGCCGACAGCGCCACCGTCAGAGAAGTATCCAAAGAATAGGCCATCTCGAGCCACGTTATCAGGCATCGAGTTAATTTTATCTTTACGGTACTCAAAGCCAACAGCCATCTGGATAGGGCCGTTGGGCATCTCATAAACATCACCGGCCATTGAAGCATTGATAATTGTCTGCTCATACTCGGTATCAAAATCACGGCTATCAAAGAGGTAATTTGTTTCTGCTTCAGTAGCAAATGTACCAACTATGCCCGCAGGGTACAGCGAAGGTGCAAACATGTTAACAGCAACACAACCCGGCGCTGCATCAGCGGCCAACGTTGTTCCTGAATCGTTGACACAAGGAGTATCTGTCGATGAATAGTTACCCAACGAAAGATCCAACCGGTCGCCACGAATACCATAACGATGCGACTCTCCCTCAGATATGGAGTAAGACCCGTAAAGATCAAATGTCCAATTGCTGAGCGTTCCTGCAGTCATAAAGGGAAGATCTCCTCTCAAACCGGCTACAAAACGAGAGTTCTCAAAGCTCGCCTCAGTAGATGATCTATCATTTTCTACAGAAACAATCGGCAGAGTTCCTACCGCACCAATGGCACCGCTAAGAAGACCGAACGTAGCTGGAGTACAACCGGCTAGTGGAATGCCATAGCCTGCACAGAGGCCTTCATAGTAAGACCCAAAACCCGACGTAAACGCATCACTAGTATAAAGCGCGTCCTGTGCCAAACCACAATCCACCCCGTCTGGTTGGTTAGGGTTACAAAGGTTATAGGGGTTATTTGCAGGCACATCAGGAAACAACTGGGGTGGCGAAGACGTTTGTGAGTAATCCTGCTTGGAATACATAGTTTCAAAGTAGGCTGTTACGTTAGCGTCACCTCCAAAGGTGTACTCTCCGTAAGCCATAAAGTTAACCGTTTCATTTTCTGGATATAAATCGGCATTTTGCTTGTAGGGCGTACCATTAAGACTGTAATCTGAATAGGAGACATCAGCTACGCCATCGCCATCACTATCTATACCAAAGCCACCGTAGGGAGCGACAGATTCACTGAAGTTTCCCCAACCACCGTTACTGACACCAGGCGTGTAATAAATGCTACCAACATCGGTCCCAGGGATATACACTCGGCCCGCTAGACTCGTTGGCTTACAGTTAGATATCGCCATGCCGTAAGTCTCTTTGTAATAGAGATCTGACTGTCTAATTTGTCCAGACCTATCCATTTCTACGTTTGTTTCACACTCACCCGTCCAAGGTCGGCTGCCATAGCTGGCTGACTCACTTTTGGAATAATCAAGTCCCATGCCAACAAAACCACGATCCCAGTTCTTGCCCCAGGTCAGTTGTAAATTAGAATTTTCACCTCCATCATATTTAGGCGCAGTGGCTCCCATCGCCAAGTCAAGACCGTCGAAGTCTTTCTTCATGATAATGTTAGTGACACCACCAATGGCATCAGATCCATAAACTGAAGATGCGCCATCAGTCAAAATTTCATACTGGCCGACTAATCCCGCTGGAATTAAACCAACGTTCGGTGCGTAGGGCGCGCCCTCGGCACCACCCGGCGCTAGACGTCGTCCGTTAATCAGTACCAATGTTCTATTTGCGCCAAGACCCCGAAGGTCAATAGTCTGCGTTCCTGGACCATTGTCTAAAACAAAACCACTAAAGGTTAGGTCAACCTGCTGTCCACCTGCGGACGTTGAGCCCTGCAAAATATCTGCAGCGTTGATCAAACCAGCCTCGCGTGAGATTCCGGCAGAGATAATCTGCAGCGGAGAGATACTTGAAAAAGTCGTTCGCTTTAAACGTGACCCCGTCACTAAGACCTCATCCACAGTGTCACTTTCTGAACTAAACTCCAACTGCGCAGCCTGCACTTCTTCACTAACAATTTCCGCTTGCACTTCTTCAGTAACAATTTGAGCTTGCACTTCTTCAG
>JAPKEJ010000001.1 GCA_028822155.1 Porticoccaceae bacterium
CCAAACGTGCCGCTGAAGATGGTGCAAATATCATTATTGCTGCGAAAACAGCCGAATACAAATCATATATATAATAACTGCGCATTGCCCAAGCAGATGTGCATAATAATTTTTATACTTTGAGCTCTAAATGAGCATCATCGATTCGATATTTGCATGCTATTAAAGCATAATGCTCGCCTAAATCATCCACTGGAAACAGACAATGACCATCAAAAAAAATAGTGCGGTAAGCTTTCATTACACATTAACCGATGACGAGGGGCAGCAACTCGATAGTTCTGCAGGAAAAGAGCCTTTAGCCTATCTACATGGATCTGGAAATATTATTCCAGGCCTAGAAAGCGCCCTTAAGGGAAAAGTGGTCGGTGACTCAATGGTGGTAGCTGTTCCTGCTGCCGAAGGTTATGGCGATGTGCAAGCTGAGTTGATCCAAGAAGTGCCTCGTGGCTCATTCCAAGGTGTTGATGATATTGAAGTCGGCATGCAGTTTGAAGCTCAGACAGGCAATGGCGAAAGCGTCCCGGTAACCGTTACTGGGGTGACTGATGAAACTGTGACTGTCGATGGTAATCACCCTCTAGCAGGTAAGAATTTAAATTTTGATGTGTCAATTGAGTCCGTACGAGATGCCACGCAAGAAGAACTTGACCATGGCCATGTGCATGGACCGGGCGGCCATGATCACTAGTTGATCGTATTGGTTGAGCATTAAAAGTCACCATGCAGTGGCTTTTTTTGTGTCTTTTATACTCTATGTTGTGCAGACTTCAACTTTCTGAACATGTCTGCTAGGGTAGCCGTCAAACCAACTAATGGACGAGAAAAATTCTATGTCAAATGCTAACGATAATGCCATGGATCCCAATGGCCTTTTCCGTGAGGAGAACTTCACGGACCAAAAGATGGGCGCGATTCGTAAAATGACGCCAATAACTGCAGCTGGCTTAGATGATCCTGATCGAGAGGTTAGCTTCTTAGGCTCAGCTCAAATAATGACCCAGATGGGTGCCATGCCACTGAACTTTATCTTAGAAGGTGCGACCATCGGTGAGGCGGCGGCAGACTTTGCAGTAAAGGCCGCAATTGCTGTTGAAGACGCTGCCAAAGAACTTGAAAAAATGCGCCGTGAGCAGGCCTCACAGATAGTCGTACCAGGCCAAGGTGGAGGTATGGGGGGCCCAGGGCAAGGCGGTATAATAACGTAAGAATAATAAGTTTGTGGGTACTCACTTACATATCCTTAGGCCAGTAATAGCGGGCCTTTAATGGCTCTGAAGTGTGTCGTGGCGTCTATTAGCGATTGAGCGGTTAAGGCCGAGGCGCCATAAACTAGAGTCTGTATTTCGCCACTGCGGCCAATGCGCCGCAGGAGCATATCAAAGTCCCCGTCACCGGATAAAAGTACCACCCAATCAACTCTATCTAAGGCGCTGGAAACGGCATCCATGATATCGATTGTTATACCTACATCCCAATCGCCCTTAGCTGATCCATCACTTCTTTGGATGTAGGGCTTTAGCTTGATAGTGAACCCGATATTACGAAGCGTTTGCTGAAACTTGCGTTGCTGAGAGTCATTCCTGTCTATGGCGTAGGCATTTGCCAGAACAATCTCACCCTCAAGGCTTAACTGTCGCCACAGCTCACGGTAGTTAAAATGACAGCCAAAGCTCTCCTTTACGGTGTAATAGATATTCTGAACATCAACAAAAACGGCAATTTTCGGCATCTAACTTCCTTTTACAAAATTTGAAACGAGTGACTAGGTGGTTCCTAATTGATAGAGGCTCGCTGGGTGTACCAACTTAGATAAACTGGCCACAATCGAGCCGCGTGAGCATACCCTAGTTATCTGCAAGCAGGCAGTCTGCGAATCCTCTGTTAGTCCAAGGGCCCTTCGTTGGCTAGGCCTTGCAAGTACCGCACCTACTTGATGATGCACATGGCCGCTAGGCGCAATCCATTCTAGGTACTCATCAGGTACCACTTTAGTGAAGTTTTGCTTTAGAAAAGCAGGCGCAACCTTAGGATTCACATAGATCTCTTGCCACTGGACCGCCTTACTACCGTCAAAATGCAAAAATCTGGCTAGATAGACCGACTGATCGATTTCGAACCTTAATAAATCAGCTAATTCAGCATCAGCAGGTATCTGCTCGAGACTAAGGACCTGGCAGCTATAAGTCCCTTTCGACTGCGCAATAGCGACGATATTATGTATCTCTAGGCTAGGTTTAGCTAAGACTGGTTCTGCCACAAAGGACCCTAGACCTGGCGCCCTAGTCAACAGACCCTCCTGAGCCAGCTCTTGCAGTGCTCTTCGAGCGGTCATGCGACTAACGGAAAAACTAACTGCAAGCTCATTTTCAGAAGAGATCCGAGCCCCCACAGCCCAACGTCCAGAGTTTATATGACCTCGAACGTACTGTTTAATCACTTCAAATTGAGGAATTTTAATAGCATTGACCATAAATATAAGTGCTGCACTTAATGTATATACATTTATAACCTTAGAAAAGAAAAAAAACAACTATTATTACGAAAAATATGTAAAATCCAATTAAAGTCGCTATAATATAGTAAATACTCCTATAATCGTCGATCTTCACACAAGAGGTTTATATAAAATTATTAATTGTATATACAACTATACAATTAAACTATAGAGCGTGACCACTAACTAACTCAAGTTTTTGGTAGCGGCTGAGCTTTTTGATGGCGGCCTCGCGCTTACTGGCCGTGCTCCTATTATGCCCACTCTCGCTATATACCATCTCACAGGCATTGCGTCCCCGAAAGTACTTGGCACCCGCCTTTCCCGACTGATGCTCAGCTAAACGCCTATTAAGATCAGTGGTGATACCGGTATAGAGGCTGTCGTCGCTTGCACGCACTATATAAACAAACCACGTCTTCACAAGGATACCTAACCACCCTGCTTTAAGTCAGAATGGCAAAATTGACATCGATAGCTAGCGGCTCGGCTGATTATCTTTTTATGCCTCAACAGAGTGAGTTGATGAACACGGCAGTCGCAGTTATAGGCATATCGCTGATACTGACGTGTCGGAATGCCGGTTAAATCGTATTTTCCCGTCACTGTTGGCTCAGCCCCCATGGCGATCATTGTCTGACGCCACTCTTCCCCGTGAGGCTTAACCTTCCTCAGCCCCCAAATACAGTCAACAATGTAATGTGCAACTTCGTGCACAACAGTATTGGTTAGGCTTTCTTGGTAATATTTTGCGAAAATCCAAGGGTTGTAACGAATACGCCTCTGGTGGGCCCTTACCTGATACATGCCCGCACATTTACCTCGCAAGTCAAAATCAACTGGTAATTCGATAAATTGCCGATCAAATAAGGCACTAGCTTTGCTAATACAGGCGACGGTAGCTGCGCTCACCTGCTCCTTTTGCTTTTCCGAAATAGGCGTAATAATTTTAAGGTCAGTCATATAACGATTATATAGGGTGCTGAGACTGGTACAATCTCTAAAAATAGCAAGAAGTGAATCTAATGAACGTCGACCTCCATTGCCATACCAACATGTCTGATGGCAGTTTAACGCCTGACCAGTTAGTTGAACTAGCCAGTGAGCGCGGAGTAGATATTCTGTCAATTACCGATCATGACACTCTGGACGCATACAGCGGACTAAAGTATAACCCCGAAAAACTCCGCCTAATTACTGGTATTGAGTTTTCTAGCCAGTGGCGCAAGCAGGGCATTCATGTCGTAGGGTTGAATGTAGATCCTCTGAGCGATTCCATTATTTTCGGAGTGGCACAGCAAAAAAAGGCTCGTCAGGATCGGGCCATAAAAATCGCTGAGCGCCTTAACAACCTGGGCTTTGAGCATTGCCTTAAAGGCGCAACCCTTTTAGCCGACGGGCAAATTGGCCGCCCTCATTTTGCACAGCATCTGGTCAACATAGGCGCGGTATCGAACATTAAACAGGCCTTTAAAAAGTATCTTGGTGCAGGGAAAGTTGGAGATATTAAAGAGCAATGGGCCGAGCTTGCCACGGTGGTGCAATGGATTTGTGAGTCAGGGGGCATTGCCGTATTGGCTCACCCAAGTAAGTACAAAATGAGCCATACAAAACTCAAAGAGCTGCTAGAAGATTTTTGTAGTGCAGGCGGGGAGGGCATGGAGGTTATTTCTGGGCTTCAGGTGCCCTCCGTTACAAAGGATTTAGCCACTTTGTGTAATCAATATGGTCTGCTTGCTTCTTGTGGGTCAGACTTTCACGCACCAGGAATGAAATGGGCTGCCCTTGGCTTTGTGAGCAGCCTTCCCGATACCTGCAAACCCATCTGGGATCGCTGGGCCTAATCAAACCACAGGCAATTCCTAAGACTATCATTCATGTGTATAATTCAGCCCGCGCTACCTTAGCGTCCCAAAAACTTAGCCAAAGAGTGTAACTACGTGGATATTTTTATTTTTGCAAGTGAGCAGTGGCTCCTAATAAGCTTATTTTTAGTGCTTATCTATATTTTTGCATTGACCGAACGAACCAAAGGGGGCAAACCAATTGCTTGCTCACAGCTAGTGTCTTTAATGAATGCAGACGAAGCGGTGCTTGTAGATGTGCGTGCGGCCAATGATTTCCAAGCGGGTCATGTTCACGGCGCGATCAACATTCCTCACACTAAAATAGCGACTCGGTTAAGTGAGATCGAAAAACACCGTGAAAAAGTTGTCGTATTAACAGACCAGATGGGCCAGCATGCCGGCGGCGTTGGGAAAGAGATGACGAAACAGGGATATACGGTTCGCCGGTTGAGTGGCGGAATGAGTGAATGGCAGCAGCAGAATATGCCTGTGGTCCAAGGTCAGAAAAAATAAAGCCACAAAATCTAGAACGATATTATTGAAGGAAATTGCATGTCTCAGGTAGTACTATATGGAACGCGTTTTTGCCCTTACTGCACTGCGGCGCGACATCTGCTGAGTGCGAAAGGTGTTAATTACGAAGATATCTCCGTGGACTCCGATATGAACTTACGTCGAGAGATCATGGAAAAAAGCGGACAACGTACTGTTCCTCAAATCTGGATTGGCGAAAAACATGTTGGGGGTTATTCTGAATTACAGCAAATAGAAACTCTTGGCCAATTAGATGCCCTTTTGAAAAATGGGGTTGAATTGGATAAAACTGACGCCATATAAAGATTAAGGCAATAAATTAATCCACACACAATTAAAGGTTTAAGTAATGACTGACGAAACTCCCTCGACTGATCAAGCTGCCGCGGCAGCCACAGAAGATACTGGGCCCAAATTTGCTGTGCAGCGAATCTATCTCAAAGATCTCTCTTTTGAAACTCCACAAGGAGTAGCTGCATTTCAAAAACAGTGGCAGCCAAAAGTAAGCCAAGATCTAAATACCAAAAGCAGTCAAGTCGGAGAGGGTGTCTACGAGGTCGCTCTTCGCCTAACGATTACCGTTACCGACGGTGAAGAGACTATTTACCTGATCGAAGTAGAACAAGCAGGTCTGTTTACAATTCAAGGTATCGAAGGCCAGCAACTGACGCAAGTTATTAACACCACTTGCCCGTCAATGCTGTTTCCCTACGCCAGGGAAACAATTGATAGCACATTGACCAAAGGTTCCTTCCCTCCTTTGATGATACCGCCTATTAATTTTGATGGACTCTTTGCCTCTGCTGTTCAGCAAGCGGAAGCAAAAGCCAGTGAGGAAGGTGAGCCAACTGACGCAGGTGTGTCAAAGGGCGACGACACTACACATTAAGGCTAAAGCTAACGAACCAACAAAAACCCCGCTCTAATTTGGCGGGGTTTTTTGTTATGGGCTTAGACTCCCTGGCTTTCCATACTGTATTCTTGAAGCTTTCTGGTTAAAGTATTTCTACCCCATCCGAGCAGCTTCGCGGCGTCTTTTTTACGCCCACCAGTATGCGCCAGCGCTGTTTCAATCATAGCCATCTCAAAATCAGGAATTGCTTGCTGAAGTATACTTTGATGCCCAGCTTTTAATTCCCGCGCACTCCAGCGCTTTAGCATCTGCTGCCAGTCTCCTTGGATAGGAGTTTCTTTATCCGCGCTGTCGGCTTTTAATTCTGGGGGTAGATCGGAGAGCAGCACTTCTCTTCCTGCCGCCATTACAGTTAACCAGCGGCATATGTTTTCTAACTCTCGTACATTTCCAGGCCAAGCTAAGTTATTGAAAACCACCGCCGCCTCTTGAGATAACACCTTAGGCTCCATATCCAACTCTTTAGCCGCTCGATGAAAGAAATGTGTCATCAACTGAGGAATATCTTCTCGGCGGTCCGCTAATTTTGGCAAATGGACTCGAATGACGTTTAACCTATGAAATAAATCTTCTCGAAAGCGGTTAGCCGCAACCAATTCCTCTAGATTTTGATGGGTTGCTGCAATAATTCGGACATCGACTTTAACCGCTATGTGACCGCCAACTCGGTAGAACTCGCCATCAGCCAGAACCCTCAATAGTCGAGTTTGGGCTTCAGCTGGCATATCTCCAATTTCGTCCAAAAATAGCGTTCCACCGTCGGCTTGCTCAAATCGTCCTTCACGCCGCTGAGCCGCACCGGTAAATGCACCTTTTTCGTGACCAAATAATTCAGACTCAATTAAGTCATGAGGAATAGCTGCCATATTAAGCGCTATAAATTTGGCTGTTTTTCGCGGGCTATGCTTATGAAGGGCCTGCGCTACCAATTCCTTACCAGTCCCTGACTCACCATTAATTAACACCGTTATGTTTGAATTCGACAATCGCCCTATCGCTCTAAAGACCTCTTGCATCGCCGGTGCCTCACCAATAATTTCCTGAACCACGGGGCTTGGCACTGCTAGATCGACGGTCGACTTTTGTTCTCTGGAGAATGAGATCGCACGACGTGCGACATCTACCAACTCGTCTAGGTCGAAGGGCTTTGGTAAGTATTCAAATGCGCCACCCTGATAAGCTGCCACGGCACTGTCTAAATCAGAATGAGCGGTGGTAATGATCACCGGAATATCAGCGTGCTTACCGTAAATCTCTTTTAACAACTGCAGCCCGTCGATACCTGGCATGCGGATATCAGAAATAATGATTTCCGGCTGAGATCCTTTGAGGGCTCTTAGTAAATCGTCACCCGTCTCAAAGCTACGCACTTCCAGACCCTCTCGGCTAATCGCCTTCTCCATCACCCAGCGCAGAGATCGGTCATCTTCTGCGATCCAAATTTCCGATTTGTTGTTCATGTTAATCCCTTATTGGTAAATAAATAGAGAACCTGGTGTTACCAGGCTCAGAATCACATTCAATAATACCTTGATGTCCGTTGACCGCAGTCTGGGCGATCGTAAGTCCCAGGCCTGATCCGTTGCTCCGACCGCTGATCATCGGGAAGAATATTTGCTCAAAGATCTCCGTGGAAACTCCAGGTCCGTTATCAATAACGTCGATTCGACAAACAACTCTGTGACGCTCACCAGCAATAGTGAAGCTTCTTTGAATGCGAGACTTGATCGTCACTAGCGGGGCAGATCGACCCGATTCCAGAACTGCTTGCATGGCATTGCGAGCGACATTGAGTACCGCTTGAATAAGCTGAATTCTATCCCCTTGGATATCAGGGATGCTCGGATCATAATCTCTTGAAATGACTAGAGTGCCCTGCGCTTCGGCCTCTAATAAAGCTGCCACATGTTCTGTCACTTCGTGAATATTAATTTGTTCAAAACGCGGGATCTGATTAGGGCCTAACAGACGATCAACAAGGTTACGTAACCGATCAGCCTCAGTGGTTATAATCTTGCAAAGTTCACGAGCCTCATCATCTAAACCAATGTGTGCGATTTCTTGATCTAATAGCTGAGCCGCTCCACGAATGCCTCCCAGCGGATTTTTGATTTCATGCGCCAACCCCCTGATTAAACTCTTTGATGTGTCATGCACAGACAATAGAGCTTCTTCTCGATTTATTTTTAGAAAACGATCAATAGGCTGCATTTCCATTAATAGCATGCGCTCGAGGTTTACCTCCACGGGGGTAACCGTGTAATCAATCTGAAATAGGTCCATCGAGGCTGGCACTCTGAGATATTCATGTCGGCGAGTGTGCGCAACATTCTTTTCTAAAGCCTCCAAGAGATTCACCCTAGACGCCCCTTCATCGCTAAACAGCTCGCAAACATTGGAACCAATTAGTCGAGCACTGCTAACCTGCAAAAGCGATTCTGCAGCCGAATTAACATAATTAATGGACAACCCGGCATCTAACAGCAATACCGCAGTATTTAAATTATCTAGCAACAGTCTGTGAAGTTGATTGGAATTCATAAGCTCTTGGACACTGATCCGTTTGAGTGCTTTTACGCACGCCTTTTGTTGATATGCTTTACTACTAGCAATAAGCACGCCAAAACCTAATCCGCCGCATCCCAGGTAAAATAGGGCGCATCGCCGCTTAAAAGTCTAACAAGTGAGTGATACACCCTTATCGTGCACCATTATAGTGCAAGCGCAACATGTTCGCACCGAGATTCAGTAACGTGGCCCCAAACTTGACTGGCGGATACATCTAAAGCGAAGGGTAAAGAGCAGCAATAGGAAATTATCCAAGGCCAGCCTTGGGAGACGCTCGACAAAAAAGCTTAACAATGGGTT
This sequence comes from Porticoccaceae bacterium, assembly GCA_028822155.1. Classification (GTDB taxonomy): domain Bacteria; phylum Pseudomonadota; class Gammaproteobacteria; order Pseudomonadales; family Porticoccaceae; genus HTCC2207. The sequence continues at coordinate 8,660 of JAPKEJ010000001.1, forward strand.
ACTTCTGTTTAACGGTTAAACAGAAGTCCTGCAAAGACTGCAGGATAGAAAGGGTATTCTAAATGCTAACACCTGAAAGGTGCCCTGAGGGATGCCATCCCTCAGGGCAATCTAATTAAACCAAAGCTTCTTTAGTTGTTTTGATAATAGCGGCGGCAACTTTATAGGGATCCGCGTTGGACGATGTTCGTCGATCCTCTAAGCGGCCTTTCCAGCCATCTTCAACAGTGCCAATCGGAATTCGAATTGATGCTCCGCGATCCGAAACGCCATAGCTGAACTCATTAATAGACTGCGTCTCATGCTTTCCAGTTAAGCGCTGATCGTTATCAGCGCCATAAACACTAATGTGGCGCTCAATATTTTTCCCAAATTCTTCGCATATCTTGGTGAAAACAGATTCATCGCCAAGGTCGCGCATAGCACCATTAGAGAAATTGGCATGCATACCTGAACCATTCCAGTCCGTATCACCCAAAGGCTTAGGGTGATAATTGATGGCATAACCGTAATTTTCACCGGTTCTCTCTAGTAAATATCGAGCTACCCAGATTTCATCACCCGCTTGTTTGGCGCCCTTTGCAAAGCATTGAAATTCCCACTGGCCTGCGGCTACTTCAGCATTGATACCCTCAACGTTAAGACCGGCATCCAGACAAATATCAAAATGCTCTTCAACACAATCACGCCCGAAGGTATTGGCTGCGCCAACAGAGCAATAATAAGGACCCTGAGGTGCTGGGAATCCACCATGAGGGAACCCAGGTGGCAGTTGGGTATCGACATCCCACAAAAAATACTCTTGCTCAAAGCCGAACCAAAAGTCATTGTCGTCATCATTAATGGTTGCACGGCCGTTAGATGCGTGAGGAGTCCCATCGGCATTTAATACTTCAGTCATAACTAAAAAAGCATTAGTTCTGCCTGGGTCAGGATAGATAGCAACAGGTTTTAATAAGCAGTCGGACGCATTGCCCTCAGCTTGGTTTGTAGAGCTTCCGTCAAAGCACCACATAGGGCACTCTTCTAGAGTTCCGCCAAAATCGTGTCGAACCTGAGTTTTACTGCGCAGACATTGAGTTGGCGCAGTACCGTCTAACCAAATGTACTCTAACTTTGCTTTCATTTTTGATGACTCTCCGTTTAAATAAATTCACTTCGTTTGCAACACCGGTACGGATAATAGACCATTTTAACGATAACTAAAAATGACTCTTTTAAATTGGAACTTTACCATCCCTAACCCGGCTGTTGCCCGTATTGTCTATGCAGTCCAAGCCGCGACATTCAACCTAACCTGCAGTTTAGCTTTTCTACAGCGATATATTGCAATTGTCATGCCAATGGACCCTTTTGATTTGCAACACCCGAAGGCGCCATAACGAGCAAGGGCTCCACGGAAAATTCTGCGAAGAAAATCAAAAAAAAAGCGGAAAAAGACAGTACATGCGCACCAAAAGAGTGCTTTATTTTGGTATTAGCACTAAATTGGTGCATTCAGGCGCATCTAAAGCTTACCCAGCAGTTAATGGACTGTTAAGTCTCTGCCTAAGATTAACGTACACATTATGACGCTTTTTGTTGCTAAAATATCAGGCCATTAAGCTTTTGGCGCACTAAAAATGACACTGCCTACCAATCAACCTCCAAAACCAGACATTGAAACCATCTTTGAGCCAGCGCTGGACGACATTATTATCGATATTCGACACCCACAGGAGTCAGCTGACGCCCCGCTAGTATTTCCATCTAATACGGTTCTTTCGATCCCATTTTTCAGCTTAGAAGCACAACTCTCCCAGCTCGATGTGATGCTGACCTATCTCATTTACTGCGATAAAGGCATTATGAGTCGCCTGCAGGCTAATATTATGCGCGACCGCGGCTTTAAGAATATTGCAGTCATGGATCGACGAAAGCCGCATTCAGACTGGATTTAGAGCCGGATCTGGAATCAACAGTCGTACTTATTTAAAGGCTAACTAGAAATCTCCGAAAAGATCAATAGCAGTTTCTGAGAATTCCACTATAATCGCGACCTTTTGACCCAATCGGTAGCCCCTCATGTCAGTAAAAAATTTACGCAACATTGCCATTATCGCCCATGTTGATCACGGTAAAACAACCTTGGTTGATAAACTGCTAAGCCAGTCAGGCACTCTAGATCGAAAGGATGCGGGTTCAGAACGACTCATGGACTCCAATGACCAGGAAAAAGAGCGCGGCATCACCATTTTGGCAAAAAACACAGCGATTAATTGGAATGATTATCGAATCAACATTGTAGACACTCCCGGACACGCCGACTTCGGTGGAGAGGTTGAGCGAGTATTATCGATGGTTGATTCTGTTTTGCTGCTTGTTGACGCCGTTGACGGACCTATGCCGCAAACGAGATTTGTGACTTCAAAAGCTTTCGAGCAGGGACTACGCCCGATTGTTGTTATCAACAAGATAGATCGCCCCGGCGCCCGACCAGACTGGGTTATGGATCAAGTTTTCGACCTTTTCGACAACCTGGGTGCAACAGATGAGCAACTTGATTTTCCTGTAATTTATACATCAGCAATCAACGGTATTGCCGGCACTGACTACGAAAATATGGCGGAAGATATGATTCCACTATACGAAATGATTGTCGCTGACGTTCCAGCACCCGAGGTTGACGCCGACGGGCCCTTTCAAATGCAAATTTCTGCTCTATCCTATGACAGCTATGTTGGCGTTATCGGTGTCGGTAGAATCACCCGAGGCACTCTCAAACCTGGGCAACAGGTGGTGGTAAAAAGCGCCAATGGCGAGGAGAATAAGGGCAAAGTCCTTAACGTTAAAGGTTACCTAGGTCTTGAACAGATTGAGACCCAACTAGCCGAAGCAGGAGACATTGTCTGCATCAATGGAATCGATGGCCTTGGCATCTCCGACACATTGTGTCACCCCGAACATATTGATTCACTTCCTGCCCTGAGTGTTGATGAACCCACTGTGAGCATGACATTTATTGTCAATGACTCTCCTTTTGCAGGCTTAGAAGGGAAGTATGTAACAACTAGAAATATTAAAGACCGCCTTAACCAAGAGCTAATTCACAACGTAGCACTCAGGGTCAAGCCAGGCGACACTCCTGACAAATTTATCGTTTCTGGTCGCGGAGAATTACATCTTTCTGTTTTGATCGAGACCATGCGTCGCGAAGGCTTTGAGATGGGCGTGTCTCGCCCAGAAGTTGTTAAGAAATTGGTAGATGGCAAGATCCATGAGCCATTTGAGCAGGTAGTTATTGATGTAGAAGAAAAGCATCAAGGTTCGGTAATGGAAGAGTTAGGGATGCGAAAAGCAGAACTGACCAATATGGAACCTGACGGAAAGGGTCGTGTTCGTCTGGAATTCTCTATGCCCTCTCGAGGACTCATTGGCTTTCGAGGTGCATTTCTGACGCTGACTTCAGGGTCCGGCATCATGACAAGTATCTTTGATTGCTATGCGCCAGCTAAAGAAGGTGAGAAATTTACACGCAAAAATGGCGCGCTGGTGAGCATGATCAAAGGCAAAACTGCAGCCTTTGCTTTATTTAATATTCAAGCGCGAGGCCGGCTCTTCTTAGGTCATGCGATTGACGTCTATGAAGGCCAGGTAGTGGGTATTCACTCAAGATCAAATGACCTAGTCGTTAATCCTATCAAAGGCAAACAGCTGACCAACGTACGTGCATCCGGTACCGATGAAGCCCTAACACTCGTCCCTCCAATCAAGCACACATTGGAGCAAGCTCTTGAGTTTATTGAAGACGACGAGCTAGTCGAAGTAACCCCAAAGAGTATTCGATTACGTAAAAAATTTCTTACAGAGATAGCTAGAAAGAGATCCTCAAAGTAATTGGAAAGTATTTACTAACGCATAGAATGAGTTTTCTGATATATTGCTACTTAGAGCGCAGTGTAGGTCACCGTAGATGAAAAAGTTGGGCCTCAAAGCAACCGAGGGTAATTTCAAGGAAGATTCGTTTTTCACTGTATCTGTAACGGTGATGGTGCAGACTGCTATTGCACTGTCATTTGCGTTTTATTATTACTTTACTAGCGACATAGGTCTGGTTGGATTTTACTTGGGCGCAGGTAGCGTTCTGCTTCTTAGTCTTGCCCTGAATGGGTTAGCTAAATTTAAAAGCGTTGCTGGGTTTTTAGTCATCGCAACAGTTTTCTCAGGATTTTTATACTCTCTAACATTGAGTTTTAGCGCGCTATCTTTAGCATGGTGCTTATCATCTCTTCGTACTTTAATGGAGGTATCCAACCGACCGAAAAATCTGCAACTAGGCATCATCTTACTTATTATTTCAGCTGTAACCCTATTAAGCGACTCGACTTTATTGATTTCAAGCCCTTACTCGACCGCAGAATCAGTGCAATTCTTATTTCTATGCACTGTTACCGTTATATTTGTTTATGAATCTGCTTCATCACGCTCAAAATACGCGCACAACATTAAATCTTTATCCTTGCAGGTAGATCAAATAAAACGATTAGATGCCTTAACTGGACTCCATAATCGTCAATCTATTGAGTATGATCTGCAGGAAAAATACACTGAAGGGCAGGCTAACGGGCAACCGTTTGGGATTATTTTAGCTGATTTAGATAATTTTAAAACGATCAACGAACGATATGGCCACTCTATTGGTGACAACGTTTTATCTTTAGTCGGCCAGCTTCTAAATGATAGTCTTTCTAAGGACTATCGCCTCGCCCGTTGGTCGGGTAACGCATTTATAGTGCTAATACCTCATAATGAACCAAGCGCGAGTAATATGATTGCCGAGGTGTTACGGGAAAAAGTTAATGGTCTGCAGTTGGATGCTAAAGGGGCCAAGTTTAAATTATCAATGAGTATTGGAATTGCATCTACAAGTCAATGTAGGGATTTAAATGACCTTCTATCCAGCGCCGAAAATAGTCTATATCAAGCCAAAAACATGGGCGGCAATATGTCGATTGCAAGTTAGCTTAAACCCCAGTAGGGCAGTTAAAGCAATCTTTTTGATGGTCATTGACCATGCCCATGGCCTGCATATAGGCATAACAGATAGTACTGCCAAAAAAACGAAAGCCTCGCTTCTTCATATCTCGGCTAATTCGATCAGAAATTAGTGTCGTCGTCGGAATATCTTTTTCATCTGACCATTGACTAATAATTGGCACATGATCTACATAGCTCCAAATATAGTCACTAAAACTGCCAAATTCACGCTGAATATCTTTAACTAGGCGCGCATTGGAGATCGCACTCTCAATTTTCAAGCGATTTCTGATAATCCCAGAATCAAGCATCAACCGCGAAACGTCATCGGTGGTAAATTTTGCCACCTGATCAACATCAAATTGCGCAAAGGCGCGCCGATAATTATCTCTTCTGCGTAAAATAGTGATCCATGACAAGCCTGCCTGAGCGCCCTCCAAGATCAGAAACTCGAAAAGTTTAGTGTCATCTCGACAAGGGACCCCCCATTCAGCATCATGATATTGACGATAAAGAGGGTCAGTTCCACACCAGCGGCATCTCACAAGCTCAGTCATGCATAATCTCTCCGCAACCCAAAATCTATCTTGCCAACCATCAAAATAGAGCAATTGAGTTTTTTTGTCTATCTAGTCAGCTTTGCGCTAATATTAGAGGCTAGAATCAAGGCCATAAATAAATGAAGAAAGCATTCCCCGCAATCCGCCCCTATAACACTCAAACTATTGCTGTGACGGCACCTCATGTCCTGTACGTCGAAGAATCTGGTAATCCTGAGGGTATTCCAGTTTTATTCATTCATGGCGGTCCAGGAGGGGGCTCCAACCCAACCGACCGCTGTTTTTTTGATCCCGAAAAATATCGTATTATTTTATTCGATCAGCGCGGTGCCGGGCAGTCAACACCGCATGCCGACCTAAAGAACAATGACACTGCTGCTTTGGTTGCCGACATCGAGGTTATTCGAAAAGCGCTAGACGTTGACCGCTGGGTTGTATTTGGAGGGTCTTGGGGTTCCACCTTGAGCCTTGTTTATGCGCAAACCTATCCGGAATTAGTGTTGGGCTTGATCTTGCGAGGTATCTTTCTTTGTCGAGATGAGGATATTTCTTGGTTCTATCAAGACGGTGTAAAGCATATCTTCCCCGACTATTGGAAACATTATATTAATGTTATTCCAGAAATAGAGCGCCATGATCTGCTTAGCGCTTTTTATCGCCGGCTCACCGGTGATAATGAGCTAGAGCGAATGGCCGCGGCGAAAGCCTGGTCTCTATTAGAAGGGCGCTGCGCGACATTACACCCCAATGAAGAATTCGTTGGGCGTTTTGCTAATCCTCACATGGCGATGGCTATTGCAAGAATAGAGGCTCATTTCTTCATTAACAAAGCATTTTTAGAGCCCAATCAAATTATTAACAATACCGAAAAACTCAAAGGTATTCCCGCTACGATCGTCCACGGGCGCTATGACATGGTGTGTCCAATCAATCAGGCTTTTGCTCTGAGCGACGCTTGGCCAGAGGCTCAATTGGATGTCATTGCTGACGCGGGTCACTCTTCTAGCGAGCCTGGCATAACCGATGCGCTAATCAGAGCCACTGAGCGGCTAGCTCATCACTTAAATAGTCAAGAGTAACTAAGATGCTGGGATTAATTCAGCGCGTCTCTAAGGCATCTGTATCGATCGAAGGATTAATAACAGGGCAAATCGACCTAGGTATTTTGCTCTTTTTGGGCGTGCAGAAAAGTGACTCTAAAGCCGATGCTGAAAAACTTTTACAAAAAGTTCTTAACTATAGAATCTTCCCTGACGCCGAAGCAAAGATGAATCTGTCTCTATCCGATGTTGGTGGTGGGCTGCTGGTTATTTCTCAATTCACTCTAGCGGCAGACACTAACAAAGGACTTCGCCCAAGCTTCTCTGCTGCCGCGAAACCTGAACATGCTGAAATTCTTTACAACTATTTCATAGAGTGCGCAGTAGCTAATCACCCTATTATTCAGAGCGGTATTTTCGGCGCTAATATGCAGGTCTCACTATGCAACGACGGGCCAGTAACATTCATCCTGAACAGCTAGTGGGAGAGCGCTGCAATTAACTTCTCATGAAAGCCTTCGAATCCGCCATTGCTCATCACCACAATATGCCTATTGCCCTGCTGGGATTTTACCGCGAGGTGAAGCAAGGTTTCGATACTATCTGTTGCTTCAGCCGGAACTACACTGGCTTTAGCTAACGCCTCAACATCCCAGTCGATACGAGAGTTCTGATACCAGTAAACTTGATCCGCACTGCCGACTGAAGAACATAAAGCATCTTGGTGCCCGCCCATGCGCATAGTGGCTGAACGGGGTTCAATAATGGCTATTATGGCTTCGTTGCCTACCTTTGCTCTCAAGCCCTCTAGCGTGGCCTTGATTGCAGTAGGGTGGTGGGCAAAGTCATCATAAACAGTAATTCCAGATCTTTGGTAAATCACTTCCATTCGTCTTTTTACGCCAACAAACTGGCTTAAAGCCAGACAAGACTGTTCAACGTCAACTCCAACCTGACTGGCAGCAATGATAGCTGATAGTCCATTCATCACATTATGCAGTCCACTCTGCTCCCACTTTACCTTCCCACGGGAAATTTCGTGTCCGTCTTGGTCATACTGGATCACATCAAACTGAGATCCATCCTCAGCGATCAGCGCATACCTCCAACCACTGTCGTGGCCAAAGCTCTCCTGATTACTCCAACACCCTCGATCTAGAACTTCGCGAACATTGTGGTCAGCGGCGGGAGAAATGACTGTTCCCGAACTGGGAACAGTTCGCACAAGGTGATGAAATTGTCGCTGAATAGCAGTCAAATCGTCAAAAATATCACCGTGGTCAAATTCCAAATTATTGATAATAAGTGTGTTAGTAAAATAATGGACAAACTTAGATCGCTTATCAAAAAAAGCACTGTCGTATTCATCAGCCTCAACGACAAAATAGTCGCTGTCACTAAGCCGTGCTGAAACTCCAAAGTCTTGAGGGATACCGCCAATTAAAAACCCAGGCTGGAGGCCTGCGAAATCGAGAATCTTAGTTAGCATGCTACTGGTAGTGGTCTTCCCATGAGTTCCTGACACCGCAAGGACATGCTTATCTCTTAGAATACTTTCACCCAACCATTGAGGCCCTGAGGTGTAAGGCAAATTATTATCGAGTATGTATTCCACACAAGGATTGCCTCGAGACATAGCGTTGCCAACCACCACTAAATCCGGAGCAGGATTCAACTGCTGAGGATCAAACCCCTCTATTAGCTTTATGCCACTTTGCTCAAGTTGTGTACTCATCGGCGGATAAACATTCGCGTCAGACCCAGACACATAATGACCAGCTTGTTTGGCAACAAGGGCGAGACTGCCCATAAATGTGCCGCAAATACCTAGAATATGAACATGCATAAGATGGCTTACCTAAAGGTCGATCTGAGAACTAATGGTCACTATAACTCAAAACAAGTTAGTTTCCGCTTTCACCTTAGTCTGTGAGAGACTAAAATAGAGTTCTAACAAACAGGATCTTTGTGAGTGCATTACCCATGGATAAGAAAAATGCTTTTTATGCGCAATCTGGAGGCGTAACCGCCGTCATCAATGCCTCAGCCGCAGGCGTTATAGAAGCAGTACGTGAAAATAAGGCAACAATCGGCAAACTATACGCTGGCTTAGATGGTATTGTCGGCGCGCTGCAAGAAGAACTTGTAGATACTAGCAAAGAATCAGCATCTGCTGTTGCCGCCCTGAGACATACACCTGGCGGCGCTTTTGGCTCTTGCCGCTATAAAATGAAAAACTATGAAGATAGTCCCGCAGAATATGAGCGCCTTATTGCGGTGTTCAAGGCGCACAATATAGGGTACTTTTTTTATAATGGTGGCGGCGACTCAGCAGACACCTGTCTTAAAGTATCTCAAATCTCTGAAAAGATGGGCTATCCTATCCAAGCCATTCATATTCCCAAAACTATTGATAACGATTTACCTCTAACGGACTGTAGCCCCGGCTTTGGTTCAGTAGCTAAATATATTGCCACATCAACCAAGGAAGCTAGCCTCGATATTGAGTCAATGTGTGGCTCCTCTACCAAAGTATTCATTCTTGAAGTTATGGGTCGTCATGCTGGATGGATTGCTGCCTCTAGTGGCCTTGCAGGAGAGCAAGCAGGCGATCCTCCGCACATTATCCTATTCCCCGAAATTGCTTTTTCTCGAGAGAACTTTATTGCAAAGGTGGAACAAACCGTTCTCGATAAGGGTTACTGCGTTATTGTTGCTTCAGAAGGGGCCCAATATAATGACGGGGCACATATTTCTGGCTCGATTAATAAGGATGCCTTTGGGCACCATCAACTTGGTGGCGTTGCTCCAACCTTAGCCAGTATGATTAAACAGTCTACTGGCTACAAATATCACTGGGCTATGGCTGATTATTTGCAGCGCTCAGCGCGCCACATCGCCTCAAAAACTGATGTAGATCAAGCTTATGCCGTTGGCCAAGCCGCAGTCGAGATGGCCGTGCAAGGTAAGAGTTCTGTGATGGTCTCTATTGTGAGAGGAGCGGGCAAAAAATACAGCTGGTCATTAGGCGAGGTTCCATTAGCGGACGTGGCTAACATGGAAAAGAAGATGCCACGCTCATTCATCACCGAAGATGGTTATGGTATCACCCAAAAAGCCCGAGATTACCTAGAACCCTTAATCGCCGGAGAAGATTACCCGCCGTTTAAAAATGGTATCCCGAGTTACGTGCGGTTGAAGAAGATTTTAGTGCCCAAAAAATTAGCGGATGACTTCAAGATTTAAAAATAAAAAAGGTGCTATAGCCTAGGTTAACTAACCTGATTGCGTGGCTGGCCGGCGAGAAAACCTTTTATATTTTCGGCTACCTGGTTAACCAGACGCTGCCGCGACTCACGCGCGACCCAGGCAACGTGAGGCGTAACAATTAAGTTAGGGATGTCACTGTCAATGAGTAGATTGCCATCAGAGGGCGGCTCAACGCTGAGGACATCAACCGCTGCACCAGCAATAACACCATTTGTGAGCGCATCCTTTAGTGCTTTCTCGTCAATCAGACCTCCACGCGCAGTATTAATCAGCAAAGCAGATTCTTTCATTGACCCCAGTTCATCTGCACTAATTAATTTGGCTGTTTCTGCCGTTAAAGGGCAATGCAAACTGAGGATATCGGCTTCTTTTAGTAGCGCCCCAAACGGCATTCTATTGTCTTGGTTTGAATGAGATCGACCGGGTAAAGCTGCAAAAATGACTTTCATTCCGAAAGCTTCAGCAATTTTTGCCACACCTAAACCTAGCTCGCCAGCCCCTATAATACCGAGCACCTTACCGTCAAGCTCTTGTACCGGTGAATCCAGTAAACAAAAAAACCTACTGTTGCTCCACCGACCGTCGATTGATGCCTTGCTGTGCTCTTTAAGATTTGTAGTTAACGCCAGAATCAGCGACCACACGTGCTGAACTACTGATGCTGTCCCGTAGCCAATGGCATTGCTCACCACAATATTTTTCTTGCTCGCCCCGGTTAGGTCGATAACGTCCGTTCCTGTGGCAAACAATGATATAAATTTTAAATTCTTAGCCTGAACCATTTCAGGGGCGCGAATTGCCGTCTTATTAGTCAACACTATATCAGCGCTGGAAATGCGTTCGGACACCTGCGAGGCCTTGCAATCGGGGTAAACCGTCCATTGGACAGGCAACTCGTACAGTGGAGTGAGGTCTAGGTCCGTTGGCCCTATGCTATCCAAGTCAAGAATCACACCGTTCATATCTACCCCTAACTAAACCCAGTTATCGTTTCGAAGGGGTATTATCCATAAAAATTCACGCTGACGCTAGGTTTTGGGCCGAGCTAGCATTAATGAATTTGTCGATTCTATATAGGCAAGATAGGCGGGATCGGCCCCCCATTTTTTCAAAGCAAGTCGGTCTAATAGCGGTATGCCACTAATTCTAGTCAACAACAGGTATACGAATATAGGCGAAATTAATGTACTTACTTGCCAACCAGATAGCACTGGCAGTGCTACCAGAGCTAACCCAAACCAAAGTGTTATTTCGCCAAAATAATTAGGGTGCTGTGACCAAGCCCATAATCCCGACTTAATGAACCGCCCTTTATTCTCAGGCACCGCCTTAAATCGTCTCTTTTGCGCGTCGGCAATCACCTCCACTACAAATCCAAATAACCATAACGAGATTCCAATATAGCCTAAAAGCCCAAGCTCCTGGGCATGATTAGATGTTATCGCAGCTAGTCCTGCCGCCATTGTAACCAACACCCACAGGCCACCTAGAGTCCAAGTCATTAGGAACCATATGAACTGCGTCTTCATCACGATAAAACGCGTATCTTGCCCATCCTTTTTTATTCGCCAAAACAGAAATGATCCTAAGCGGACCGCCCAAATTACAATCATAGCGCTAATGATAAGGTCTCTAATATCAAGTGACGAGCTCAACATTACGGCGGCGACAACGGTCGTTATGTAAGATATCGATCCTGTTAAATCAAAATAGTGTTCAGTCTGGAATGCATACGCGGGAACAAACATCAGCCAGTGGAGAATAAATCCTATGGCGCCACATAGCGCAAATAAAGGTAGACCATCAATTTTCAGACTTCCTTGACTACCTCCAAGCAATATAAGACCACCAATAACTACGGACATCAAAATACCCACGATACTGTTCGATTTTTTCATTACTAACCCTCTTTTTTATATTTTTGGCAGCCTTAACTTTTGAACCCCGCCCATTATTCTAATTGGCTCCCTAGCTAGATATTAAGTTATCTTCTTAATTTACATTAGGGGACATATAGAGGTTACGCAACGACTTATTAAAGTAGATGATAAATTCAGTGTCAAAAAATATTTAATAGACCGCCCTATGTTGCGTCACCAGCCTATAAATCCCGCCCACAAAACCGCATAATAGCGCCTCGTTATTGATTACTATTTTAAGGCTAGCTATCAGCATGCAATCTTCCCTGTTTAAACTATATGACAAGGCGATTCTACGTCATCCATTGGCGGCAATAATGATACTCGTATTGCTGACCATCGTCATGGCAATGGGCTTACCAAACTTCAAGCTCGATGCCTCAGCGGATTCGCTAACGCTAGAGCATGACGACGACTTGAACTTCTTTCGCGAAGTAGTTCAGCGCTATGGTAGTGATAATTATCTAATCGTCACCTTTTCGCCTAAACAAGGCGATCTGTTTGATGAAGAAAATCTTCAGGTGCTAGGAGCACTGCGCGAGGACCTGCTCACCGTTGGAGGCGTTGAGAGCGTCTTATCTATGCTCGACGTACCTCTGCTCTATAGTCCAAAAATTGAGATTTCAGACCTAACTAATGAGCTAAACACACTACTTTCTGCTGGTGTTGATAAACAACTGGCAAAGCAGGAATTTTTAAACAGCCCTATCTATAAGGACGTTATTCTCAGTGCTGACGGACAAACCACCGGCATCCTAGCGACCCTAAAGCTCGATAGCACCTATTTGAAGTTGGTTACCGCACGTGATGATTTACGTTTAGTGCGCGACACTGTAGGGCTTACCCTAGAGCAAAAAAGGCAGCTGGACTCAATCAGTCAAGAATTCCTTAACCATCGCACAGCCACAGCATTAGAAGATCACGAGAGAGTCGATTCGGTGCGTGGTCTGATCGACAGCTACCGCGGCCAAGCCACCATTTTCCTCGGTGGTCCAGATATGATTACCGCTGACATGATCGATTTTATTAAAAGCGATCTACAGGTTTTTGGCGCCGGTATTTTACTGTTTATCATTGCAACCTTGGCTCTTATTTTTCGGCGCGTTCGGTGGGTTGTACTACCATTGGTAACCTGCAGTCTTTGTCTGACTATTATCCTTGGTTTTTTAAGCTGGGTTGACTGGCGGTTAACGGTTATATCGTCTAATTTTGTTTCCTTGCTACTGATTATTACGCTAGCACTAACTATTCATCTGATCGTCCGTTATCGAGAGCTGCAATCTGCCAAACCAGATGCGACACAGCATGAACTGGTCAGCGAGACTGTTGTTTCTATGGCCAAACCCTGCGTGTATACCGTGCTCACCACTATTGTTGCTTTTACCTCCCTGGTGGTGAGCAATATTAGACCCGTTATCGACTTTGGCTGGATGATGACAATGGGTATCAGTCTTGCGTTATTGGTCTCCTTTGTAGTGATACCCGCCGGCATGATATTACTTGGCAAAGGAAAGCCTTCTGCGGCGGCAGACAACTCTGCTGCTATAACCACAAAATTTGCCTGGTTTACCGAGAACTATGGGTCAGCAGTCCTACTTATTGCGCTGGGGCTAGCGACGCTTTCAGGTTACGGAATTACCAAGTTGGAGGTTGAAAACCGCTTTATCGATTATTTTCGGTCAAGTACTGAAATCTATCAAGGTATGGAAATAATAGATACTGCACTTGGCGGCACAACCCCTCTAGACATTATCATTCAAGCCCCAGCGTCTATCTTGCTTACTTCAAGCGATTCAGAGACTGACGAAGATGACTACGGCTTCAGTGATGACGATGACTATAGTTTTGCCGAAGATGACTTTAATGATGAAGACACCGCTCTAACCGACAGCTATTGGTTCTCGTCTGCTGGATTAGCCGATTTAAGTAAACTACAACGTTTTATTGAAGCTCAGCCCGAAGTCGGTAAAGTAAGTTCTCTGGCGCAAATCAGTGCCGTTGCAACCGATCTTCTCGGACATCCACTAAATGACTTCGAAATTGCCTTCATGCGGCAAAGCCTCGGGGACGACATTTACCAGCAGATGGTAGGACCTTACCTTCTTGAGGATATTGATGAAGCCCGCATTCAACTGCGCGCTAAAGAAACTGGCGGTCAATTACGCCGTGCAGAGTTACTTCAGAAAATTCGTACCTATGCCGAAAATGAAGTCGGTATAGCGCCTGAAAAAATTCGCTTTACCGGACTCCTAGTGCTCTATAACAATATGCTGCAAAGTTTATATAAGTCACAAATACTCACATTAGGGGCAGTTTTTGTCGGCATAATGGCTATGTTTTTAGTGTTATTCCGGTCGATAAAAATATCTATAATCGCGATCTTACCTAACTTTTTGGCTGCGGGGATCGTTCTTGGCGGCATGGGGATTATGGCTATCCCTCTGGACATGATGACGATCACAATCGCTGCTATCACTGTCGGTATTGGCGTAGATCACGCTATTCACTATCTAACTCGTTTCTCCCGTGAATTTAGCATCGATAAAAACTATATTGCCTCAATGCATCGGGCGCATGCCAGTATAGGCCAAGCTCTATTTTATACCGCGACTACTATTATCGTCGGCTTTTCAATTTTAACCTTGTCAAATTTCATTCCTTCAATTTATTTTGGACTTCTGACTAGCCTAGCCATGCTGGCTGCATTGCTCGGATCTATGACATTGCTACCCAAATTAATATTACTCACTAAGCCGTTTGGCCCCGACACTGCAATCCAAACACAAACTCTAGGCGACAAATAAATTTTATGCCCCTAATCACCCTGCAAGATGTTTTTCTAAGTTATGGTCAACCGCCCCTTATTGACCATATAAACCTAGTAATTGAACCAGGTGAGCGCGTGTGCCTCATAGGTAGAAATGGTGCGGGGAAATCCACTTTACTGAAGATTATAACAGGCCAAGTCGTTGCTGATGAGGGGCTCATCAAACGCGCAAGTGGTGTAAAAATAGCTCAGTTAGAGCAATCTGTCCCACATGATACCCAAGGCAATGTGTTTGATGTTATTGCTGACGGCTTAGGCGCCGAAGGCAAGCTGATACAGCAATTTCATCATCTTACTCAGCAATTAAGCCATGACTCCAGCCCTAAAATATTTAACGAACTAGAGAAATGCCAAGCTGAAATAGAGCGCATTGATGGCTGGGATATCAACCAACGTGTTGAATCTATTATCACCAAGATGGATCTTGATCCAGAAGTTGATATCGCTAGTTTATCGGGCGGCTATAAACGGAGAGTCCTGCTGGCCAGAGCCTTAGTATGTAATCCAGACCTGTTGTTGCTTGATGAGCCAACCAACCACCTAGATATAGAAGCCATTCAGTGGGTAGAGCAGTTTTTACTCAAATGGGAGGGCTCCTTACTATTCATTAGCCACGACCGCCGCTTTATGGACAATCTCGCTAATCGATTTATCGAAATTGATCGAGGTAAATTGGCTGAGTTTAACTGTGACTACAGCACGTATTTAATTCGAAAAGAAGAAAATCTAGAAATTGAAGATCGTCAAAACGCATTATTTGATAAACGTCTATCGCAAGAAGAAATATGGATTCGCCAAGGCATTAAGGCGCGCCGCACGCGCAATGAAGGGCGGGTACGGTCTCTCGAAGCTATGCGTAATGAGTATGCAGAGCGACGCAAGCGTTTAGGTACTGCCAAAATGGATATTCAGCAAGCCGACAAATCTGGCAAGATAGTCGCTGAGGCTACTAATATCTCTTTTTCCTTTGATCAGGATGAGGTAGTTAAGGACTTCTCAACGCTCATTCAGCGAGGCGATAAAGTAGGTTTTATTGGGAAAAATGGTGTTGGAAAAACTACCCTTATTAAATTATTGTTAGGTGAATTAACCCCAAAAAAGGGCACCATTAAAGTTGGCACCAATCTTAACGTAGCCTATTTTGACCAATATCGTTCTGCCTTAGATGAGGATAAAACAGTTCAAGATAATGTTTCTGGTGGTCGTGACATGCTCGAAATTGGCGGTAAAAGCCGCCATGTAATTAGCTACTTACAAGATTTTTTATTCGCTCCAGACCGCTGCCGGCAGCCGGTTAAAGCTCTATCGGGTGGAGAGCGTAATCGTTTGCTTTTAGCTAAGTTATTCACGGCTCCTTCAAATATACTCGTACTTGATGAGCCAACTAACGATTTGGATATTGACACTTTAGATTTGCTTGAAGAGCTACTGATCGATTATAAGGGGACGGTCATCTTGGTCAGTCACGATCGTGCCTTCCTGAATAATGTAGTAACCAGTACATTAGTTTTCGAAGGGGACGGAACCATCAATCAGTATGTAGGTGGTTATGATGACTGGTTACGACAACGAAAAGCTATAGAACAGCCAAAATCTTCAGCCGGCATCAAAACCAAACCTAAATCTGTTCAGGTAGATAAGAAGCTGTCCTATAAAGATCAGCGTGAATTAGATGAACTGCCAAAAAAAATCGAGCTACTAGAGACCCAAATCCAGGGTATTTCAATAGAGATGAGCGAAAGTGCATTTTATCGATCAGCTAAAGTAAAAATACAAAAAGCTGAAACCCAACTAGCGGACTGGCAAACTCAATTAAGTAAGTGTTACAAGCGATGGGAGCAGCTAGAGCTGTAAAAAATTTTGGTATACTGCAATTAGTTTCTGTAATAACTAATAATGGCCCTAAAGAAGGAACTCTGAACTCGTGAAAAGAAAACCTGTGGTACTGATGATCTTGGATGGTTGTGGTCACAGCGACAAGAAAGATTTTAACGCTGTAGCCAACGCAAAAGCACCCATTTGGGAGAATCTTTGGGTGGACAACCCAAGTACCTTTATAGCAACGTCAGGCGAGGATGTCGGATTACCCGATGGGCAGATGGGCAACTCCGAAGTCGGGCATATGACCATCGGCGCAGGCCGAGTTATCTACCAAAACTTCAGTCGCATTAATAAAGCTATTAGTGATGGTGATTTTTACACCAATTCAATTTACTGCGACGCAATAGATAAGGTCGTTAAGACTAATAAAGCTGTGCATATTCTTGGCTTACTTTCCCCTGGCGGAGTGCATAGCCACGAAGATCATATTAACGCCATGATTGAGCTAGCAGCACAACGCGGTGCTGAGAAAATATATGTACACGCATTCCTAGACGGCCGTGACTGCCCACCTCGCAGCGCTCAGTCATCGCTAGAAAAAACGCATCGACTATGCGAGAGCTTAGGGGTAGCGAAAATTGCTTCAATGATTGGCCGCTTTTATGCCATGGACCGCGATAATCGCTGGGATCGCATCAATCAGGCGTACCAGCTAATTACCGAGGGTCTCGCCGCGCACTCTGCCCTTGACCCCATAACTGCCCTTACAGCTGCTTATGCGCGAGGGGAAGATGATGAATTTGTCAGCGCTACCAGTATTGGTAATCCAAGCGAAGCCCCTGCAGTATTAGAAAATGGGGATGCAGTAATTTTTATGAACTTTCGGCCAGACAGGGTTCGAGAGCTGACTCACGCGATAGTTAGCCAAAACTTTAATGACTTCGAACGCCAAGTCGTTCGTTTACCGAGCACCTTTGTAACCACCACAGAATACGAAAGTACTCTGACTTGCCCCTGTGCGTTTCCGACAATCCCCATCGTAAATTCTCTTGGCGAATTTTTATCGGATCAGGGCAAGCGTCAATTACGTATTGCCGAAACCGAAAAATATGCTCACGTTACTTTTTTTATGAGTGGTGGCCGAGAGGCAATGTATCAGGGGGAAGAACGAAAATTACTGCCCTCGCTGGACGTTGCTACCTACGATCAGCAGCCAGAAATGAGCGCCCCAGAAGTAACTCTTAAATTAATAGAGGCCATCGAATCTAACCAGTTCGACACTATTATCTGTAACTACGCTAACTGCGACATGGTCGGACACACCGGTGATTATGAGGCCGCGATGCTCGCCGTTGAAGCAGTGGATGGTTGTTTGAAAAGAGTTTTAGCTAGTTTGGCCCGTGTGGGTGGTCAAGCCCTAATAACAGCCGATCACGGTAACGTAGAAATGATGTTTGATGAAGTATCAAATCAGCCTCATACCCAACATACCACTTTGCCCGTCCCGTTAGTTTATGTTGGTAGGCCTGGGGTAAAACTTGATGTCGGTGGATCTCTCGCCGATATTGCTCCCACCCTGTTGGCTCTGATGGATATGGAACAACCGGCTGAAATGACTGGCCGCTCTTTACTTTTATAGTGGATTCTATGCTGCGATTAAGCTCGGCTGCAACGCCGATAAGCTCGTCAACCTTAGTACCCCGCCTGCAGAGACTTCTTGCCGGCGTTTTTGTCAGCCTCATCCTTAATTCAATTGCCGTCGCCGACGATAGTTCGCAGGCTGAGCTCGGCCGTCTTAAGCAGACTATTACAGACCTCGAAAAAACCCTAGCAACTAGTAGTGAAAAACAAAGCGGGATAGAAATAGAGCTTGTTCAAGTCGAAATTACAGTCAGTAAAATTAATGCCGACATGCGCCTGATCCGTCAAGAAATTGAATCGGCGAAGAAAAAAATCACCGAAAAAAATAGCGAAAGAATCTCTATAGAGAATCGCATTACTCAACAAAATGGCGCGATCATCGAACAAATAAGGGCTGCACACAAACTCGGCGATCAAGAACCCATCAAACTATTACTCAACCAAGAAGATCCAAAAGCAATTTCTCGAATGTTTAAATACTACGATTACTTTCTTGAAGCTCGGAGCGAAAAAATTGAAGGATATGTGGCTGATGTAACAGCACTGACTAATGTCATTGAGACCATTAATAAGAACAAACTAGGGTTAGTCGCCTCTAGAAAATCCCTCTCTCTGCAGCAAGAAAAACTAGCCATTCAGGTTGCCAAACGAAAGTCGACCTTAGATAAAATTCAGCTGACGATGGCTGGTGACCAAAAAAGGTTAAGTGGGTTACAGAAACAACGCAGACAGCTAGAGCAGGTACTTAACGCTGTACAAGAAGCGGTAGAGGATCTGGTTTTACCTGCCCAATCCCAATCATTCAAGTCGCGCAAAGGGAAGCTTCGATGGCCAATTAAGGGCCGTTTAGCTCACCGTTTTGGTGCCGCGCGCAATGGCCCAATAAAATGGCAGGGCTGGCTAATCAACGCCAATGCAGGCGCAGAAGTAAAATCAGTTCACCAAGGTCGTGTAGTTTTCTCTAACTATCTAAGAGGATTTGGCTTGCTCTTGATCATAGAGCACGGCAATGGTTACATGACACTCTACGGCCACAATCAAGAACTATTGAAAGATACTGGAGACTCAGTACAAACTAACGAGGCAGTAGCGCGAGCTGGAAACACAGGCGGATTAAAAAAATCGGCACTGTATTTCGAAATCCGTAGCCAAGGAAAACCAGCCAACCCAAAAACATGGATGGCGAAATCTTAAATAAGAGACTAAGGTTTAATCTTGCGATTTAAATTAGGCAATATCCAAGGGACTCAAGAATGTTAAGAATTTCTATTGTTGTATCACTTCTATTAGCACTACTGCCAGCCTACGGGGAAACCCCCGAGGAAAGTTCAGTCTCAGATGAAAAAGTGACCGCCCAAGAACGACTACCTTTAAAAGAATTAAGGCTGTTTACTCAAGTTTTCGAACAAATTCGTCAAGGTTATGTCGAAGAGGTCACTGATACAGAGTTGTTAGAAAATGCGATCGCTGGTTTAGTAACCGGTTTAGACCCTCATTCGACTTATCTCAAGGCAGATGATTATGGTGATCTTCAGGAAAGGGCCACTGGAGAGTATGGCGGTCTCGGCATGGAAGTTGGTGCAGACAATGGCATGATAAGGGTTATCTCTCCTATTGATGATACGCCAGCGTTTAAAGCGGGTATTGAAGCAGGCGATCTAATCATCGAAATGAATGATTCGCCGGTGCGAGGCATTGGTCTGCAAAAAGCTATTGATAAACTCCGCGGGGAGAAGGGCACCAGTATTAAGCTGACCATCTACCGAGAAGGTGAAGAGGGTCCTCTGACCTTTAATATTGTTCGTGACATTATTCAAATAAGCGCTGTTCGCAGCCGTCTGCTAGAGCGGGGTTACGGTTATGTACGCATCGCCCAATTTCAAGCCAGTTCCGGGGAAGACTTTGTTGAGGAAGTTGAAAAACTTAAGGCGTCCAGCCTATCTGAGGAGGGCTCAAAGGCTCAAGGCCTTAAGGGTCTAGTGATAGATTTAAGAAATAATCCGGGTGGCTTAGTTCCAGCATCCGTTAAGATTGCCGATGCCCTTCTAGACAGCGGCACTGTGGTATACACCGAAGGAAGACTACCCAGCGCCAACCATCGATTTGAAGCACAAGCTGGAGATATACTTGATGGCTTGCCCGTGGTGGTTTTGATAAATGGCGGCAGTGCATCGGCGTCAGAAATTGTTGCTGGCGCACTACAAGATAATCGTCGAGCTGCCATTGTGGGCACCCAAAGTTTTGGCAAAGGGTCTGTGCAAACAGTGATGCCTCTGGGCGATGGCCGAGCAGTAAAGCTTACTACCGCTCGCTATTTCACACCCAGTGGTCGATCTATCCAAGCAGAAGGAATTGTGCCTGATATTGTTGTCGAGCGAGCTGAAATCCGGCCCTATAAAACACCAGATAGAGTTAAAGAAGCTGATCTTGATGGTCATTTAGAATCTGAAAATAAGACAACCGAAGAAGGTAATTCGAAAACAGACGGCGCCGAGGAACAACAGCCTGCTATTAGCGACAATCAACTCTACGAGGCACTCAACCTGCTAAAGGGTTTTCACCTATTAGGCCGTAGCGGCATAATAGATTAAAGAGCCTTGATTCAATGCGGGCTTATTTGCCCGCATCGACATCCAGACGATCAACTTTTTGGAACCCGCGGGGCAACTTATGTCCGCGCCTGCCTCGCTCGCCACGATAATGCTCTAAGTCTTTAGGCTTCATCACCAGATAGCGTTTACCCGAGTGGACGACTAGAGAATCAGATTCACCAACCACCGCATAATCAACCACAAATTCTTCTCGGCTTTGCAATCTAGACCCTGGAATATTGATTATTTTATTACCTTTGCCCCTCGCTAATTCAGGGACATCTCCAATAGCAAAAACTAACATACGACCTTCATTACTCACTGCGGCAATATAGGCATCACCTTGGCCAACCATCTTTGGCTGCAAAATTCGACCACCTTTGGGAACGCTTACTACCGCCTTACCTGCTTTGTTTTTAGTGAACAGCTCTCCAACTGTAGTAATAAAACCATAGCCAGCGTCAGTGCCCATCAATATTTTTTGGTCATCGGCACCCATAATCACATCAGTAAAGAGCGCACCTGTTGGCAAATTTAACCGCCCAGTAGCCGGCTCGCCCTGACCTCGGGCCGAGGGCAGTGTATGCCCCGCTAAAGAGTAGTAACGGCCAGTAGAGTCTTGCAAAAATACATTCTGGTTACTACGCCCAAGCGCTGCCGAGAGGAATTTGTCCCCCGATTTATAGCTGAGACTGGTTGGGTCAATTTCATGTCCCTTAGCCGCTCTCACCCAACCCTTGTCCGACAGCACAACCGTAATAGGTTCTGCGGTTAAAAGATCTTTTTCATTAAACGCCTGAGCCTCAATGCGCTCCTTTAGGGGAGACCGGCGGGCATCGCCATATTCTTCAGCGGTGCTTTTTAGCTCAGTCTTCACCAGCGTTTTCAACCGAACATCTGAACTGAGTAGTAGTTCAAGCGCAGCCTTTTCATTTGCTAACTCATCTTGCTCACCGCGAATTTTAAATTCTTCCAGCCGCGCCAACTGACGTAACTTGGTATCCAAAATATATTCAGTTTGAATATCCGACAGGCTAAATCGAGCGATCAACGCCGGTTTAGGTTCATCCTCAGTGCGAATAATATTAATCACCTCGTCGATATTTAAAAAGGCGATCAACAAACCATCTAATAGATGTAATCGCTTATCTACTTTTTGTAATCGAAATTCGAGGCGTCGTCGCGTCACATCAATACGGAAATGTAACCATTCTTTGAGAATCTGACGTAAATTCATTACCGACGGCTTTCCATTAATGCCAATAATGTTGAGGTTAATACGATAACTGCGCTCTAAGTCAGTGGTGGCAAAAAGATGGTCCATCAAGGTATCTATATCGATGCGGTTTGAGCGCGGTGTAATCACCAACCGTGTTGGATTCTCATGGTCCGACTCATCACGCAAATCTTCCACCATCGGTAGCTTTTTATTGCGCATTTGAGCAGCAATTTGCTCAAGAATTTTTGAACCCGAGGCCTGGAATGGAAGTGCAGTGACAATCACGTCACCCTCTTCTTTATGCCAAATCCCACGCATCTTTACCGAGCCGCGGCCGGTCTCATAGGTATTTAAGATGTCTGCTTGAGGCGTAATAATTTCGCCATCTGTTGGAAAATCAGGCGCTTTAATATACTCCATCAACTCTGGAATCGTCGCCTTGGGATTATCTAATAAATGCAGACAGGCATTAACCACTTCGTTGAGATTGTGGGGCGGAACATCCGTTGCCATACCCACCGCAATGCCAGTAGTACCGTTTAATAAAACGTTAGGAACACGGGCTGGAAGAATTTCTGGCTCATCCATAGTGGCATCAAAATTAGGCCTCCAGTTGGCTGTGCCCTGCCCCAGTTCAGACAGTAAAACGTCTGCATAGGCAGACAGTTTTGATTCGGTATAACGCATTGCAGCAAAGGACTTTGGGTCGTCTGCTGAGCCCCAATTACCCTGACCATCCACCAACGGATAGCGGTATGAGAAAGGCTGAGCCATTAAGACCATAGCTTCATAGGCGGCACTGTCACCGTGAGGGTGAAACTTACCAATGACATCGCCTACTGTACGAGCCGACTTTTTATACTTTGCGCTAGCTTTTAAGCCCAGTTCACTCATGGCATAAACAATTCTGCGCTGCACCGGCTTTAATCCATCCCCGATATGGGGCAGTGCACGATCGAGAATAACATACATGGAATAATCCAAGTAAGCCTGCTCGGTATAGATACTTACAGGCCTGCTTTCAAGACCCTGGTCATTAAAGGTTACGATATCGTTCATCGTTTTTCCCGTATTATAAAAAGTTTAAAGATCACTATTATTCGCCAAATTACCCTTTTTTTCCAACCAACTACGTCGATCTGGCGCACGTTTTTTCGACAGTAGCATATCCAAAACACTATTCGTATTATCACCGTGTTCTAAGGTTAGCTGGACTAATCGCCTAGTGTCTGGATCCATGGTTGTTTCACGTAATTGCAGCGGATTCATCTCTCCTAGCCCTTTGAAACGCTGCACATTCACTTTTCCACGCTTTTTTTCCGCCTGAATCCGGTCAAGGATACCCTGCTTTTCAGCCTCGTCCAACGCATAGTAGACGTCTTTACCTACATCAATCCTAAACAGTGGCGGCATGGCCACGTAAATATGGCCTTGGCTGATTAAGGGTCTAAAATGTCGCACGAAAAGTGCACAGAGTAGGGTAGCAATATGTAACCCATCCGAGTCGGCATCGGCCAAAATACACACCTTGTGATATCGCAAAGAGCTTATGTCCTCTGACGCTGGATCCACCCCCAGCGCGACTGAGATGTCATGGACCTCCTGAGAACCAAGAATCTCCTGAGAATCGACTTCCCAAGTGTTTAAAATTTTTCCGCGCAACGGCATGATCGCTTGATTTTCGCGGCTACGCGCTTGTTTCGCGGAACCACCCGCAGAATCTCCTTCAACAAGAAACAGCTCGCAGCGTTCTGGTTCGCCACTAGAACAGTCGGCTAACTTACCAGGGAGTGCGGGCCCCTGAGTAATTTTTTTACGCACCACTTTTTTACTGGCGCGCATGCGTCGCTGTGCAGCAAAAATGCAAAGGTCAGCAAGTTTCTCAGCGTCTTCAGTGTGCTGGTTTAACCATAGGCTAAAAGAGTCTTTAACCACACCGGAAGTAAAAGCAGCCACTTCACGAGAGGATAGCCGGTCTTTGGTCTGACCGGAAAACTGCGGATCCGCAAGCTTGGAGGAAAGTACGAAACTACAACGGTCCCAAATATCATCGGGTGTTAATTTAATACCCCTAGGCAGTAAGTTTCTAAACTCGCAGAACTCGCGCATGGCTTCCAATAACCCAGTACGCATGCCATTGACGTGAGTTCCGCCTTGGGGAGTGGGAATTAGATTAACGTAACTTTCTTGAACTAACTCGCCGCCCTCAGGCAACCATTGAACAGCCCAATCTACCGCTTCGTTTTCCGCCGAAAAGGCACCGATAAAAGGCTCGGCCGGCAGCACCTCCCAGCCATGCAAAGCACCCGCCAAATAATCTTTTAGACCATCTTCGTAATACCACTCTTCATTGTCATTAGTATTCTCATCATGGAAACTCACGGTCAAACCACCGCAAAGAACTGCCTTAGCGCGAAGCACATGACGTAATCGAGAGACAGAGAATTTGATCGAGTCAAAGTAAACTGCATTTGGCCAAAAGCGTAAAATCGTCCCGGTATTACGTTGCCCACAGGTATCAATAACTTTCAAATCTGAGGTTTTCTCGCCGTTGGCAAACATCATTTGATGTACTTTTCCATCACGTTTGACCGTCACTTCTAAGATGTTTGACAGTGCATTGACAACAGATACACCTACACCGTGCAGGCCGCCTGAGAACTGGTAGTTATCATTGGAAAATTTGCCCCCAGAATGCAAGGTTGAAAGAATGACTTCAACCCCGGGAAGACCCTGCTCTGGATGAATGTCTACCGGCATACCCCGGCCATCATCGTAGACCGTTATAGACCCATCTTTATGCAGGGTAACCTCAACACGGCTAGCATGGCCAGCCAACGCCTCATCGACACTGTTGTCGACAACCTCTTGGGCTAGATGGTTTGGCCGGGTGGTATCGGTATACATGCCCGGGCGTTTACGAACGGGATCTAGGCCGGTAAGAACTTCGATGTCTTTTGCGTTGTAGTTGCTCATGGCACTCTTATAGTTAGTTTATGGTTGAATCTGAAATCAAGAACTGGTGAATCGCTACCAGATGCTGATCATAATCTATAAAGCTGTGGTCGCCACCCTGTTCGATAATTATTTTTGCTCCAGTATAGCGGGACTGAGCATCTCGGTAATCAAGTACTTCATCCCCAGATTGTAATAACACCAAATAATTTGCCAGATGGTTAACGTCGGCGGGGTCTATTTGCCGGAACTCTTCAATATGTTTTTTCTCGAACACCCATTTTTCACCCGTCACATAGTTAGCATTCTCGCCCAGCCAATGATCTAGGCCGCGATATGGACTAACCGCTGGGTTAACTAAGACGCCTCGCAAGTGGTATTGTTCGATCAAACAGGTAGCAAAAAAGCCACCCATAGAACTGCCGATTACAAAGACTGGCTCAGGTAAATGGTCTTCTACTATTGATTGAAGCATGTTTAACGCGGCGATGCCAAAAGGCGGCAATGAGGGGCAAAGAAATTTAATTTCAGGGGCATTTAGCGCTAGCCACTGCTGTGTCTGAATTGCTTTTGTCGATTGAGGCGAGCTATTAAACCCGTGCAGATAGAGCAGTGCTGACATAGAGTACTAATCTTAAAATCAAGCCGTATTATAGCCAAAGATTAGAGAAAGTCGTTGAATGTTTTGGCATTAGTATCCAGTATTTTGAACATCAGGGCTCTGATTAAAACCATCAATAAATTCGACGCCAGTTACTATGACTCCATCAGCCCTTAAGTCGAGCCATCGATAGCCTGGAGGTTCGCCTGACACGGCAAAATCATCGCTATTCTTTTTAAACTGAATACAACTGGATGGTGCGGTATGAAGAGCTAGTTCACCCCACACCCCGTCAAACTGCTGATGCACATGGCCCGTTAATACCGCCTTCACATTGCCATGCTCTATGAGCAGATCATAGAGGGAGCCCGCATTTTGGATTTTTTGTGTATCCAGCCAACGACAACCAACCTCAACAGGACTATGGTGCATTGCGATTAAAACTGCCTTCCCTGCAAGTTTCTCAAGCCCCACCTTCACCTGCCGTAATTGCTCATCAGAAATATGGCCAATCGGCGTTCCCGACTGAGAGCTATCTAAGGTTAAGATCCCCCAATTACCCATCTCAGTAACAGGACTCGGAGGATAATTAATCAGACCCTCTCGCATCAGATCAAAGTCGTCATGGTTACCGGGTAACCAAATGACCTGCTTGTCATTTTCTAGTAATAGCTGGTTGAGCAGTATGTAAGTCTCTGCAGTTGATTTAGCCGATAGATCACCGGACAGCAGCAGCAGATCATCCCCTCGCCCCTGAGTATCAAGCGCCTGAAGAACCGCCTTAAAACTATCTAAGGTATTAACGCCAGCCAAGATTGAATTTCCGTCTGGTCCCAGGTGGAGGTCAGTTATTTGGGTTATTTTAAGGCAGTCCATCGTGGTTAGGCTTCCAAAACCACAATGCCGTGGTGTAAACCATAAGACAGCACTTCACCTAGAAAGATGTTCCACTGCCACTTTTCATCTCTAGCCTGAAGTCCCACTTTCTCAGTTAAAGCCCAGGGAATCGTTCGATCTGAGCACCACTCAATGACCTCAACCATTTTTGCATCGCGATATAAACGCGCCTTTACCTCAATTCTGGGCATCCAGTGTGGGCCTGCCTGCTCGGTAACAATATTCAAAGTACTGGTATACTTTGCCACCTCAATTACCTCAATAGATAATCCTGCTATTGACCGCTCCTGATAATAAAGCATCACCTTACAACCAACCTGCCTTGAATCTATGGCAATTTTCTGTAGCCGTCGATAGTTACGCTCGCACTCATCATGCAACCCCGTCAAATCCATATGTCGTTTTCGGTTTTCAAAAACTGTCACGTGTTCTCTTCCTGTAACCCATCGTCGCTATGATAAGGTAAATCATAGCGCTATTTTACTCTCTAATCTGCTAAATATTTCACAAATTTTTATGCTGTTGCTGGAGCCACAGCAGTGAAATCGTCACCGCGGCGCTATTTAGTAACCCTTCGGTTTGAGCTTGCAACGCTTCATCATAAGGCCAGACATGTAGCAAGATATCCTCGTTTTCGCTTTCAAGACCAAAAATTCCTTGCTTCCCTTTAAGATCAGTCAATCCACAAAAGAGGTGCATTTTCTCATCGGTGCCACCAGCACTCACCAAGTAATCACAAATAGGCACCAGCTTATCGACGGCTAGTCCCGCCTCTTCCTGTAGTTCTCGATGGGCGACTGAAACAGGCGTTTCGCCAGGCTCTATCATTCCGGCTACCACCTCATACTGCCAAGGCCCATTCTGATCATTAATGGCACCAACTCGAAACTGCTCCACCAATCCAACTAATTGGTGTTTTGGATCATATAAAAGTACCCCCACCGCTTCGCCGCGCTGAAACAATTCCCGCGCTATCGGAGGGCTCCAGCCCCCCTTAAATAGACGATGACTTACCTTCAGCGCTGCAACACTAAAAAACCCCTGAAATACTGTCTTTGAAGACTCGAGACGAAAGTCTGATCGACTAAACCGATGTTTTTTGACCATTTTGGAATCTTCACTCGTATTAATTAACTCTCATGGTACGTTAAAATAAAGTCCTTGAGATCACTTAATGGATTATGTCGTCAACGGATTGCAAAACGGAACGTTGAGTCCTATTTAACAGTATTTTTTGAACACATGTTGAATCTAAAATTACTAGTGATAGCGTCTTAGTTCAGGGAAATTGCTAATAACTATAACCAAGACAAGTCTGCTAAACTGCGCGTTTTAAGCGGACACAATGAAATTTATCATGGAGTTTGTATGTTGAAGGTAAAACAAGGATTTTTAACACTTTGTTCTGTTCTCTTAATCTCGCAGGGCAGTTCGGCGGATTCCTTAAAAGATATTTATGAGTTAGCACTGCAGAGTGACCCAACCTTGCGAGCTGCAAGAGCTAATTTCCAAGTAGGCCAAGAAACTAAAAATATTAGCCGTGCTTATCTGTTGCCTGTTATCACCGCCACAGGGAGCTACCAGGAAACTGAAGGTGATTCTGAGTCAGCGAGAATTTACTTTGGCGGAGAACCTGCCTTAAGTAATCAGTTTTCTGATTCAAAGGAAACAGCTTATGGCGTGTCGCTGCGTCAGCCTTTGTTTGATATGCCTGCTTGGTATCAATTTCAGCGCGGCAAAGCCCTCAGTGAAAGTGCCGCAGCACAGTTTGCCGCTGACCAGCAAACATTGATTTTAAGGGTCAGTAGTGCCTATCTTGGTGCACTGCGTGCCTATGACAATAATGAAACCCGCAAAGCAGAACAGCGGGCTATTCAACGACAGCTCGAGCAAACCAGAGAGCGTTTTGAAGTGGGTCTGCTTCCGGTGACCGATGTTCATGAAGCCCAAGCCGTATTTGATGATGCCTTGGTCAATAGCCTTGAAGCACGTGGTGCTGTGAATATTGCCTTTGATGCATTGCAAGTACTCACCGGTAAAAATCATAATGTCCTATCAGGTTTAAAAGATGATTTTATGGCGACTAATCCAGAGCCTCTTAGTAGCGAAGAATGGGTCAATTTTTCACTGTCCAGTAACTATCAATTAAAAACCGCCAAGTTAGGGAAAGACGCGACCTACAACCTGGCCAAAGCGGCAACCGCTGAGCTATTCCCAACTATTACGTTTAACGCCAATTACTCAAACCGAGACTCCGACGGCACTACGATTGCTTACCTGCCTACTGGAAACGCAATGGCTAATACTTTTTCAAATAGTGATGGCCATAGTTTTAGTGTGAATTTATCTATGCCATTGTGGTCTAGCGGCATTAATGCAGGGCGCAGGCAGTATAAGCAACAGGCCATTGCTTCGAGCGAAAACTTCGAGGTGGCAAAGCGTAATACTGTGCAAACAGCGCGGAGCCGGCATCAGCTGGTCATTACTAATGCAGCGCGTGTCAAAGCGCGCAAGCAAGCGATCACCTCGGCAGACAGTGCGCTGGGAGCCACTCAGGCTGGATACGAAGTGGGTACTCGCAACATCGTTGATGTGCTTGCCGCTCAGCGCTCCGTGTTCCAAGCAAAGCGTAACTATGCCAATGCACGATATGATTATATTTTCGCAATGATGAGCTTAAAAGAAGTAGCGGGGCAGTTGTCCCCAGATGATATTTATCAGCTAAATGCCTGGTTAGATCCGAGTTTAGCGGTGGCTAAATAATTTGAGTAATTACTGCAAGTAACCTATCAAGGGCGCCACGATTAGCTTCGGCCACGTGGCGTGCTGCATCGCCCATCTGCATTCTTTGTGACTCATCTTGCAGTAACAGGATACATTGGTCGGCCAGATCATCGAAATTCTGACAGACTTTCATACCGCCAGCCTCGGTTAGTAATTGAGCTGCCTCGGTAAAATTAAACAGGTGTGGTCCCGTTAATACTGGGGTTCCCCATGCCGCGGCCTCAATCATGTTATGTCCACCTGTTGGCACAAAACTACCGCCAACAAAAGCTAGGTCGCAGGCACCAAAGAAAGTCATTAACTCCCCCATGCTATCGCCAAGCAATATATCAGCGGCACCTACCGGTATATTTGCGCTTCGTCTCACCACACTAAATCCTGCTGAATGACATAGTTCAGCAACCTGATTAAATCGTTCTGGGTGGCGCGGAACTAAAACTAGCAGCGCAGACTCTACCTGGGCCTTTATTTTAGCAAAGCCCGCCAAGATTATTTCGTCTTCACCTCTATGGGTACTGGCCGCTAAAAAAATCCTTCTCTGGGTGGTCCCACGCCAGTCCTTAGATAACTGCGCCACCGCGTCCTTCAAGGCGGGGGCTATGTTTAAATCAAACTTAATATTCCCTGTCACCGTCACCGTCGTATCTGACAATCCGAAACTCTGAAAACGTTGGGCATCGTCAGTATGCTGTGCCGCCACCGTATGGAGGCCATTTAACATTGGCCGAACCAAGCTATTAATGCGCTGATAAGCCCGAGATGATTTGTCTGATAGTCGTCCATTTGCCAAGATCACTGGGATATTGCGTTTATTGCAGGCAGCAATAGTATTTGGCCACAGTTCAGTTTCCATAATAATTAACAATTTGGGTCGTACCCTGCCTAAAAATCTAGCTACCGCATCTGGCATATCATAAGGCGCATAACTATGCTCCACAGAACCACCAAAAGCCGCCGTAATACGCTCTGATCCGGTTGGCGTCATGCAGGTTACCATCAGCCGATAACCTGGGTATTTTTCTTGGAGGGCTTTGATCAGAGTCACCGCGGCGAGGGTTTCGCCCACGGAGACCGCATGCAGCCAAATTATTTCTTTGCCCGAATCTGGATGACCCACAAACCCGAATCGCTCTCCCCAACGTTTGGCATAGTTTGGCGATCTCACTGCACGCCACAGCAACCGAAGACATATCGCCGGCAGCAAACAATAAAAAAGTACTGAATATAAGAACCTAGGCATAGTGCATCTACATTACCTTTAATGACTACAAAGAAAAATTTTATTCTTAAAATTACTACCACAACATAGCAGAATTTGTCGGCGACAACGAATGATATCCTATCTAGAATTAGGGATCTTTATAAGGATCTCCGTGGTCGAGAAAATCGCCAGGTTTGTTTTCATGATAAAATATTTATCAATCTACTTAATTGTTGTTTGTCCATCATCACCAAGCAGGTCCAAGGCTATTTTATGATACAGGTAAGCCCTAAAAATCTCAGCGCCACGTCAAATTCAGCTGTCTACCTAAGAGTTTTAGCGTCTTTAACTAGCCTAGTTATAATCTGTGCCGTTCTTTTTTTGGCCGTACGGTTAGCCACTTGGGCCGCTTATCCTCGACCTGAAGATATCGCCAATAACGATGATTTGTGGCGAGCCCTCTGGACAGGGTTTCGTTTTGATTTGGCTATTGTTATACGGGCCAACTTGTTGGGGTTACTAATTAGTATCTGTTGCATCCCCCTACCGCCTATAGCTTCCCACCTTGCATGGTTGTTAAATCGCTATTTGGGCGGTTTGATTTTGTTAACAGCTGTCTTTATTTCTATCGTTAATTTTAGCTATATCGGCTTTTTTAATCGGCCCATAGATAGCGTCGCTTATACTGGCCTAAACTATGGCGCAGCTGCAATTTGGCCTACGGTGATAAGCATGGACCCCTTTGGCATGCGTTTGTTGACGGTGCTCTCTGTGAGCGCTTTAACACTATGGATCTATAGGAAAGTCGGTGAGAGAATAATTCGATTAGTTCGCTTTGTGGAAGTAAGAAAAATACGCTTCTTCACACTGACCGTAGTACTACCGCTAATGCTTCTGATGCTACTCGGTCGAGGCACCGTATCGACCTTTCCTCTGTCTCAGCGGCATCTTATTGTGTCGTCTGAAACAGCCGTCAATAACATAGTGCCCAACGGTATTGTCGCTCTCTACTACGGCTACAAAGAATTTGAGCAATCAAAGATAATCACCCCCGCGCTGGACCCTGAAGGCCGTGAAATGTTTACACTTTTTTATGGTAAGCCCCCGTCAGACCAACCTCTGTTTCCACAGTTTTTTACACGGACACCTAGGTCTGGCTTTCTTGAGAAGAACCCGCCAAATGTGGTGTTTAACCTAATAGAAAGTATGGGCAATGCTTTATTGCTTCCTGCGTTTAGTCAAGGCCTAGACCTTGCTGGCCAGATGCGTCAACACCTAAATGAAGATTATTATTTCACTCGATTTTTACCCGCACATGACGACACTCAAACATCACTGATGAGCCTGATGGTTAATACTGAGTACAGCGCTATTAGTTACTCACGCCATCAACACATTCCTCTGAAAACTTCTGTGGCTAATGTATTTAAAAAAGCAGGCTACAGAACAGTTTTTGTCTATGCGGGGTTTGAGGGACTATCAAATCGCAGTGATTACTTGAAGACCCAAGGCTTCGATGAGTTTATTGGCGCTCACCAATTGCGCGAGCGTTATCCCACAATGGAATCAAGCGTTTGGGGAGGGGAAGACAAATTTGTATTTGAAGAGACTATTAAGCAACTACTGGACAATAATGAGCATGACAGACCCCTGTTTATCGTGACTTTAACCGTCACTAATCATCCGCCTTATCAGTTACCAAAACATCACAATTTAACCTTGTCCCCACCAGCTGATAGTTTATCCACAAAGCTTCAAGATCTACCACCAGAATCCCTAGATACCTATCGATACACGAACGATCAGCTAGGGCAGTTTATGTCAGCGGTGAAAAATAGCCGACTCAAAAGTAATACTATTGTCGCAGCAACTGGGGATCATGCGATTCGTGGTATGAGCTATAAATCAGCTGAGCGCCTACACGAACTCAGCGTTCCCTTTTATCTTTATTTGCCCGCTAGCTATCGTCCTAGCCTGCAACCAGACACCAACCAGATAGCATCTCACAAGGATATTATGCCAACCCTCTATAACGCTGCATTATCCAAAGCAACTTACCTAAATCTCGGCAGAAATTTGCTGACGGCCGAAGATCATTACAAAACCCCTAACTTTGCCTATCACTCGGAGTACCTAATAACGCACAACAAGGGTTACCAGAAGCAGCTCAACAGCTTTGGATCTGGCTTGGAGGTAACAGCTGACTTTTTGCTTAATGAAAAAGCTGTCTACAATGATCAAGTGCCCGAAAGCGCAAAGGTGTATAGCTCCATCCTAGATTGGCTTACTCGTTGGCAAATCATTAATCAGCCATCAAGCCACTAAGAAACAAGATCTCTAAGCACCTATAATAATAGCGTCGTTAGCTGTGATTGCAGGAGACTGCGAGACTATATCACTGAAGCGCCGATGAACCTCTTCTAGATGGCGCTGGTCAGGTGTGCGCCAAGATCCCCGGACGCAGTAATCAACTTTCAGATAACTCAGAAACTTCTCTACAAGAGGCAGATCAAGCTGCCAACTATCCAACTGATTAACCCTCTTTAACAGCTTCTGTTTAGACTGTATCGGCTTGGTCATTCCTTCAATTGCATAACAGGCCTCACCCAAAACGAATACTCTCTTTCCCAGTAGCAACGATTCTAGACCAACACTGGAATTGATGGTTATCACGGCTTGTGACTGCTCAACCAGCTCCTGAGTGCCTTTATTGCTGAAGATAATTCGCGGATTACGAAAATGTAAATCTTTGTATCTGTGGGGGTCCGATGGATGCTCTTTGAGCACAAACTGTATAGTACTGTCGCTACATCGAGATGCTGTAAATTCAATCCAGCCATATAGCTCATGCATATTAGCTATGTTTGGAGAGTTGAGTAATACCTGACTATCAAATAGAACCTGAAAAGGCACAAATATAAATTTCTTAGGCAGAGGGTGATGGAAATCTGATTGCTGGGAATAAGATTTTTTTAAACGATGGAATTTTCTCTGGACTAGCTTTGTTGAAGAAAGTTTTGGGTTAGCCCTAGGCATCCGATAATTTATATAAAACTCGATATTCCTGGGCACACTGTTATGTGCATTAACCCCATTCAAATCGAAAGTTGTTGTATTAGGTAACAAACCATTTTCAAAGTGAATCACTGGTATAGACAACTTGCCAGCAAGATTTTTAATTGCCTGCTCTGGCAATCGATAGCCATTGAAAATAGCTATACAAGCCGGCTTGTGAAACCTAAATAAGCGGCAAAACCTACGATGGATAAGCCTATATTTGAAACCATAATAACGTTCAATAATCAGCCAACACCACGCCGGGAAGTCATGCTTAATCTGCTTACGATGAAGGTGAAATTTTATACCCTGCTGGACTTCATCTTCGGTCAGATCCATTTTTTTTGACCCGAAATACGACCACAATGAAAAATCAAACACCCTTGTATTAAGGTTTAAATTAGCCGACAGGTAGCGAAAATATTTGTACATTGATCCGCGCCGAGATATAAATATAACGTCCATCAAAAATCACTCTCGCTATTATATATATGATTATCTATATATGCATAGAGAGGCTATCATAAGGAGCGTTTGCACTAAACAATAAGGGTGTTAAGAAATGAGATTATGCCGTCTTTTTATGATTTTTGTGATGAGCATCACAGTCTTTAATGCCAGTGATTCTGAACCCAAGTCTCGGGCTTAAATCGTCGATATCACTTCCCACTAACCACAGTAATCGCTTCATGGGGGTCGGGTTTCCCATGAAAGACTAAAACTCGGGTATCAGCTGGCATCTCCGTATCACGCGCAAGAAAAAAGGAAAATGGCTTTATACAATGTCGCTTGAAACTACGGCACCAATGATCCGGCCAATACACCAGTGAATTTTTTGCCATCATCGCGGCAGAGTACCTAGACACTGGCAGCCATGCTTTTCGGAAAAATGGGGCTAGTTTGATGCCTGGACCGAGAATAGACAAAAATTTCGAATTATCTAATACCTCCCTCATGGCACCCGAGGAGATCGGCAGCGCACGGTTTTAAAGTGCAATTTTTGGCTGGCTGCCGCGCTTCCAGCTACAAAATTAAACTGTATTAACCTGTTAGCTTTTGTAACATATTCTTAGCTAAAAGGCGTTTTTATGCGCATCGATACTGCCTGTAAAACCTATTATTGCCAGTGATCAGATTTTTCATACAAGACTAAAACTCGAGTAGCCACTTATAGAAACACTCTGAATTAGCGCGTGCCTTTAATACCTATCGAGTGAAAAATTCACCGACACAATGACAGTAAAAACTGGGTGATATTTTGTGCCTCTTTTTCTACCGTATAATGCTTGATTACGTGTTCTCTAGCGACCACAGCCATGGCGTCTCTCGTCATTTTATTACTTATTAGAATCTCTAGTTTTTCCGTCACCGCAGCGGCATCTCCAATCGGTACACAATATCCATTGTGGCCTGAGTCTATGATATCTTTCCAAGCTCCAGCTTCACTGGTGATTACCGCACAGCCAGAAGCCATAGCTTCCAGTGGCGTTAATCCGAAACCCTCATTACGACTCAGGGCGGCAACCACGGTCATACTCTGGAAGATTGAAGGCAGCCTACTAAACGGCTGCTTGCCTAAAAATACAAATTGATCTGATAACCCAGCATTATTGATTTTACTCTGTATCTGATTTTTGTAGATCTGATCTTTCGGAAGACACTCGCCACAGATCACCACAGTGACCTCAGGGTCCCGCCGTAGGATTGGGATCGCCGCATCTACAAGTATATCAATACCTTTAGAATATCTTACACGGCCGAATATCCCAATACCCTGAGAACCTGGCAAGCCGAGGGCTTGCCAGGCCTCAAACTTGCTCTTAGCTGGTTTGTATTTGCCAATATCAATTCCGTGAGGGATTATTCTATCGACACGACAGTCCTGAACAAACTCGGCGGCAGTGGGACTAGTGGAGATAACGGCATCCATTTTACTCATCAGCCACCGAGTAAATGCGCTGTGTTGGCGCTGAGCAGTTGAGGTAAATACTATCTTTATTTTAGAGCCAAATAATATCTTGGCAGTCAGTGCCTGAATCATTTCATCGTTACGGCGAGCATGAAATACTCGCCATTCACCATTAGTTAAAGGAGACTTTGTCAGTTTTAAGAACTGCCTATAGCCGAGGACATGTGTATCAGTTGGTACATAATTAGCTCCCAACACCGCAACATGCGCATAGTTTTTCTGATAGCGCAGCACCTGCAGCATTGTTGAGGTTATTCCCGAGAATTTCTTACTGGAATTACCTAGTATTATTTGAGTTTCTGCAATTGACACTGAGTAGCGCTCGCTCGAAATTATGATAACCACACCGATTTAGTACTATATCTAATCACTCAGGTCATAGAGAGTTTCAGCAAATACAGCCTACTTATTCCATCCGCGCTCTGGACCACCTAAATCTACTGACAGCTCAGGTAGAGGGAAAACTTCACTTGCTGCTGTCATCGCATTAATTCCAGTTCGACCTAATTATTAGCAGAGGGCATTTAGTCAGTTACCGACGCCAACCAATTCTGGTATTTAGCGTTTTTACCCTGCACAAGTTCCGAGTACGCAGCCTGGAGTACTGCAGCCACTGGGCCACGCTTGCCATCGCCAATGATGCGGCTGTCATACTCTCGAATAGGTACGATCTCTGCCGCTGTACCGGTAAAAAAGGCTTCATCAGCAATATACACCTCATCCCGAGAAATACGCTTTTCACGAACTTCGATGCCTTTATCAGCAGCTAGTTTAAACACAGTATCTCTAGTGATACCGTCGAGGCATGACGTTAAGTCCGGGGTATAAATCACCCCATCGCGCACCATAAAGAAATTCTCTGCACTGCCTTCAGAAACATACCCCTCTGGGTCGAGCATAATCGCTTCATCACAGCCAGAATCTATCGCTTCGCGCAAGGCCAACATTGAGTTCAAATAGTTGCCGCTTGCCTTGGCTTTAACCATGGTGATATTGACATGGTGCCGAGTATAAGAGGAAGTGCGCACTTTAAGACCAGAGGCTAAGGTCTCTGGAGGCATATAAGACGGCCAATCCCAAGCAGCAATACCAAGGTGTACTTTTAGATTTTCAGCCCGAAGACCCATTCCTTCAGAACCCAAAAACACCAATGGTCGAATGTAAGCTGCATCTAAATTATTAGAGCGAACCACTTCCCGATGCGCCGCACAAACTTCCTCTTGGCTATAAGGAATGGTCATATGTATTATTTTTGCTGAATTGAATAGGCGCTTAATGTGATCTTCAAGCCTGAATATGCAGGTGCCAGCACTCTCAGTTTGATAGGCTCTTATACCTTCAAAAACTGCATTACCATAGTGCAGCGAAGACGTTAAAAAGTGTGTTTGCGCATCACGCCAATCCACTAACTTACCATCCATCCAAATAAACCCATCGCGGTCCGAGAACGACATTGACCTTTCCTTCTTGTTAATTAATTTTCACTAAAAATGGAATATCCTACTCTCTAATCGACCATTAAATCATAACGCTTATGACAACTTTACCTTCGGCTAATGGTAATAATATGGAGTGTTTCATCTGCCCATAAAGCGTGGTGCATTTTATTGCCGTAGTGATACCACTACAACCCACTATCATCGGTCGTTAGTGGATCAATATTTAAGATTCGAATTGAACCATAAATTGAGTATTAACGATAGCATCACCGCTTATCCTATGGTCGTAAAAATTGTTATTTTTAGAGTGCTAAATGGTTTTTATTGCTGACTGCTTTACCTGTATCCTGAGAGCCATTCGAAGCATCAGGGCATAAAAATAAGCCAAAAATCGAATATAAACGGACCAAAGGGCTAGAAATAGCGATTATTTAACCAACAACTGGTCTTTTATATGAACTTATTGGCCGCTGTTGCTTATAATCCCGCCATGAAAGATAAAAACGACGTAAAGTTCTTAAGACAGACTTCGCCCTATATACACGCACATAGAGGCAAGACCTTTGTTATCGCCATATCTGGGGGTTCGGTCCTGCAATCCAACTTCCATAGCATGGTGCATGATATTGCACTTTTACAAAGTCTCGGAATGCGCATCGTTGTAGTCCATGGGGCTAGACCCCAGATCAATAAGCGCCTTGCTCTCTCAGGCATTGAAACTAGCTTTGAGCAGCACTTGCGTATAACCAGTAGTGAGGCAATGCTCTGCATTAAAGAAGCCGTAGGTAGCACTCGATTGGCGATCGAGTCTGAACTGTCCATGGGGCTGCCTAGTTCTCCAATGCACGGAGCTCGTGTTCGAGTGATCGGAGGTAATTTTGTTACGGCGAAACCTGTTGGTGTTCGCGATGGAATCGATTTTCAACGTACCGGAGAGATTCGACGAATTGACAGTCACGCAATTAAATACCAGCTAGACGACAACTCCATGGTGCTAATATCACCAATAGGGTTTTCTGCCACTGGGGAGT
This sequence comes from Porticoccaceae bacterium, assembly GCA_028822155.1. Taxonomy (GTDB): domain Bacteria; phylum Pseudomonadota; class Gammaproteobacteria; order Pseudomonadales; family Porticoccaceae; genus HTCC2207. Next base: position 46,498 of record JAPKEJ010000001.1, read on the forward strand.
CCTTTAACTTAAATTATCAGGACTTAGCGGCTCAAGTAGCTATTACATTAGAGGCTGAGAAACTGATTTTAGTCAGTGAATCTCCGGGTGTAATGGATAAAGGAAGTCTATTGCGCACGCTTTCAATACCGCAACTTGCCGAGATATTAGAAACTAGCAAAGATGTTCAACAAGTGTCACTTTTAGGCGCGGCAGTTCATGCCTGTCAGAGCGGTGTCGAACGTGTTCATTTAGTCAGCCACAAAGAAGATGGAGCCTTGCTATCAGAGTTGCTTACGCGGGATGGCAGCGGCACTCTGCTTAGTAAAGATTATGGCGAAGCAATTAGAGTGGCCACTATCGAAGATGTTGGCGGTATCTTGGAGCTAATTACACCTCTTGAAGATCAATCAGTTTTGGTTAAACGATCTCGTGAGCTTCTAGAAACAGAGATATCTCGCTTTATCGTTGTCGTTCACCCTGAAGGGCTAATTGTCGGCTGTGCGGCCCTTTACCCCACTGCAGACAAGCAGATGGGTGAGGTTGCGTGTGTCGCAATACACCCAGATTTCAATGGCCAAGGTATTGGATCGAGAGTATTTGATCAGATTGAATTCGAGGCTCGACAACAGCGCATGTCTAGCTTATGTGTAATGACGACTCAGGCAGCCCATTGGTTTTTGGAAAAAGGTTTTATTAGCGGTGAGGTAGCAGATCTGCCAGCGAACAAGCAATCAATGTATAATTACCAACGCAATGCTGGAGTCTTTCACAAAGCTATCTAGAAATGAGTGGTGTATTGGTGGTATTCCCCAGCACGCCATTAGACTAAGACATATAACCACAGTATGAGACCTTAAAATGCCTAAATATCGTTCGCACACTACCACTCAAGGCCGGAATATGGCCGGTGCCCGAGCACTTTGGCGCGCGACGGGGCTAAAAGATGACGATTTCGATAAGCCCATGATCGCCATTGCCAATTCCTATACACAGTTTGTACCAGGACATGTGCACTTAAAAGACATGGGTGATTTGGTGGCTGCCGAGATTGCCAAGGTTGGAGGAATCGCTCGAGAGTTCCACACTATTGCTGTGGATGATGGCATAGCCATGGGCCATGATGGGATGCTTTACTCGCTGCCCTCACGAGATGTTATCGCTGATTCTGTGGAATATATGGTAAATGCTCACTGTGCCGATGCGCTAGTTTGTATCTCCAATTGCGACAAAATAACTCCAGGCATGCTGATGGCGGCAATGCGCCTCAATATCCCAACGATTTTTGTCTCTGGCGGGCCGATGGAGGCCGGGAAGACTAAGCTTTCTGAACATAAATTGGATTTAGTTGATGCCATGGTGATAGCTGTGGATGACGAGGCCAGCGATGAGAAAGTTGCAGAGTACGAGCGCTCCGCCTGCCCAACCTGTGGCTCTTGTTCAGGGATGTTTACAGCTAATTCTATGAATTGCCTAACTGAAGCCCTAGGGCTTTCCCTGCCCGGCAATGGAACTGTGTTAGCCACGCACTCTGACCGTCGTAAATTATTTCAGGAAGCAGGTCGTACCATTGTTAAAATCGCTCGCCAGCACTACGAGCATGATGACTATTCTGTTCTGCCCAGATCGATTGCTAATTTTAAGGCCTTTGAAAATGCTATGACCCTAGATATCTGCATGGGTGGCTCAACGAACACTATTCTTCACTTATTGGCTGCCTGCCAAGAAGCTAATATTGACTTCACCCTATCCGATATTGATCGACTTTCTCGAACCGTGCCCCAGTTGTGTAAAGTGGCACCGAGTACACCAGAATATCATGTCGAAGATGTCCACCGAGCCGGTGGAATTATGGGAATTTTAGCTGAGCTTAATCGTGCAGGATTGATCCATGACAACCTACCAATGGTGCATGCGCCTACTCTAAAGGACGCTCTGGATAAGTGGGACATTGTCAGCGGTCATGTCAGCGACGAAGTAAAAACATTCTATAAGGCGGGTCCAGCTGGAATTCCAACTCAGACAGCCTTTAGCCAGAGCACACGCTGGCCATCTCTAGATGCAGATCGCACCAATGGTTGTATTAGAAATCTAGACAATGCCTTTAGTTTGGAAGGCGGTCTGGCGATATTGACCGGCAATCTAGCACCGGATGGATGTGTGGTAAAAACCTCTGGGGTTGACGAATCAATTCATGTCTTTGAAGGGCCTGCTTTCATCACAGAGAGTCAGGATGCGGCGGTCCAAGCTATTCTCAACGATGAGGTTGTAGCGGGAGATGTGGTGATTGTTCGCTACGAGGGGCCTCGAGGTGGCCCAGGTATGCAGGAGATGCTATACCCAACCAGCTATATTAAATCAAAGAATCTGGGCAAAGTCTGTGCACTTATTACCGATGGTCGTTTTTCCGGTGGCACCTCAGGGTTGTCAATTGGCCACGTATCCCCCGAAGCAGGTGCTGGCGGTAATATTGGCTTAGTACGCAAAGGTGACACCATTAGAATTGATATCCCTAACCGAACTATTAATGTACTGGTATCAGATACAGAACTCGCAGAACGGCGGAAAAATCAGGACAAGCTTGGTTGGCAGCCCGAAGAAGACCGCCCAAGAAAAGTATCGGCGGCGTTAAAGGCCTATGCAAAACTGGCCACTAGCGCTGACAAAGGTGCTGTTCGAGACCTGTCTCAACTATAAACCCTTAGCCGAAAAATCACATGATGTAAAAAAGCCCGGACAGTTGACCGGGCTTTTTTATATTTCTTAAGACAATAATTGGATATTATCTATGCCTTGTTACAACCTGGAACCGTAGCACCCACATCACGCAATCTTTGTAATCTATTACCTTCAGCATCGGCAAACTTAATCCATTGCCGAGGAAAGCGCTTTCTCTTTTTAGTCTTTGCTGCTTTTACTGACTTTTTGAAAGCTGAGATAGCATCCTTGTAACAATGTAAATTAACCAAGGCACTACCCATGGTGGAATAGTTTGATGAAGGATTTTTGATAGACCCTTTCTTCGCCGCCTTCTGCGCTGCTCTATAAGCCTTCTTGTCATTACCTAAGTCGAGATAAATAGAGGCGATCCGTGATTGTAGCTCGCCACTATCAGACTTCTTCGACGCACTCTCAAATGCTTTCAGCGCGCTAGGTAAATCTTTGGCCGCCCACCAAGCTTGGCCTAATACTTCAAGGTTTTTGGCAGTTTTCTCTATAATCTTGTCGCTCATGCCTCTATCAATAATCATAGCGGCGCGATAGGGAACTTCGGCACCCAGGTACATATAAGCCATACTCATGACCTGGCTTTCAGTGGTTAACTGGTCATTAAGATAAACCATTTCTGTGGCAACCAACTGATCGGTTTCACGTTCTTGGGTACCATACATGCCACCCAACTGCTTCCAGTAAGTCCACTTAGGATAGTGCTTAACTAATTTTTGTAGTATCAACGTCACCTTTTTAATATCATCTTTCTCATAATAAAGGACTCTCTGCAACGACCACATAGTCTCTTTCGGTAAGATGTCTTTTGCCTCAGATTCATCAATTGCAATTTCAACCATTTCCAAAGCGTCAGCTTTGCGCTCCAATTGATAGTAAAGCTGCGCTATTAACATACGCGCATCCAAACCAACAATGATGGCTGCGTCTATCCATATCTCAAGCTGCTCTACAGCTAACGCATATTTCTCTTGCATCGCATAAAATTGAGCTAGGGTATAGCGGGTATCTAACTTCATCTCTGGCGGAGTTCCAACGCCTTCAACCACTTTTTTGTAGTATCCGGTCGCGCCAGTAAAGTCATCCATAGAGTAAAAAACATAACCAAGCATGTTCCAAACCTGGCTCTTTTCATAGTCTGAAGCGCAGATTTTAGGCCGACTTTCGATATTATTAAGCATCGCCTTTGCCTCCAGCCATAACAGGGAGGCATCTTCTTTTTCGCCTAGTTCACCGGCAGCAAAAATCGGTCCCTTCTCACCCTGGACCTTATCTAAAGCCTTTGCGCAGGTTTTACCGACCGACTGTCTTTTGCGAGTTTTTACATCTTTATACTTGGGTTCTTTCTTTTCTGCGGCAACAGCGCTCATCGACAAGACAGAGTCGGGCGAACTTACTGACACCATTAATGGCAGTAAAAAAGCCGCACCCACTACTGCTAGAACTTTTAATCTACTAAACATAGGGGTCTCCTTACTTCTCCATCTGGAACGTAAATTTATACAACACACCAGTAACTTCTTGGCCAACGCCATCGACTACTCTTGGGTTGTACTTTAGTTTTAATGCCGCTTTAACCGCTGCTCGACCAAAACCCCAACCCTCTGGAAATTCTTCGATCATAACGGGGTCACGAACACCGCCAGTTGCGGTAATAATGACTTCAACCACGGCATAGCCTTCCTTGCCTCTGGTCTGTGCCCGCCGTGGATATTGTGGTTGCGGCACATACACCGGAATATAATCAGAATCCCTAGAGAAAGCGCCGAGTCCTACTTTCATGCCTCCGCCAACTTTAGGCGCGGCCATGCTCACAACATTATCAGGGATCTCAAATTCCAAGTTCTCTTCTGGAATTTCAGGTGGTGGTGTCTCAGGATCTTCAGGCTTTTCAACCTCGGTCTTCTTTACATTTTCGCTAACATCTCGGTCAACATGCAGGAAGTCAGGTATCTTAATGGTAGGCCCTTCATCTAGATCTTTACTGCCTGAGTCAATTAATGTGTACATCAACATGACCAACCCAAAAGTCGCTGCCATACCAAGTACAGCGGAAATTCCAATTCTCATTACATCCATACTATTAACTCAGTCGTTTTCAACAGAAATCGCTACTGGGGAAATACCGATATCGCGCGCGATATCAGCAACCTTGGCAACCGATTCAATATTGGACTCATTATCGGCTTGAATGACCATGCCGCCCTTTGGATTTTCATTAAACATTCTGGTTAGATTGATTTTCAATGCGGATGGTTCAATCCGTTTTTTATCAATCCAAAATTCATTGTTCTCGCTCACTGCCAGCAGGATCTGCACCTTTTTATAGGATTCTTCTGTGACCGTGTCCATTTTATTTACTTCCACGCCGGGTAGCTTAATAAATGTTGCCGTAACAATGAAAAAGATAAGCATAATGAAAACCACGTCAAGCATTGGGGTCAGATCGATTGTCTGGCCCTGATCTTGTGATTTACCTGTTCTATTGCGCATAGTTGTCTCTCATAGGTGTTGCTACAAAATGTAGCAATCACCATTTAATTTTCCATGGTCAAATGATCTTCCAGTAGCTGTTGCTCCCGAAGGGCCATTCGATCAACGTAAGTCATTGCGAATACACCCGACAGCGCGGCAACCATTCCTGACATAGTGGGAACCGTCGCCTGAGAAACACCTCCAGCCATTGCCTTGACATCGCCACCACCAGTGAAGGCCATGACGTCAAAAACGGTGATCATGCCCGTTACCGTACCCAGTAAGCCAAACAATGGGGCTAAGGCAATCAGCGTTTTGATCATCATCATGTTGGTGTTAATTTCAAGGCTAACCTCAGAAAGTATCTTTTCTCTAACCTGGTGAGCGTGCTTAGACTTATGTTCTTTGCGCGCCTCCCAGGTATCGATAGCTCCCTGAACATCCACGCTAACGACGGATCGGAGATACCACATTCGCTCAAAAATAAGAGTCCACATGACGAACAGCAGGACAACAATGGCCCATAGGACTGGGCCACCTGAATCCATAAATTTCCCTACGTCCGCCATCGTATCTTCAAAAAACATCTTAACGGGCCTCTACTGAACCAGCCACAATGCCAGCACTCTGCTCTTCCAGAACATGCAAAATACGTTGCGCTTTACCATTCACTAGGGTGTGCATCAGTACAGTCGGAATAGCCACAACAAGTCCTAATACTGTAGTAATCAACGCCTGGGAGATACCGCCAGCCATTGCCTTAGGATCACCAGCACCATAAAGAGTAATCATCTGGAAGGTGATAATCATACCTGTCACCGTTCCCAAAAGACCCATCAAAGGCGCAACCATGGAAATAACTTTCAACAGATTTAGGCCTGACTCAATTTCCGGCCGCTCTTTAAGCACAGCTTCGTGCAATTTAAGCTCCAATGATTCCGGATCTAACCCTGCATTATCAGCACCTACTTGCAGAACTCGTCCAAGAGGATTAGTGGTATCAGGTTTGTCGCCTGAAAGCTGAGCACTTACTTTAGCTGACATGCCCTGAAGAACCACAAAGCGCCAAATGGCGAGGACAATAGCAAAGGCAAATACAGCCGTGATTACATAACCAACGATGCCGCCAAAGTGCCAACGCTCAATTAACGTCGGTGTATTAATCAAGGCGCTAAGTAAACCTCCACCCAATGGCCCTGTTGGATCTAGGCCAGTTTTGGTGAAACCAGATTCTGCAGCTTGAAGATCTGACGCAGATGACTGGTGAGCATTGGGCTGACGCGCTAACTGCGAAACCAACCCACTTTTGGGGCTATACTCTAGATACATACCGTCTGAGACTAAATTGTAAGTACCCACTCGAACGACTTCCATTTCGGCTTGCTCACCATTAGTCAGCAATACGGAACGATTAAATTTAACGACTCGTGAGCTTTCAACCATCTCTCGCTGCTGCTCATACCAAAGCTTTTCAATGTCTTCGATGGAGGGCAAGCGAGTATCACTGCTCATTTTATCAATCAAATCATCCAAGAAATCAGTACGACCAGGGATCTGAGCACTAACAATTGACTGATTAAGATTGGCGCGGATATCACCAGCAGCGCCGGTTAAATGGCCAAATAGCTCTTTTAACGAACCAAGGCGCTTGTCACGCTGCTCACGCAAGGTGATTATAAGTGCGTCATTATCGCGGATATTCTGCTCCAGACGATCTGATCGACGCTCTTCGAACGCCTTATCATTTTGCGCTTTCTTCAATAACTGCGCTTGCTTGCGTTGATCACTTTTAAACGCTGCTTCGCGCTGTCGGTAATCGGCTGTTTCTGAAATTGAGGAATCCTCAATCATCATTAATAGCTCGTCTAAGGTTTTTGCGTCTTGCCCCACAGCAGGCATAGTAAAGGCAGTAGCGGCAGCAAAGGCCATGATAACTTTAATAAATTTCATTTTCATTGTGCTGTCTCCGGTGCTGTAATTGGCATTTGCATAACATCCTGAGGCAAAATTTTCTTTGCAATTTTAATACCATCGGTGACCGCTCGACGATACTCACCACCTAACGTTTCCCAAGAACCTGTAGCCTTGTTCCATGCACCTGTCTGAGATTTGTCTTTAGTTTGATACATTAGAGCAACTCGTCCAATACGAAGCATTTCTACTTCTACTTCTGAGCCATCAGAATTGATATCAACCATATCCCGGTAAGATTCTAAAGAAAGGCTGTACGCTGACTCAATATCATAGACCTCCAAAATCTGACGGAATTTCTCGGCCGCAGAAAACTTGGCGCTATCAAGATTTATGTTCAAATCAGCGATCGCGTTGCTACGCGCCTCTATTTTAAACGGCATATCCAAGTCGATGAAATCTCCCAACCCATCCAGCATGCTGGCCATTAGCGGAGAAATCCCTCGCTCAATGACAGTCGCATTCTTTATCGATTCTTGAAGTTCAGCCATCATCGTCTTCTGGCTAATAATCTGACGATCCAGTTGAGAGTTATAAACCCTCAGCGATTCGATTTGTTTGTTGACCTGTTTGAATTCTTGCAGAAGTCCATCAGTTTGATCAGCAATACGATCAACTTTGGTCTGCGATGTTTTGGCTGTTTTAACCTTAACGGCTCCAGCTTTTAACACGTCGTTTACCTCAGCTGCCTGAACTGCACTTGCAGTCAGACCACAGATTAGCGCAGCGACAAGTGCCAATGCTTTTAGTGGTTGCTTATTCATAGTTCCCTCAATTTGGGTCTACCAGATTAGTGTTCTAAATAGCGCTTAAGTTCAGCACAATCGTTCGAAGAGAAACCTTACTTTTTCCTCAGCGCACCTTTGTAACAGTCTCATCTTAAAGAATCAATTTGGCTGTTTCGAAAACGCTGAGTTTAAAGCAAGAAGCTTCTATTTTGTTACCTAAAGTAACATCTTCAGCTCAATGAAACCACCGAAACTTAAATGCGGTCTAATACCAAAAAGCGATAAGACGGATTGTCCGTTCGCTCAGGGTGCTGAACTTTCACTTGATTCCATGCATTTCTATTAAATTCAGGAAAAAATGCATCTCCCTTAATGTCAGCATCAACCTCAGTAAGGTAGATGCGATCTGCTGAAGCTACAGTTGCACGATAAATTTGTTCTCCTCCGATCACCATCACCTCATCGCCCTCACTCTCCTGACAGGCCTGCTGCCCTAAAAGTATCGCTTGATCTATAGTCTGGGCGACCTTAACACCGGGTTCGGTCCAACTTGAATTACGTGTAATAACAATATTGCAGCGGCCTGGCAGCGGGCGACCGATAGAGTCGAATGTTTTTCGACCCATAATAATAGGTTTCCCCATTGTTACCGATTTAAAATACTTAAGGTCCTCGGATAAATGCCAAGGCAATCGATTATCCAAACCAATAACCCCATTGCGGCTCATTGCGACTATTAATGATAGCTTCATTGCTTAGACCGCAACCGGTGCTGAGATAGGGTCATGAGATTGATAGTCCTGTAATTCGAAATCCTCGAACACAAAATCAAACAGGTTGTTCACCGCCGGATTGATCTTAAGAGTCGGTAATGGAAAGGTGGTTCGGGACAGCTGCTCATTAACCTGATCCATATGGTTGAGATAGAGATGAGCATCTCCAAAAGTATGGACAAAGTCGCCGGGCTCTAGCCCCGTCACTTGGGCTATCATCAGTGTAAGTATGGCGTATGATGCAATGTTAAAGGGCACCCCGAGAAACACGTCGGCACTGCGTTGATAGAGCTGACAACTTAGCCGCCCCTCAACCACATAAAACTGAAATAAGCTGTGGCAGGGTGGTAGCCCAGATTTCACCATCACTGGAATATCTTGAGGGTTCCAAGCAGAAACAATGAGACGCCGAGAGTCCGGATTAGTATTGATGTCGTTAATTAATTGAGCCAACTGATCAACTCCGCCAAAATCGCGCCATTGCTTACCGTAGACAGGACCAAGGTCTCCGTACTCATCAGCGAAATCGACATCCACCTTAATCCGCTCTATGAACGACTTCTTTTGCGCAGTCCATTCAGGCGAGTACATAGCCAAGGTCTTATCTTGACCTGTCTCCCGTAGCCAGCTTTGATAAGGCCAGTCGTTCCAAATGCCAACTCCATTCTTCACCAAATAACGGATATTAGTGTCACCGCGGATAAACCACAGCAATTCATGGATTATTGATTTTAGATGAACTTTCTTACTAGTAACTAAGGGAAATCCCGCTGCTAAATCAAACCGCAACTGATGGCCAAAAATACTCACTGTGCCAGTTCCCGTGCGATCTTCTTTTTTAACACCATGATCGCGAATATGTCGAATTAAGTCTAAATATTGCTTCATGAGGAACTAACCGAATTATCAAGTAAGCGCTGAAAGCTTTTGCGCATAAACCACAAGCCTAGAATTATCATAGGAATACACAGTGTCTGCCCGCGCGTCATCCAACTAAAAGACTCTACAAGCGCTGATTGGCCCACAAACTGCGCATCTGGCTGTCGTACAAATTCTACTGTAAACCGAAAAATTCCGTAGAGAATCAAAAATAACCCGGTTACATGGCCGTAAAGCCTCGGTTTGCGAGCAAACCAATTAATGATAAGGAACATAACTAGCCCTTCTAGGGCGGCTTCATAAAGTTGCGAGGGGTGCCGAGCAAGTTGCTCTGGGTCAGCTGGAAAAACCATTGCCCAAGGCATGTCAGTAGGCCTTCCATAAAGTTCTTGCCCAATAAAGTTTCCCAATCGTCCGAATAGCAATCCTGTAGGGACAAGTGGTGTTACAAAATCAGTCAAACCAAGAAACGGAATTTGATACTTGCGGCTATAAATCAAGATAGCTATTGCAACCCCAATTAAACCACCATGAAAGGACATCCCCCCTTCCCATATACGGATCAACATCGCTGGGTCAGCCAACCATTTGTCGGCACCGTAAAAAAACATGTAGCCGAGGCGACCGCCTAAAATAACGCCCCAGGCTCCATAGACAATTAAGTCTTCCACCTGATTTTTTTTGATAGGGGACCAAGGTCTCTGACTGTTACGGAGTGCCAAGCGCCACGCCACAATAAAGCCCAAAAGATACATCACGCCGTACCAATGCACTTGCAATGGGCCAATTGATAAAACCACTGGATCAATGGATGGATAGGTTAACATCAGGGAAGAGTGCTCCAAAAATACTGTTGCGCTGATCATAGCGGTTTATGATCATTACTGCCAAGAAGGATGACGGACAAAAGCAGAAATAGTTATACTCCGCTTATGTGTTTACTTGCCTTTGCTTTTAATTGCCACCCCGATGCCCCTCTCATCGTCATTTCTAATCGCGACGAATTCTATGAACGCCCAACATTGCCTATGCATTGGTGGACTGATAGTCAGATTTTAGCCGGCAGAGACCAACAAGCTGGCGGTACCTGGTTGGGACTAAAACGCAATGGCCGGTTCGCAGCGGTGACTAACTTTCGCGACCTTCATGGCAACACTATTTCTCAGGCAAAAACCCTCTCTCGAGGCAAACTGGTAACTGACTTTTTATCTTCGAGTGATGATGTTCATCAGTGGGCCGACTCAATCGCGGCTCAGCTATCAGATTATGATGGCTTTAATCTACTGATCTATGATGGCGTATCCTTGCTCTATCTAAACAACCAAGGTGACCCGAGAGTTATCTTAGAGCCCGGAGTCTATGCCCTCAGTAACCACGCGCTAGACAGTCCCTGGCCCAAAGTTGAGCATGCTCGCGAACAGTTATCCCAAACAATAGTAGATCGAAAAATAGACATCGACGCCTTACCCGTATTACTTGAGACGCTGTCTTTGCAAAAAACCTATGCTCCACATCTACTCCCTAACACTGGCGTGCCAGCAGAATGGGAAAGCTTACTGTCCTCTCCCTTTATTGTTGCTGAGGGTTATGGGACGAGGGCCGCAACCGCGATTATAGTATCCAGTAATGGAGAGGTTCATACAGCAGAGCAATGCTTTGACGCAGGGCAGAGAAGGGACTTCAATCAGTTTAACTTTAGAATCTTAGATAATTAGTTTCGATGCTTCGTATACCGCTTAGGCGTCGTTCTAAGGAGCTTAGACACTTCCGGTTGATTTAATGATTCAGACATGAAGTCATAAATCGTTTGAGAATCAGGCATTTTTAATGCCCGGCGCGCTAAAATTTGCGCGTCTTTACGAGTTACATTTAATAGCATCGATTTAACACGCAATAGACTGCTGGCACTCATTGAAAATGTCTCATACCCGAGTCCTAAAAGGACTGCAACACTTAAGGGGTCTCCGGCCATCTCTCCACAAATGCTGAGCTGGCACTTTACCGAAGATGCCTGTTCAAAAATTGACTTTAACGCCCTCAACACACTTGGATGCAGGGTATGATAAAGATCAGCTACTCTAGGATTATTTCGATCGACAGCTAGCAAATACTGTGTGAGATCATTAGTCCCCACCGACAAGAAGTCGACCCGACGACCAATTTCCTTTACCTGATAAACTGCGGCTGGCACCTCTATCATAGCTCCCATTAGAGGCCGTTTAATACTGTAGCCTTCCTCCTCGGTCAATTCTCGATAAGCACGGTCAATCAACTGGAGCGCTCTCTCTAGTTCTGGAATATTACTAATCATTGGCAACATAATGCGTAGGTTGTTAATACCCACACTAGCGCGCAACATGGCTCGAATTTGCACCAAAAAAATCTCTGGGTGGTCAAGCGATATGCGAATCCCCCTCCATCCTAAAAAAGGGTTTTCTTCCTCTATAGGAAAATACGGCAAATCTTTATCGCCACCAATATCTAGTGTACGCATAGTGACTGGCCGTGGAGAAAAAGCGACAAGCTGCTCTCGATAGATTTCTATCTGCTCATCCTCGGTAGGAAAACTGGAGCGCATTAAAAATGGAATTTCGGTACGAAATAGACCCACCGCTTCAGCACCACTTTTTAAGGACTGCAAGGTATCTTGTCGCAATCCAGTATTTACCCACAGAGAAAACCGCACTCCATCCGGCGTGTGACAAGGGATATCTCTAAGCTTCTCAAGATCCTTATTAAACTGCCTCTCTTCTCTCTGCCGCTGCACGTAATTCCGCCGCATGGCACGCGTCGCTCGACTGATGACATCTCCAGTCGACCCATCAACAATTAATTCTTGCCCCTCAAATTCCGCCCACGGTAAGTTAATTGCTCCCATTACCGTAGGAATCCCAAGGGCTCGCCCAACGATCGCCATATGTGAATTGCTTGACCCCTTTAGTGAGATGATCCCCACCAACCGACTTACCGGTATGTCAGCAAGCGCTGTAGCAGAGAGATCCTCTCCCACCAAGACAATGCGCCTCGGAAGAGCTGACTGCTCGGTGTCCTTTGCTTGAAGATAACCGAGGACTCGCATGCCAAGATCATTCACGTCCGCCGCGCGTTCTCGCAGGTACGGGTCATCCATTTTTTTGAACGTGCGCACATGTTTGAGGATGACAGAACTCCACGCACTGGTTGCAGCTCTCCCCTCTTTAATGGCGTCCTTCACCTCGCTCACTAAAGAACGGTCATCCAGCATGCGAATATAAACCTCAAAAAGCGCAAATTCCTCCTCACTCAATTTACTTGCCAAGCCATCGCCTAAATTACGCATATCTCTCTTAGTTGCCTTTAAGGCCTGAAGAAATATTTTTATTTCTTCATGGGGGTCCCTAGAAAATCGCTCTGGTACCGCTGAAAGGTCAGTGCTGGAGGAAACCAGAACTACACGACCAATCCCAACGCCGGGCGAGCTTGCTATGCCTTGAAATATGGCTTCACGGCTTTTCCCTCGTCCTGCCGAGGCCAGTTGACGCAAAGCGCCCGTCGCCTCAGCGTGCGCAATAGCACCGGAAAGCTGCGCGCAAACCGTCACCACAAAGGCCTCTTCCTCAGAAGCAAACCGCCGCTGTGTTTCTTGCTGTAATACCAGCACCCCCAGCACCTTGCGATGATGAATGATAGGGACACCTAAAAATGAATGAAACGGTGATTCGCCCGTTTCTTCAAAATAGGCAAAGTTAGGGTGTTGATCAGCATCCTCAAGATTTAAAGGCTCTTGTTTTGCCGCGACCAGCCCAACAAGGCCCTCTCTCATTCCTAAGCGGACCTTTCCGATCGACTCTTGGCGAAGGCCCTCAGTGGCCATCAACACATAACGCTGGTCAGTCTCATCAAACAGATAGACAGAACAGACTCCCGCCTGCATCGCTGCACGCACTTCTGTAACAATAATCGTGAGTACTTCAGGTAGGCTACGAGCACTATTAACCTCCTGAACAATGGCGCGGAGAGATGCCAACATGACTAGGCGCCTCTTAATTGCTGAAAGCGCATATTGGGCTGAGAAAATTCCTGTAGCGCATTGCGATAAACATTGCGCTTAAAAGAAATCACAGCGTTAATCGGGTACCAATAGTTGACCCATTCCCAGTCGTCAAACTCAGGTGTCCCAGATGTGTCAAAGCGAACTTTTGCAGGATCTCCTATCATCTGCAGGAAGAACCACTTCTGCTTCTGGCCGATACAAAGTGGTTTTGAGTGCTTACGCTGCATAGCTTCGGGGATGCGGTATTGTAACCACCGCTTTGTACGCTGAATAATTTTAACATCTGAGGACTCTAAACCTACTTCCTCATATAACTCACGATATAAGGCTTGCTCTACAGATTCACCCTTATCGATGCCTCCCTGAGGAAACTGCCAAGATTGCTGGCCCACTCTTTTTGCGAGAAATACCTTACCTTTGCCATCACTGATAACAATTCCAATATTAGAGCGAAAACCGTCTTTATCAACCACTATTTTTGTACCTGCGATGGGGAATGATTAGCCTTTCCATTGTTCCATAGTATTGAGGTATCGGCAATTTTCTCTTGAGCCGGCGCTGGTTGGTCGCTATCCTTTCAGCTATTCTCATAACTCTGGTTTATTTAATGGCTCTTGCAATCTTTGATTTAGACAACACCCTGATTGCTGGCGATAGTGACCACAGCTGGGGTGAATTTTTAGTCACCCATAATCTGGTTGATCAAGACCATTACAAAGCCATGAACGACAAATTCTACATTGACTATGAAAATGGCTGCTTAGACATATGTAAATATCTTGAGTTTTCACTCAAAGCTCTGGTCGGTTTATCCGAAAATAAGCTCGACAAACTGCATCGCCAGTTTATGGTAGAGATGATAGAGCCTTTAAAGCTACCCAAAGCCGCGCTTCTAATAGAGCAACATCGTTTAGCTGGAGATCGCCTGTTGGTTATCACCTCTACCAATCATTTTATTGTCGAACCTATCGTCAAGTCACTCGGCATAGACGAGCTTTTAGCGACAGATCCCGAAATAATAGATGGTTTTTTTACCGGAAAAGTTGTCGGCACTCCAACCTATCAAGACGGTAAGGTCGAGCGATTAATTAGTTGGCTAAAAGAAAATGATGAAGTCTTGGATGGAAGCTATTTTTATAGCGACTCAATTAACGACCTGCCATTACTATTAAAAGTAGAGCGTCCTATTGCCGTAGATCCGGACGATACACTGCGTGAAGAAGCACTGCGCCGGCACTGGAAAATAATCTCACTGCGAAACTAAATTAGTAGGCACCTAAAAAATTCCAACGCCATGTTGAGAGATAACTGCGTTGATTAATACTAAAACTAGATGCCTACTCGCCTTCTATAGCCATATGATAGCTATTAACATCCATCATATCGTTAAGCTCGTCAGGATTAGATAACTTTATCCGAACAAACCAACCGTCTGCATAGGGAGACTCATTCACTTTGTCCGGTTCATCTTCTAGTGCCTGATTAACCTCAACGACTTTCCCACTAACCGGTGAGTAAATATCGGAGGCCGCTTTGACCGATTCGACAACAGCAATTTCTGCCCCTGCATCAATCTCGGCACCAACCTCAGGGAGCTCAACGTAAATTACATCACCTAGAGCCTCCTGCGCGTGATCGGTAATACCTATTACCACTGTGCCGTCACTGTCTAACCGCGCCCATTCATGGCTTGGCGCATATTTTAATTCTACTGGTAACTCACTCATAGTTAGCCCTTAAATTTATCCTATAAATAACGCTCGTCGATTTAAAACTATGGTATTTTTAATTTAGCTTATAGTTTATTATTCCAGCCCTCAAGAGACGCAATAATTTCTGTTATATTGAGGCCAACTTTAACAATATTGCTACACTTTCATCTCTTCAATGATAGCAAGACAGGAGTTTTGCTGCAGTTTTATAAGGAATTATACAGTCATGTCCCATATCAAATTATTCTTATCCTCTTTACTCATTATTATCTTCTCAGCAGCCTCAGCAGACGAAATTATTTTACTGAATGGCGATATTCTGCAAGGTTCAAAAATAGAAGAAACAGACTCTCATATTATTTGGAATTCCGATAACTTCGGCAATTTAAGTATTGCCTTGGATCAGGTGCGCTCCGTCAATGGTGCGCCCTCACCTAAGACCTCGATGGAAGTTACCCAATCTAGCTCTAAAGAAGAGACTCCTGCAAATACTATGAGTTTTTTTGGTGAATCCTTTTCTGGTAGTACGGCTGCTTTCGGTAATATGTCCAGCGGCAATGATGAGCGCAATGAGTGGGGTATAGAAGCAGATATGAGCTGGCTCAGTGGCGTTCTCCGCCATCGCTCAGCCCTCGGTTATGAAAGTAAAAGCGCCGACGATAACCAAGCTAATGTTGAATATCAGCTAAGTCACTCAGTGGACTGGTTCTTCAAGGATCGTTGGTTCTGGAGTAATCAAGGATCTTTTGGCGCCAATGACAACCGAGCAATCGATAATTCCTATACTTTAGGTAGCAACCTCGGCAATCAATTTTGGGATAATGATGATAGCGCTCTTTTGGCAGAAGCTGGTCTAGTATGGATTAGTGAAGAATTTGTTGATGGAACAAAGGACGATAGAATGACCTTAAGTTGGTCTAGTGACTACCGCAAACTATTATTCAAACAGGTGGGGCTTTCTCACTCTCACCAACTATTAGTGGCCATTGAGGACACTGACAATAGGCAGTTCTCAGCTGATGTCGGATTCGACTTTCCTTTGATCAACAATTTATTTACTAAGATCTCTCTAGAATGGACTTACGACAACCAGCCCGTTGAAGGCGTTGAAAAAATCGACCGCAAATTGAATCTTGGTGTGAACTATAGCTGGTAGGGGCCTAGAGCCGAATTTCAAGTGGTGGCTCATTAAGCAGCGCTAGCTGCTCACGAAGCATAAGAATATGGTCGCTCCAATAGCGAGGGGAATCAAACCAAGAAAATGCCCGTGGAAACGCAGGATCTGACCAGCGCCTGGCAATCCAGGCGCTGTGATGCATGATTCTTAACGTACGAAATACTTCGATCAATCGCAACTCCCTATAATCAAAGTCATAAAACTCATTGTAACCTTCTATAATTTCAGTCATTTGCGCTGTCTGTTCCTGTCGATCGCCCGATAATAGCATCCATAAATCTTGGATAGCGGGCGCCATTCGTGCGTCGTCAAAATCGACAAAATGCGGGTAGTCATCACGCCACAATATATTGCCTGAATGGCAATCACCATGAACACGGATATTAGTAACCTCACCATAGTCAGCTAAAATACGGTCAATAGCTTTAAGCACATCCAGCGCTAAAGAATCATAAGCAGGGCTTAACTCTTTTGGCATGAAATCTTTGCTAATAAGCCGGTAAGAATCCCAACCAAAATTTTTGGCATTTAAGGTTGGCCTGTGCGCAAATTTCTTAGTAGCTCCAACCCCATGGAAACGGCCCAATAATCGGCCTAAAATAAATAGATTGTCTAGGTTATCTAACTCTGGCGCATGGCCCCCCCTGCGCTCATACAGTGCGAACCGGAACCCAGCATAATGACTGATACTGTTTTCCTCACTATTGATCCACGGACAGACTACCGGCAACTCTTGCTCTTTAAGCTCAAAGCAATATTGATGCTCTTCGCTAATTTGCTCATCGGTCCAACGCTCGGGACGATAAAACTTCACAATCATAGGCGTTTTTTCTTCAATACCGATCTGATAGACACGATTTTCATAGCTATTTAACGCCAAAAACCGGCCATCACAGATAAAGCCTTGGCTCTCAACAGCATCGATTAGTACATCGGGTGTTAGCGCATCAAATGGATGGCTATTTAGTTCGCTCATAGCGTCTAATCCAGGTTAGGTTTTACGCGCATGGTCTTCTTTTTACCATGCTGAGTCTTTTTATCCATTCGCCTGACTTGCGAACCTCGTGTCGGCTTGGTCGGCCTTCTTGCCTTAGCTGTAACCCCAGCAGATTGAATCAATTGTTTCAGCCGATGGATAGCCTCAATACGATTTTTGTCCTGACTCCGATATTGTTGAGACTTAATAATGACAATGCCATCTTTTGAAATTCTATGGTCACTTAAGTGAAGCAGTCTTTGTTTGTAAAACTCAGGGAGTGAAGATTGATTAATGTCAAAACGCAAATGAATAGCCGAGGACACCTTATTAACGTTTTGCCCGCCTGGCCCCTGAGCGCGAATAGCTGAAAAATCCAGTTCTGACTCAGAAATTGAAACATTACCAGAAATAATCAACATTAGTCGCTGGGCTCAATAAATCTAAAGCGCGGCACCTGCTCACCCTCAAAAGACACCAATTCTTGAAACATACCCAAGGGCCTTACCCACATACTGTAATCACCGTAAAGCGTTCTATAAACGACAAGCTCCTCTTGGGTCTCACTATGAGTGGCTACTTCTATAACCTGATAGAGATTCCCTTTGTAGTGTTTGTAAATACCTTTTGCAATACTCATAAACTTATCCAGCGGAAGAACCGACTTCAGTAATACAGTGAATACTATCCGATAGGCTCAGGCTTAATTGATCTCCAGGCTTTAGCGGCCCAACCCCAGCAGGCGTTCCAGTCAATACTATATCACCCGGTAACAATGTAAAAAACTGGCTGATGTAAGACAGTAAGGCTAAGACAGACGTAATCATATCCTCTGTATTGCCGTTTTGCTTTATCTGCTGATTCTGCAGCAAAAGAATCTGCTGATCTTGTAAATTGGTGCCCTGACTGATCGGCACAAAGCCCGAAACTGGGCAGGAACCATCAAAAGATTTGGCCTTTTCCCAAGGCAATCCTTTCTCTTTAAGCTCCTGTTGTAGCTCTCGAAGAGTTAGATCTAGCGCAAGGCCAATTCCCGCGATCGCCTCAGAGGCTTGCTCGTGATTGCAATTACTGAGGGACTGGCCAATAAGAATACTCATTTCCGCTTCGAAGTGGCATTCGCCGAGATGAGAGGGTATCGCTAAGGGCTCTTCAAGTTTTACCAAAGACGTGCTTGGCTTGATAAATAATACCGGCTCGGTAGGGACCGGATTATTTAGCTCTTTAGCGTGAGCCGCATAGTTTCGGCCCACGCAAACTACTTTACCTAAGGGTAAATCGCTTGCCCGTCCGTTAACAATATGATGGTAATTTCCCATATGGATTCCTAGTTCTAGGGTCTCAGACCAAGATATCTAAAGCTTTATCTAAGCTTGAACGATCAGTTAAAAGATTATTGGTTTATCGTCATTTAGGTGGATTGCGCCCTTAACAATACGGTATATCAACCAAATAGTGACCACTGCCGCACTGAGCCAGCCAAGTAATATTAGCCAAGACAGCCACGCTAAAATAGTCCACAACAAGCCATACCAAAAAGTGTTTACCTGCCAGCGAAAGTGCCCCTCCAACCAACTGTCGCTCACTTCATCCCTCTTAATATAGTTTATGACCAACGCCGCAATAGCCGTTAGCCCGCCCGTCAAAAATCCAAGGGCTTGTAGTAAATAAACTAAAAGCGTTAGGTTCTTGTTTTTAGATTGGTCCGGGATAATCGAAGCGTTATTCCTGTCATTTTCGTTATCTGAAAACATTGTAAAGTCCTAAATATAGCAAAAGATCAAACCGTCCCAATGGTAACATAAGCCTACTCTCCTAATGACCCTACCTTTGAGACAACGCCTTTTTTGAGCTGTTTTTAGCAAAATTAGCGACAAATTTAGCAATGCCTCTTACAGCAGTTAACAGCGAGGAAAACGAAAATTCCTGTGTTTTAGGGCCTAAATACATCTGTATTACGAGAAAATACCCCTAAAAATGTGTTTTTTTGCCCTAAATTTAAACAAAATTAGCCAAACTGCGAAAAAAGCAATACACTGCGGAGCTCGAAGATCTTAATTTTGCCATTTGGCGCTGGGTCTCGAAACGTCTTCGAGTCAAAGTAGTTTATTTGATTAGAAGGTATTGGCTAGCCCCGTGATGAGGCTGGATACATTTTAAACGCCGTAAACGGTATATATATTATAAGTGAGGTTAGTTATGTCGGATCGAGTTTCTGGCACTGTTAAGTGGTTTAACGACAGTAAGGGTTTTGGATTCATTGAACAAGAAGGCGGCGGTGACGTATTTGTTCACCACAGCGCAATTCAAGCTGATGGATTTAAGTCATTGAAAGAAGGTCAGGCAGTAACGATGGAAGTTACTCAAGGCCAAAAAGGCGCTCAAGCTGAGAACGTAGTTGCCGATTAATTCCTGCCGCTGTCGATAGATAGCCGTAAGAAGATTTTAAAAAAACCTCAAACAGCGATGTTTGGGGTTTTTTTATGCCCCCCCCTTTCACGCCTATCTGTAAAACTAATCGACAAAAAAAATCCCGCCAAGAGGCAGGATCTTTTTATTACACTAAGAATAGCTGTTGCTATACCAAGAGTACTACTTAATTTTAGCTTCTTTATAAATCACGTGCTTTTGAATAGTGGGATCGTACTTTTTGATCTCCATCTTCTCAGGCATATTGCGCTTGTTCTTGTCGGTAGTATAAAAGTGCCCAGTACCTGCACTGGATACTAACCGAATTTTTTCTCGAGCTGATTTAGCCATCAGTAACCTCCTTAGACTTTTTCGCCACGAGCACGAAGCTCGGACAAAACGGTTTCAATGCTATTTTTATCGATAATGCGCATCCCCTTAGTAGAGACGCGCAGCTTTACAAAGCGCTTCTCTGCCTCAACCCAAAAACGGTGAGTATGAAGGTTCGGCTCAAAACGACGACGTGTTCTATTTTTCGCATGAGATACATTATTTCCAGCCATTGGGCGCTTGCCTGTGACTTGACATACTCTGGACATTTATCCTGCCTCTGATTTCGATTATTGTCTAAGGAAAACTCCTTTTGAAGAAAGTATTCCTAAAAATTGCCGCCTAGTTTTTGGGCGGTCTCTTAAAGAGGCGCGTTTTATACCAGAAAGACAACTCCTAATCAAATGAAAACATTGTAATCAGTCGATTTAGCCTCATATTTATCGTTAACTTGAAATTAAATTTTCCCCAGATCAGCTAAAGAAGTTATATCTCCTTGACCAATAATAAAGTGATCCAGTAATCGAATATCAACCAATTCAAGCGCGGCCTTTAAACGTTGCGTGATTGCAATGTCAGACTGACTGGGATCAGCGCAGCCAGACGGGTGGTTATGGGCAACTATTATAGCGGCTGCGTTCTTCTGTAACGCTAACCTCACCACTTCACGAGGATGCACAGAAGCCGTATCTATAGTCCCGTGAAAAAGCTCATGGTAACCAAGCAGTTGGTGACGAGTATCTAGCAATAAGACACTGAAGACCTCTCTTTGATAGGCTTTCATCTGCACCGCCAGATAGTCTTCCACTTGTTTCGGCTTAGTGAAGATAGGATTCTGTTGTAGCTCTTCCTCAAGATAGCGCTTAGTTAATTCCAGCGTAGCCTGCAATTGGCAGTATTTTGCAGGGCCCAAACCCTTGGCGGCGCAAAAACTGTCTTGATCTGCCTTAAGCAGCGGCCCAAGGCCCCCGAAGCGACCCAGCAAAGACTCTGCTAGGTCTATGGCGCTCATTCCCTGCACGCCGGTACGCAAAAAGATCGCTAATAATTCTGCATTAGAAAGAGCCTTTGCCCCCTGTATTAAAAGCTTCTCCCGCGGTCTTTGATGACGCGGCCATTGACGTATAGCCATAGTAAGTCCTTATTTATCACTGTAGAATTCCCTTTCAAAATGTTATCTTACATCCCAAACATCATACTGTCTGGACAATTAATGAGCGGTCTATCAAACAAACGAATAATTGTTGGTATTACTGGCGGCATTGCTGCCTATAAAAGTGCCGAAATTGTTAGGCGCCTTCAAGATTCTGGTGCGGAGATTCGCGTGGTGATGACTCCAGGGGCTGAGGAATTTGTTCGTCCACTAACGATGCAGGCACTCTCAGGTCACCCCGTGCATACCGGATTACTTGACGAAACGGCCGAGGCTGGCATGGGTCATATCGAGTTAGCCCGTTGGGCGGACCTGCTATTAATCGCACCAGCAACTGCTGACTTCGTTGCCAACATGGTTCACGGTAGAGCCGATAGCTTGCTGGGGGCTATTTATTTAGCGACGCCCGCCATCACTGCGGTAGCGCCAGCAATGAATCAAGCTATGTGGGGTCACCCCGCTACGCTAGCTAATATAGCCATCTTACAGCAAAGGGGTGTCGTTACGATTGGTCCTGATGAGGGGTCTCAGGCATGTGGAGACGTTGGTCCTGGTCGAATGGAGCCACCAAACAGTATTGTAGAGCAGGCGGCGAGCTTCTTTAGTAATCGTCTACTAGAAGGCAAGCGTGTCGTTATTACCGCTGGTCCTACTCGAGAGGCGCTCGATCCAGTTCGCTATATCAGCAATCATAGCTCAGGAAAGATGGGCTATGCTTTAGCCGCTGCGGCTGTAGATGCCGGTGCCAAGGTCACTCTTGTGTCTGGGCCAGTGGCTATGCCTGCCCCAGAAAGGTGCCAATTAATTTCGGTGGTGTCTGCTGAGCAGATGCTAGAAGCGGCAATGTCGGCTAGTGCGGGTGCTGAGTTTTTTATTGCGACAGCGGCTGTGGCTGATTATCGAGCAGCTACAATCGCAGAGCAAAAAATTAAAAAACAGGGCGATACTATGTCTATTGTGCTCACTAAAAATACTGATATCGTAAGCGCCGTATCCAGTGCTTACCCTGATTGTTATGTTGTTGGTTTTGCCGCGGAAACGTCTGATGTCCAACAGTACGCGAAAGATAAACTACAAAGTAAGAATCTAGATGCGATCATTGCTAATGATATTTCTCGCTCTGATATTGGGTTTAATAGCGACGAAAACGAAGTGCACTGGATCGATGCTGAATCATCGACCTTGTTTGACAAGAGAAGTAAAACTCAGTTAGCCAGAGACCTTATTGCACATATGGCTACCAGCTGCAGCATGCAGGATTAATCGACCCTAACATTAGATTATTTACTATGGATTTAAATCTCTCTGAGAGCGACAAAAGGCAAAATGGACTATTCCATGAGAATGAGTTCCTAGCATCTGCGTCCGTATTTCGCGAGTATGATATTCGCGGTTTAGCGGACAGTGAAATCACCGATGGGTTTGCCAAATGTCTTGGCGTGGCTTTGGGTGAACTCGCTTTGAGTCGAAATCAGCAAACATTTTTTGTCGGGCGCGATGCTCGGCTAACCTCACCATCACTAGCAGAATCATTATGTACTGGTTTGGAATCTGCAGGCTGTAATGTACTCAATCTTGGCGAAGTCACCACGCCTATATTGAATTTCGCGATTGATCAAGACCTTACCTGTAAAAGTGGTGTGATGGTGACAGCGAGCCATAACGCTGCTGATTACAACGGTTTTAAAATGATCATTGGAGGAGAGGTTATTTCTGGCCAAGAATTGCAGAGATTAAAGTCAACTCTCAAGCCTAGCGGTTTTCCTTCTAAGGACTCATCACCGCAGATTACTAAGGATATTATTCCTCAATATTCTCAACATATCGTTGGTGATAGCTGCATTGATCGCCCTTTTAATCTAGTAGTCGACGCTGGAAACTCAGTGGCTGGACCTATTGCTGTGAATCTATTTAAGAGACTTGGCTGTTCAGTAGAGCCACTTTATTGTGATGTCGACGGCAGCTTTCCCAATCACGAGCCCAATCCATCTGATGCAAAAAATCTGCAGGATCTTATAGCTAAAGTGATCTCGACTGGCTCCGACCTGGGTTTTGCTTTCGATGGCGACGGCGATCGATTAGTCGTTATTTCTGCAAGTGGATCTATTGTCTGGCCTGATAGATTAATGATGATTTTTGCAAGAGACTTACTCGAAAAAACACCCGGCGGCGGCGTCGTTTTTGATGTTAAAAGTACCATGCGACTAAAAGAGCTCATCATTGAGTGCAAGGGCTTGCCGACTATTTGTAAAACCGGCCATTCCCATATTCGAAAGGCAGTACGGGATCAAAATGCACTAATCGGAGGAGAATTTAGCGGTCACATTTTTTTCAACGATCGTTGGGGTGGTTTTGATGACGGTCTATATGCAGGAATGCGTCTCTTAGAGATTCTCTGCCAGCCATACAATGGTCGTATTGCTACGCTCGACGAGCTAGTCTCTAAGTTTAAAGCTAGCAGCTACAGCCCTGAGATTTTAATTCCTGTGCCCGAGGATAGAAAGTTTGCATTGATGGAAAATCTAAAGAATAACTGCATATTTGATGGTGCAAAAATAGCCCGACTAGACGGAATACGTGTGGAATACAGCGATGGCTGGGGCCTAGTCAGGGCATCAAACACCACCCCCAATTTAACCCTACGTTTTGAAGCGGATGATGATATTCAGCTGGAAAAAATCAAAACGCATTTTAGAAAAGAATTAACCCCTTTCATCAATCACCTAGAAGATTATATTTAATTATGTCACTTAGTCGTAAAGAAGCAGCCACTACCGCTCAGGTTATTTCTAGAGCACTTCCTTATATTCAGCGCTTTGCAGGTAAAACCGTGGTTGTTAAATATGGTGGCAATGCCATGGTGGATGAGCGCCTTAAGCAAAGCTTTGCTCGAGACATTGTTCTGATGAAAGCAGTAGGCATGAATCCAGTGGTTGTTCACGGTGGAGGCCCTCAGATCGGAGAGCTACTGGAGCGCCTATCGATTAAGTCACAATTTGTAGATGGCATGAGGGTAACTGACAGCAAAACCATGGACGTCGTGGAAATGGTACTTGGTGCCACCATAAATAAAGAGATAGTGAATTTGATCGGCAATGCTGGTGGCAAGGCTTTTGGTGTGACAGGAAAAGATGGCCAGCTAATTAGAGCTAAAAAACTGGTCGTGTCTCACCAAACGCCTGAGATGTCGGTGCCGGAAATTATTGATATTGGGCATGTTGGTGAGGTTGAGTCAATTAACAAATCAGTCATCGACATGTTAGTGCAAAGCGGTTTTATTCCAGTTATCGCTCCTATTGGCGTTGGTAAAGATGGCTCATCCTTTAATATAAATGCCGACTTAGTCGCAGGCAAAGTCGCTGAGGTTCTTGGCGCTGAAAAACTCATACTGCTAACTAATGTAGGTGGTTTAAAAGATAAAGAGGGTAGCATTCTTACTGGCCTGACAGTTGAGCGGGTAAACGATTTGATTGCCGATGGCACCATTTATGGTGGCATGCTGCCAAAAATTCGCTGCGCACTTGATACCGTTAAATCAGGGGTCCCTTGCGCTCATATAATCGATGGTAGAGTTGAACATGCGGTGATGCTAGAGATTTTCACCGATGAAGGTGTAGGAACTTTGATCACTAATCAAGAAGTAACAGGAGCACTCTAATGGCAGGTAAAAAAGGCACCCGAGCCCAAGAAATTTTACAGGCATTAGCGCGTATGCTTGAAACGTCTAAGGGCCGTATCACAACCGCTGCTCTCGCCGCTGAACTAGGCATTTCTGAAGCTGCGCTATACCGGCACTTTCCTAGTAAAACACGAATGTATGAAAGTTTGATCGACTTTATTGAAGAAACCATCTTTGGTCGTGTGAGATCTATTGTCAGTGAAGAGCCAGATGCAGTTAATCAGTGCTATCGTATTCTTAGCCTAGTCATCGCATTCTGTCAGAAAAACCCTGGAATCACTCGCATCCTCAACGGGGATGCCCTGGCGATTGAAAATGAAAAGTTACACAGCCGCGTAGCCCAGTTTTTCGACCGCCTTGAGTCACAGTTAAAACAGGCTCTACGTGAAGCAGAGGTGCGTGATGGCTTAAAACTAAATGTACCCGTTTCTGTGGCGGCGAACCTAATGCTGGTCAGTGTAGAGGGAAAAATTAGTCAGTATGTTAGAAGTGATTTTGCCACATCGCCCAACCAACATTGGGCAGAACAGTGGCAATTGCTGACCGCAGGAATTTTTAAATCTTAGAAAGCAAGGTTGATGACTATGGCGTAATTTTTTAGGTGACGCCATAGGTTGAACGATAAGTTTTAATAGCAGCTATAAGTTGCATCGTTCCTTCTTGCTCATTTAAATAAGCCAAAATATCATTCATGTCGATGATACTAATCACCGGAATTGAAAACTGTTGTTCTACCTCTTGAATAGCCGACTGCTCTGTTTTTCCACGCTCTTTACGATCTAAGCCAATCACTACGCCAGCTGCATCAGCACCAGCACCCTCAACCATAGCCATTACCTCACGAATGGCAGTTCCCGCAGTAATCACGTCATCAATAATAAGAACCTTCCCTTTAAGAGGCGCACCCACCAATGTCCCGCCTTCGCCATGAGACTTAACCTCTTTGCGATTAAAGCAGTAGGGGACATCAATGCCATAATGGTCAGCCAATGCCACAGAAGTAGCGGCAGCGAGAGTAATACCTTTGTAGGCTGGGCCAAACAAAATATCAAATTGCACCCCAGACTCAACAATAGCCGCCGCATAGCAACGCCCTAACGCTGAAAGCGCCTTCCCGGAGCAAAATTCACCTGCATTAAAAAAGTGAGGTGATACACGTCCAGATTTCAACGTGAATTCGCCAAACTTAAGTGCGCCACTGTCGAGAGCGTTGTCGATAAATTGAGTTTTATAGTTATTATTCACAGTCATAAGTCTAATCCGATTATTGGGCAAGCGCCATCTGTTGCACTCGCACCAAATCTGCTATTCCTTTTTTCGCTAAATCTAACATGGTAGTTAACTCTTCACCACTAAAAGGCGCCGCTTCAGCTGTACCCTGCACCTCAATAAAGCCACCCTCACTGTTCATCACCACATTCATGTCGGTTTCAGCATTAGAGTCCTCCGCATAATCCAAATCTAGCACAGCTTCGCCTTTGTAGACCCCTACTGATACAGAGGCTATCATCGAGACTAAAGGGTCACCCGTGATGCGCTTGCTGCGCTGTAAATGACGGATAGCATCAACTAGAGCAACACAGGCCCCGGTAATCGATGCAGTTCGAGTACCCCCATCAGCCTGGATCACATCGCAATCGATATTAATGGTGTGTTCACCCAATTCTTTTAGGTCAACCGCCGCACGCAGGGAGCGACCTATTAAGCGCTGAATCTCTTGGGTGCGTCCGCTTTGCTTACCTCGCGCCGCTTCACGACCCATGCGACTATTAGTTGAGCGTGGCAACATACCATATTCAGCGGTTACCCAGCCTTCACCTTTTCCTCTTAAAAACCTCGGAACCCCTTGCTCAACACTCGCGGTACAAATCACCTTGGTGTTACCAAATTCAACCAATACCGAGCCTTCGGCGTGGCAGGTAAAATCGCGAGTAATCTTTACTTGGCGCAGTTGTTCAGGCCTTCGGCCGCTGGGTCTGGTCATAATGTGGTTCCTAGAGAGTGTTGATGAATAAAATCTGGCGGAATTGTAGCAAATCTAACACCCGCGTGGCCGCCTTTGTTACCATAACAGCACTTAATACCCTCTATTGGAGATACTATGCCCCGCAGCATGACCGCATTTGCCAGAAATACCATCGACTTTCCCTGGGGCTCCGTGACCTGTGAACTTCGCTCAGTCAATCATCGCTTTCTAGAAACAAGTTTTAGACTACCTGAAACTGTGCGAGAAATTGAAATGCCCCTGCGAGAGATAGCGCGTAAAAAACTCACGCGAGGAAAGGTAGATTGCTCAGTGCAAATGGCATTTAACAATAGTGATGCCACCATTAACGCCGATCTCAACTTGGCCAAACGCTACATCGACATTGCCGAACAAATTGCTCGCCAAATTGATCAGCCTGCACCGATATCGCCCCTAGATATTATGCGCTGGCCGGGTATTTTGAAAGATCAGGACATTGAACCCGAAAGTTTACATAAGGCTGCTATCGAGACATTTAGTGCCACCGTTGATCAACTACTCCAAGGACGGCAGCGCGAGGGCGACAAGTTAGCTGATATTATTGAACAACGGCTAGTAGGCATTGAATCGCAACTTAAAATTGTAAGAGAAAATCTGCCCGACATATTGGCTCACCAACGCAATCGATTAAACGAAAAACTTCTTGATATGAAAGCTCAACTGGATCAAGACCGTCTTGAACAAGAGATGGTGATAATTTCTAATCGTGCTGATGTTGATGAGGAGTTGGATCGGCTTGATACACATCTAGCAGAAATTAGAAGGGTACTAACAAGTCACGAACCTATTGGCCGACGCTTAGACTTTTTGATGCAAGAATTGAACCGTGAAGCAAACACCCTTGGCTCTAAATCCATTGCTGGTGTTACCACTCAAGCATCGGTAGAACTTAAAGTACTCATCGAGCAAATGCGAGAGCAGATTCAAAATATTGAGTAGTCTTAAGCGACACTTTTGACTAATTAGTCTAGAGCTTCTCTAAATAACCATGATCTACCATACAATCTGAATAACTTATCGGGTTAGGATCACCGTAAGTTATCTGTTCAGCTGCTGGGATATGGTTGACCGCAGATCGGCATAGATTATCAACGTATGCTTGGGCTTCTCCAGGGGTGAGCTCCTTATAAGCACAGCTAGATGTTAGGACAAGGGCAGTAGCCACACATAAGATAGTACGATTATTCATGATTTGAGCCTTTGCTATAACTAAGCCCCTCGGGGGCTTTGTTATTTTAAATCTTCCTGCTAATCATAATGTCGATTACTACATCAAATTAGAAAAGTCCTTAACAACGTAGTCTCCATCCGCTTCGGCTACTACCTTGCCGGCAGTGTCTTTTATTACAATATGAAGCGTATAGGCAAAGCGGCCCGTGTCTTCCAGCGCCGCTTTCATGGCCAACGCATCAGCCGGACTAAATTCTGTCTCAGCAGTAATATCTGTCATCGCCGGACGCAAAAACTTAATATTTAGCCCAGCAATCACTGGCTGATACTTGGGGTCATCAAGGTTATGTGCTGCAATTAAACCGCCCAGATATTCAGCGGTCATCCAAATTGGGCCGGCATGAAATATGTTCACGTGGTTCTTTGTATTGTCATTTAAAGGAGTACGTGATCGGTAGATACCATCTTCGATACTTTCAACCTGTAATCCCAAGAAGGTATAGATGGGGCAGGCTTCATGAGCTGCCTGCTGATAGTGTCTTTTTAAGTCCATGCTCTGTTCTCGCTGCCTTTATGTTGTAAGAATTCTTGAAGGTGAAGATCTAGTCTAACCTACATTTAAGATCAACGTGAACTGGCCTATTTTGGAGGGCAAGGCTTGCATCACCGTTCCAGTGCTTAAATCTATACCTTTTATTATCGCCGCCTAATTGTGATCGGTAATCCATCGGTAGGCTTAGAGATCGGGGACTGCTGAACAGGCATTTTATAATCTTTGCCCACAGTCCAGCGATAATTTTTTAACATTTCAAACATCACTAGCTTAATTTGCATCTCTGCAAAATGAAGGCCAATGCACATATGGGCACCCCCACTAAAAGGGATCCAGCTATATGCATTACGCTTGTGTTCCTTCCGTTCGTCACTAAAGCGTAATGGGTCAAAATGCTCGGGATTATCCCAGTAAGCCTTAGAGTGATGAGTGTGGATAGGATAAGTCACGACCAAGGCGTTCGCGGGAACCATATAGCCTTGGAATTCAAAGGATGTGTTACTAAATTTTGGTAATGTTGAAAGCGGAGGATAAAG
This sequence comes from Porticoccaceae bacterium, assembly GCA_028822155.1. GTDB lineage: Bacteria > Pseudomonadota > Gammaproteobacteria > Pseudomonadales > Porticoccaceae > HTCC2207. Next base: position 75,784 of record JAPKEJ010000001.1, read on the forward strand.
TCTAAGTGCTTCTTTCATCACCCAGCCAGTCTCAACCATTTTGCTAAGATCATTGGATGACGGCGTATCAACACTTAAACCCTCTACCTCGGACCATAATCTTTCTTGCCACTCGGGGTTCTTAGCCAAAGCATAGGTCATACTTGTCAAGGCGCTCGTGGTTGTATCGTGAGCCGCCATCATCAGAAAGTTAATATGATCGACAATTTCTTGATCAGTGTAACCCTGGCCATCTTCATCTGTCGCTCGGCACAATAACGAAAATAGGTCTTGGCCATCGCCTGCACGCTTTTCTGGAATCATCGGCAAAAAGAAATCGCACATTGTTTGTCGGGCTCGTATACCCCGCCATAGCAAGGTTCCAGGTAACGCTATGGGCATACGCCACATGGATGCCGCGACCGTAGCCTCAAAAGCACGATTGATTTTCGTGGCTTCTGCGCCAAGGTCCATACCGAGAAATACCGTAGCCGCTAAATCCAGAGTCATTTGCTTAATAATGGGATAAACCCGAACTTCTTTAGGCTTGGTTTCTGACAGCCAACTCCCAACACTCTGAGCTATCTGTGGCGACATTTGTTTAAAATAGCCCTGCATCGCCTTATTTTTAAACCCTGCCTGCATAAGTCTGCGGTGATAACGATGGTCGTCGCCATCGCGCAGCATTAACCCGTTTGGGAAAACGCGACCAATAATTTGATCCCAAGCTTTTTTATTGGATAGCACTTGTCCTGGGTTCAACAAGCTCAATCGATTTGCGTCAGCACCGAGCAGGTGGACCACATTCATTTTGCCCACTTTGTGTAGGACCACACTTCCGTATTTCCGTTCTAAATCCTGAGTGTGCTTGAGCGGGTCAGAATAACTCAACCTAACCAATCGCCAAGACTCTATGAATCCAACTTTTATGGGCCGCAATGGCGCTGGAGTAGCGTGAATGTTCAAACCAAGTAGCCTCACTTATCTTTTTATTTCATCGAAAAATTCGATTACTCAGGATAAATGGAATCTACTGGAATACCTAAGTATTTCGCCAATCTTTGCATATTAGAACGCCGCGGGGTTTCCACAGTGCCTTTAGCAACACGATTTACAAAAGACTGAGATACTCCAGCCTCCCGAGCAAGCATTGACTGGCTAAGATTTCGGGTCGTCATTATACGTCCAAGAGGGGTGTTATGAGCAGGGGTCTTCATCATGCTGAATGTCCATCCTTTTACAATCTAGTTAACACGACAAGCATCGCAATTCCTTCACATCTAAAACCAAAACTGGTGGGAAAGCAGCTTATTTGACATAATTGAAGTGCAGAAGTCCTTTCTTATTAGGGAAGCGATAACGCTTCTGTAATATACACTTTCGCATAGATTGTAATGAATTTGCATAGAGATGTAAACAATTAGGGGGTTCACGCTGCGATCGACGTATTTGGGTATTTACACTCTTCTTCTGGCCCTAGCCCTATGTAGCTCTGCGGCATCTGGGTTCGGTGTGAATGCGCATAAAATCATCACTCAAATTACCGAAAACCATCTAACCGACACCACTACAAAAGCGATCGCAGAGCTTACCGGAGATGCTGATTTAATCAGCCTCGTGCTATGGCCTGACCGGATTCGCTACGTTTCTGGTTATCAAAAATCTGCGCAATGGCATTATGTTAATATCGCAGACGATGGACGGCTAGATGAAATTGAGCATGTCCCAGGCGGCGACATTCTGACAGCAATAAAGCGCTTTCATGGGCAATTGACTGAGAGCGGAGTAGCTAAGAACAAAAAAATAGAAGCACTCCGCTTTTTTATGCATTTTGTTCAAGACCTCCATCAGCCGCTGCATGTTGGCCTGCAAGCCGACAGAGGCGGTAATGGTATTGCGGTTCAATGGTTTAAAGCGACTAAAACAAAAAATCTACATTGGGTTTGGGACACAGGAATAATCGCAACAAAAAAATTAACAATTGAACAATATGTGCAGTTGCTCGATCAAGTATCCCCGCAGAAAATACAGGAATGGAGCAACAGCGAGCTTCTAGACTGGGCCGAAGAATCCAAGACTCTGCGGAAGCAGGTATATAATTTTAGTCCTGAAAAACACTACCGAACAGTGACTATAGGGCAGATCTATGTTGATAGGAATATAGCGCACATTGAAGAACGCTTGGTTATGGCTGGCATTCGGTTGGCGGAGCGATTAAACAAAATTTTTGATGCGAACCATTTAGGCCACTAATTTTAGTACACTCTCTCTCTGAGGTAGATAAATCTTTGACAAGGCAATATAGTTCTAAAATAATTTAGTGGTTTTAACAATACCGGATTAAATTCATCATGAAGCAAGGCACACTGTTTATTATTTCCGCTCCCTCAGGTGCGGGGAAAACCAGTTTAGTTGGCGAAATTCTGAGTCGCGGCGATAACATTCAAGCCTCGGTTTCCCATACCACTAGAGAGCGCCGCCCAGGTGAAAAAGATGGCGTTAACTATCACTTCATCTCGCAATCTGAATTCTTAAAAATGGTAGGCGATAACTCATTCCTTGAGCATGCTGAAGTCTTCGGCAACCATTACGGCACTTCAGAGCGTTGGGTAAAAATGACACTAGAACTAGGCATTGACGTCATTCTAGAAATAGACTGGCAGGGAGCGGAACAAGCACGAAAGTACTTCCCCAGCAGTCAAAGTATTTTTATCCTACCGCCGTCTAAGCAAGCACTCCGCGAACGGCTGACGCTCAGAGGGCAAGATAATCTGGAGGTCATAGATCGTCGCATTGCCGCAGCAACACAAGAAATGGTTCACCATATAGACGCTGACTACCTAATAATTAATGATAATTTTGAGACTGCACGAGCGCAGCTTGAGTCAATTATAACCGCGCAACGATGCAGGCTCTCTGCTACAGATCACCAGGATCTGCTGCTCGACCTTTTGTCCTAATATCACTGTTGCTCGCTTTTTCCCGACAACCCTTCTTAAAGTTCAATATTTGCTTTGAAAACTTAACAATAGATTTATTGTCGTAACGCCTATGTTTAGGTAAACTGGGGGGCTGGGCAACGAAATGTTGCAAACACTGTTTCAATTAATTTATTAATTACCAAGGTCGGCACATAAGATGGCTCGTATTACAGTAGAAGATTGTTTAGATCACGTTGATAACCGCTTTGAATTAGTCATGGTTGGCTCCAAACGTGCGCGTCAAATCGCGGTCGAAGGTCGTCCTGCATTGGTCGATGAAGAAAATGATAAGCCTACCGTTATCGCTCTGCGCGAAATTGAGCAGGGGTTAATTACTGCTGATATTCTCACCGAAATTCCGCAAGAATATGAAATCATCGATGCCGAGGCCGTCGCAGAATTAGAAGCGGCTGCAGCCGAAGCGCCTAAAGAACCCGCTATTTAACGCTCAACCTAGGAGTTGGGGAGGGCTGCAACACAGTGCTAGATGGACTGACAAATAAGCTCTCCTCATACCTCGACCCCAAAGAGATTGATCGGGTAAAGCGCGCGTACCACTTCTCTGAGAAGTGCCATCTTGGCCAAATGCGTCAAAGTGGCGACCCCTATATTACCCACCCTTTAGCTGTTGCGAATATTCTCGCAGATATGCGTATGGATCATGAAAGCCTCATCGCTGGATTGCTGCATGATGTTATTGAAGATACTGGCGTCACCAAGGGCCAAATTAGCCGCCGCTTTGGTCGTACTGTTGCAGATTTAGTTGATGGTGTCAGTAAACTAAGTGAGGTCGAGTCTGCCTCACGAGCTGAACAGCAAGCGGAAAGCTTTCAAAAGATGACTTTGGCAATGTCCAGAGATATCCGGGTTATGCTGGTTAAACTCGCAGATCGGCTGCACAACATGCGCACTCTAGGCGTCTTATCTCCTGAAAAACGCCGTCGTATCGCGCGAGAAACCTTAGAAATATATGCGCCCATAGCGCAACGCCTTGGCATTAACGATATTCGCTTAGAATTTGAGGATTTAGGCTTTGCGGCCATGTATCCTCTCCGCCACCGACGCTTGCGTGAAGCGCTAAAGGCAGCGCGAAAAAACCGCAAAGAAGTCGTTTCCGAGATCCACCAATCGATTGAAATGCGCCTGGAACGAGAGTCAGTGCCAACGACAGTTAAAGGTCGAGAAAAACATCTGTGGAGCATCTATTTAAAGATGCGCGAAAAGAAGAAATCGTTTCGCGATATTATGGACGTATTCGCTTTTAGATTGGTCGTAGATAACGTTGATGACTGCTATAAAACCTTAGGCATAATGCACAACATCTACAAGCCTGTACCGGGAGAATTTAAAGACTATATCGCTATTCCCAAGGCTAACGGATATCAGTCATTGCATACTGTGTTAGTTGGAATGCATGGTGTGTTAATCGAGGTCCAAATCCGTACTAAAGAAATGGAAGCGATGGCTAATTTCGGTATTGCCGCCCATTGGGAATATAAATCGGGGAATAATCATGTTCAAGTTAGTCAAAGAAGGGCTGCACGATGGGTGCAAGGTCTGCTTGACATGCAAAAACAAGCAGGCGATTCCTTAGAATTCCTAGAGCACGTTAAAGCTGATTTATTTCCAGATGAAGTGTATGTATTTTCGCCAAAAGGTGAGATTGTTGAACTTCCTTCTGGAGCGACACCGGTAGATTTCGCGTACTCGGTTCACACTGGTGTAGGCGACAGTTGCATTGCATGCCATGTGGATGGAGAACTAACACCGCTATCCGAACCACTAAAAAGCGGACAAAAAGTTGAAATCATCAGTGGCAGTGGGGCGCAGCCCAATCCTAACTGGTTAAACTTTGTGGTCACAGCTAAGGCTAGAAGTGCCATTCGCCATTTCTTAAAGAATCAGCAACATGATGAATCGGTAGATCTAGGTAAGCGATTATTAGATCAAGCACTTAGCAACCTAGGCGCTAGCTACAAACAGCTGAAAAAATCTCAAATTAAACGCTTATTAAAGGAAACGGGTGCCTCTACATTTGAGTACGTACTACAACAGATTGGCTTAGGTAATCGAGTTCCCTTTGCGGTGGCAAACCTATTAGTACCCGCCAGCAAACGCAAGATTTCAGATGACAAGAAAAATTCAAATCTTCCAGTCGTAATTGATGCTTCCGAGGGTCTTATTGTTCAGTATGCTCGGTGCTGTCATCCTATTCCGGGCGACCCTATACTTGGACATATGACCCCTGGTAAAGGTCTGGTTATACACCTGGAATCTTGCCGTAATCTGAAAGAAATACGCTTGAACCCAGAAAAATGCATGCCACTGGTATGGTCCTCGGTAGTAAAGGGTGAATTCGCGGTTGAGTTAAAAGTGGAACTCACCCCAGAACGAGGTTTTATTGCTGCGCTGGCGTCACGAATGACAGAGGAAGATGCCACCATTGAGCATATTAGCGTCAATGAGAAAGATGCCTTCACCACAATAGTCGATGTAATCCTAACGGTAAGAGACAGAATTCATCTAGCCGATATCATGCGTAGAGCACGAAGCTTGAAGCCAGTCCGTCGCGTTTATCGAGTCAGAAACAAATAATTTATTTTAAGTAAGGAGTCAACAGTGACCAATAAAGCTATTATTCACACAGATCATGCCCCCGCTGCGATCGGCACTTATTCCCAAGCAGTGAAGGTCAATAATACCGTCTATTTGTCAGGTCAAATTCCTCTTGATCCGGAAACGATGGAACTCGTCAGTGAGGACATCGCGACTCAAATCACTCAAGTTTTTGATAACTTAACTGCTGTTTGTGAGGCTGCTGGTGGCAGCCTGAGTAATATAGTAAAGCTCAATATATTTCTCACCGACCTGAGTCACTTTCCAGTTGTAAATAAAATTATGGGACAGCGTTTCCAAGAGCCATATCCAGCACGAGCGGCGATTGGTGTGCGAGCTCTGCCGAAAGGTGCTAGCGTCGAGATGGACGGCATTGTCGTTATCTAACTTAGGCTCTTTTTATTAATTAGGACTTGATAGTATTCAGCTAATTAGTGACTTACATCACGAGGTTGTAAAATAGAGGAAACAAATGCGGTCATTGAGAAATGCATCCATTTTGATAACTGGCGGGGGATCTGGTTTGGGTCGCGGTGCTGCACTACATTTTGTGCGTTGTGGAGCGAAGGTAACCATTTGTGGTCGCCGACAAAACAAAATTGATGCTGTGGCTAAGGAGTTGGGTAACAACTGCCTGGCGGTTCAGGGTGACATTACTATTGCCGGCGATAGACAGCGGATTGTTGACGCTGCGATTCAGCATGGCAACGGCTTATTCGCATTAATTAATAATGCAGGCAATATGTATCGAGGATCTATTGAGGAACTGCAAGAAGAGCACTTGCTGGAAATTTTTCATTCGAACGTTATTGCAGGAATGATGCTATCGGGTCTTACCCTTCCTCATTTGGAAAAGACACAGGGTGCTATTATTTTTATCGGTTCTACTCATACACGCCGTGCCATGCCTGGGGCCTCGCCTTATGCAGCCAGCAAGGCTGCGGTGCAGGGCTTGTCGCGTGTCCTGGCTGCAGAATTGGGACCCAAAAAAATTCGTGTCAACTGCATCCTTCCTGGGGCTGTCTTTACCGAGATTAACCAACGCGCAGGATTGTTTGATGATGAAACTGCTAAGAAGCGCTTGGATGGTCTGTCGAATATGCATGTGCTAGGTCGCATTGGTACTGAAAAAGAAATCGCCGAGGCGATTGAGTATTTAATTCGCGCGGAATGGACAACTGGTGCAGTAGTCGAGGTTGACGGCGGGTTTGGTCTAGGTGCTCTAAACGCTTAAGTCTAAACTTAGATAAGGAGTTGCAGAGCCAAAACTGGCATTGTTTTTATATTTTCACGGCTGTTATAGGTTTCTATTATCTAATAGCGTGGGGGTATTTCAGCAACCACGCCCTCTATATTCATACCATAGGGTTATCATCCTCAACATCGAAGCACTATTCTTTATTGGCATGGTAAATGTGCGGCTCTGTTCTAGAAATCATACAGACTGATAGCACTCAGTGGGCTCTATCTTATATAATGTATCCCCACTTGGAATAAAATATGGTTTAGTTATGGAAATGGAAAGTCTAAATTCAGAGAATGCCTGCAATATACTTAATGAAATAATGGAATATGAGTTAGCTGGCGTTGTTAGATATACTCACTCCTCTTTTATGGTTAGCGGGCCATACAGAATACCTATAGTGACATTCTTAAAAGAACAAGCGGCCGAGTCATTATTGCATGCTCAGCAGGCTGGAGAGCTTATCGCTGGTCTTGACGGTCACCCTAGTCAAAAAATAGCTAAAATTGAAGAAACTAACAGGCACTCTATCAAAGATATTCTTGAGGAAGGTTTACAGCACGAGCTTCATGCGTTGAGCTTATACAAAAAACTATTGGCAAGCGTAGGTAATACATCCGTGTATCTTGAGGAATACGCTAGAGGGATGATTAGTGAGGAAGAGCAACACTCTCTTGAGCTAAAAGCTATGCTAAAAGATTTCGGTTAATATAAATTTGATTCGGTTACCTATTTAACTGATTTTCAGGATCAGGTTAGCCAAATGATAAATTTATTCTTTTAATTGTTCCATCAATGCTAAATAGCCTTCGCGATAGGTAGGGAATATGAATCTATAACCGGAATCTAACAATTTTTTATTACTGCAACGCCTTGATGATCGCGGAGTGGCGTGCTCCTCTACTACGCTGACATTCAGGCGTGTAGCTAACCATCCGCGCAACTCATGCTGCGTCACTGGTTCGCAGTCTGTCGCCAAATAAAGCTTCGATAAGGGCGCCTGCTGCTCATTCATCCTGATCAGGTGCGCAATAACACCGGCACAATCTTCACTATGAATTCGATTGCTCCAATGTTCAGGCTGGGCTGGTCGCCCAACTCCCGCCAACACTTGATCTAGCATTCTAGTGCGCCCTGGACCATAAATCCCGGAGAATCTAACTACTACTGTAGTGCAGGGCAGAGAGGCTATATGCTGTTCTGCCTGAAGTAATGCTCGGCCAGAAAAACTCGCTGGATTAGCTGACGAATCTTCGTTGACCCAAGATCCTGAACTCTGGCCATAGACGCTAGTACTAGATACCCAAATCACTAATTTTGGTTTATGATCTGCAGTGTTAATTGCCAGCGATAAGGCTGCAGCAGAATCAATATAAGCCTTCTGATAACCCTCCTCTGTGGCACTGTCCGGTGTTAATGTGGCAACCACCACATCAAAACCCTCTCGAAATATTCTATCTAAGCAAGCAACATCGGTAAGATCACCTACTAGGGGAGTAATACCATTAGAAAGATTTATTGGCTGGCGCTTCAAACCAAAAAACTGATGCTGATCTGAAAGTTTTGGCGGGATTCGCTGAGCAATATCACCACTGCCTGCTAATAATATTTTCAATTAAAATTCTCTCTTTAATAAAAATTCGCTATTATAAATTCACTAAAAGTAGAGTTTATCTATGACCCTTACTAAATCTAAATTTGTCATGACCCTATCGCGCTTTGAGTATTTTTTGGGAGCTACTACAAACTGTAATATTAGCCACCAGACGCTGAGTATAGCGGTTAAAAATCTTGAAAGTGACCTTAACCTAGATTTGGTCGACCGATCGAAGGGTACTCTGTGGGTGACGAAACCGGAAGCGAGAAACATTCAACAGACGCCGTGCGTTGTTGACGAAGATCAGCTCAACAGCCAGCTGTATTTAGGTACTATCTTCACAATCAATCCTTACCAGTTTCTTCATTGTATTTTTTCACTGCAAAAAACAATAGATATCCTACGAAATGTCATCCATCCACACAATCTTCAAGGGATAACCACGATTTAATGTCTAAATCGCCGCTAGATAAATTAAGCATTGAGACCTTGCGTGGGGTAGGCCCGCAGCTGGGGATTAAATTGCAGAAAATTGGTCTTTATAACATTCAGGATTTACTGTTTCATTTGCCTTTGCGTTACATAGACAGAACTCAAGTGACACCGATAGGCGCCGTCCAACCGCAGACAGAGGTTGTTATTGAAGGAGAGGTGCGTGCCTGTGATACGGTTTTCGGCCGAAGACGAAGTCTTGTCTGCCGCATCCAAGATCATAGTGGCACCACGACACTACGCTTTTTCCATTTTAATCGAGCACAACAGGATGGACTGCAACCAGGGGCAGTTTTACGATGCTTCGGCGAGGCGAGGCGCGGGAAAACAGGAATCGAATTCTATCATCCCGAATATAAACATATTGACCAGACCAAAACCAATAAACTGGAGGACACCTTAACGCCAATCTACCCTGCCACCGAGGGTATTACTCAAAGTCGTATCCGTGATCTCTGCGCCCAGGCACTAACCTTACTCGACGAGGAGACTACTGTTGAACTACTCCCCAGCAATCTTAATAGCGACCTAAGTAGACAGCTTTCTTACTCTCTGTACGATGCCCTGCGACTGCTACACAACCCACCTCCTGGAACCGCTTTGCATCTATTAGCAGCTGGCGAGCACCCTGCCCAACAACGACTGGCTGCTGAAGAGCTAATTGCCCATAATCTCAGTTTATTACGCCTGCGCCAGAAAATTCAACGCCAGCAGGCCCCTGCTTTACTTGTGGACCAGAAAGCTAAGACCACATTCTTGAACCAACTGAGCTTTCAACTAACTAAGGCTCAACAAAAAGTTTCGGATGAAATATGCTCCGATATTAGCACCAGAATGCCAATGCTCCGTTTAGTTCAAGGTGATGTAGGTTCGGGAAAAACCGTCGTTGCTGCACTCGCCGCCGTGCAAGCTATCGCTAATGGCACACAAGCTGCTCTTATGGCGCCAACCGAAATTCTCGCAGAGCAGCATAGAGTTAACTTTGAACAGTGGCTCCAGCCTCTAGGTATCAGAATCGCCTGGTTAACTGGAAAAATTAAGGGTAAAGCTCGTGAGGTACAGCTGGCGGCTATTGCAGATGGCAGTGCTCAAATGGTTATTGGCACACACGCATTATTTCAGGAGAGCGTCAGCTTCAAGGACCTAGGTCTTAGTATTATTGATGAGCAGCACCGTTTTGGTGTGCATCAAAGATTAGCCTTACGAAGTAAAGGCTTTAGTGCAGACCCTTCGACCAATATAGATGGTTCAGCACCTCATCAATTGATCATGACCGCCACACCCATACCTAGGACATTAGCTATGAGTGCTTATGCTGATCTAGATTGCTCGATAATCGATGAACTGCCACCCGGTCGCACTCCCGTTGATACTCTTGTGCTGAGTAATTTGCGCCGCCCTGACGTTATTGAGCGAGTCCGCGCATCTTGCATCAAGGGACGCCAAGCCTACTGGGTCTGCACTCTAATAGAAGAATCAGATATTTTGGAAGCTCAGGCTGCCGAAGTCACAGCGAGCGAACTAAAGCTAGTGCTCCCAGAATTATCAATTGGCCTGATCCATGGTCGACTCAAACCTCGGGAGAAACTCTCTCTCATGGATGACTTCAAAGTAGGCAAAATAAATTTGCTGGTCGCCACAACGGTTATTGAGGTTGGCGTTGATGTCCCCAATGCCAGCTTAATGATTATTGAAAATTCAGAGCGGCTAGGACTTTCTCAATTACATCAGTTGCGTGGTAGGGTAGGCCGAGGGTCACAAGCAAGTCACTGTGTTCTACTCTATAGCCCACCGCTTTCGAGCAATGCTAATGCTAGACTAAAAATTATGCGTGAAACAACCGACGGCTTCAAAATTGCCGAAAAAGATCTAGAGCTAAGGGGCCCGGGGGAGGTCCTAGGTACTCGCCAAACCGGTGACATGCGTTTACACATCGCTGATCTCCAAAGAGATGCTCATATGCTCCCACAGATTAAGTCTATCTCGGCACAGTTACTAATTGACCATCCCAAATGCGTTGATCCACTAATTCGTCGCTGGTTGGGGCATAATCAACAGTATGCTCAGGCGTAGCTGAGTAAAACGTCATAGAAAGGGAATAAAGTTATTTCATTTTAAAAATAAGCTTTTATAATGCCTGAAAAGGAGTTTTGAGAATGGTTTTTAGTAATTCAATTTCAAATTTGTTTGGTAAGTCGCCCATTAGGCCTCTGCAAGAACACATGGCGCTCGTCGTTGAATGCGCGTCTAAATTAGAATCCTTCTTTGAAGCTGTCCTTGCCGATGATTGGCAAAGTGCTAGCGATATTTTTGATAAGATTGCCGATGATGAAAATGGTGCTGACGAACTCAAAAAGCAATTTCGTCTAAATATGCCAAAAAGTTTGTTTATGCCGATGTCTCGCGGCGACCTACTTGGTATTCTCGCTCAACAAGACAATATTGCAAATGCGACCAAAGATGTTTGCGGGCTTGTGCTTGGCAGAGAGATGGCTATCCCCTCAGTATTGCAATCAGATTTTATCGCCTACGTTAAAAGTGCTATTGAGACCTGCGAAAAAGCACGCAAGGCTATTGAAGAACTAGATGAGCTTCTAGAAACTGGTTTTACTGGCCAAGAAGTCAAATTCGTGAAAAAGTTGATTCGCGATCTTGATACTCAAGAACAAAAAGTAGATAAGCGAGAACGAAAATTACGTCACCGCTTGTTTAAAATTGAAGCTGAAATACCTCCCGTCCATGTCATGTTTCTCTACAATATTATCGATAATATTGGTGGAATTGCAGACACCGCAGAGCAAGTTGGAAACCAACTTGAACTCCTACTAGCTAAATAGCAACTATAGAGACCAATGGGTATGGAATTATTCTCGACGTACGGCACATTGCTAATTATTCTTGCCGGACTATTTGGCTTTTTTATGGCCTGGGGCGTGGGCGCTAATGATGTTGCCAACGCTATGGGCACCTCCGTCGGTTCAAAAGCGCTAACTATTAGGCAGGCTATTTTGATTGCCATGGTGTTTGAATTTGCCGGCGCTTATCTTGCTGGCGGCGAAGTCACTTCCACCATTCGCAAAGGTATCGTTGATGCCGACGTGTTCGCTGACTCACCCGACCTACTCGTCTTTGGTATGCTTTCAGCGCTCCTTGCGGCCGGTACCTGGTTAATGATCGCCAGCTTTATGGGCTGGCCGGTATCAACAACGCATTCTATTGTTGGCGCCATCGTTGGATTTGCTGCGGTAGGGGTCTCCACTGACGCAGTCAATTGGACTAAGGTCTCCACTATTGTTGCTAGTTGGGTGGTCTCTCCCGTTATTGCCGCCACTATATCGTTTGCTATTTTTCGCAGCGTACAGCATCTTATATTAATTCAAGACGACCCCTTTGATAAGGCCAAAAAATACGCCCCCATGTATATGTTTTTAGTGGGATTTTTAATGGCAATGGTGACAATACTCAAAGGTTTAAAGCATGTCTTTAAAGATATCGGTATCACCATGACCTTTGGAGAATCTATAGTTTGGGCGATGATCTTTGGTATTTTTGTCGCCGTTTTGGGTTCTTTTCTCCTCTCAAAGGTCAAACGAAACGAAACTCTTGAAGCTGGCAACCGGTTTGCTAATGTCGAAAGAGTATTTGCCGTTCTGATGATATTTACTGCATGCAGTATGGCCTTTGCTCATGGATCAAACGACGTAGCCAATGCCGTTGGTCCTCTTGCAGCAGTGGTTAATGTGGTGAGCTCTGGTGGTGATATAGCCGCCAAAAGCGCAATGCCAAGCTGGATTCTTTTACTCGGGGGCGCCGGCATCGTTTTTGGCCTGGCGACCTATGGCTACAAAGTGATGGGCACCATCGGCCGCAAAATTACCGAACTAACCCCTAGCCGAGGTTTTTCTGCTGAGTTAGGCGCTGCGGCCACTGTCGTTTTTGCTTCGGGAACCGGATTGCCCATTTCTACAACCCATACTCTAGTCGGTGCCGTTCTAGGCGTTGGTCTTGCCCGTGGTATCGGCGCTCTGAATCTACGTATGATTGGATCAATCTTCCTATCGTGGGTGGTAACCTTGCCCGCTGGTGCCGCACTAGCGATTGTATTCTTCTTTTTCTTTAAAGGCGTATTCAGCTAGACATACAGAAAATGTTAGGGCTTCTTTAATAGCCTAGTAGATAAAGAATCTGCTGGGCTTTTTCCTGTAAGCTACTTCTTTATCTCCCGTTTTTATTGCTATTCTTTTGACCTTTCTTGTGAATTTTAGTGATCGTTCTTTTCTGGTTTTGAAAAAAACACAAAGGGGATCGCCAGCGGTCCAAGTACAATTCCCATCCAAACCCAAAACCGCGCATCCGCTCGGCGCTCTTTAGCTATGGTGTAGCAGACGTAAGCACTCGCTGCGGTAGCAAGGATCATGGCTATAGGTAAGGGCATGTCAAAATCTCCTTATTGAGTCTGGCTATACACAAATACTATAGCGGTAAGCGCAGACCCGTGGTGGCAATATTATAGCCTTGAGCGCGCACGACTTTTGCCTGTTCGCTATTTAGATTAAGTAGTGGATTGGTGTGATTCATATGAATGAACCAGACTTTGGCCCGGTGTTCTTTAGATAGAGTAGATAAAGCGGCCATGGTTTCAGTGACAAAAGGGTGGGGGATTTTTGACATGTCTCGCCCTGGCAGTTCTCCATTGTCATAAAAAGTAGCGTCAATCAAAGCATAATCTGAGGCCTGCACCTGATCTGCTATATTTCTTTCCCACTGAGACCATTTATTAATGTCGGGGATGAAAAGTGCTGTTTTATTTGGGCCTTTTATTGAGAATCCTACCGTTTCTGAAAACTCATCTCGGTGGGGTACTATAAAAGGTATCACTTTTAAATTCGCAAGCGCAACGATGGAGCGGTCATTGAGCGTCCTGAGCTCTATGTTATTTAGGTCGACAAGCTGACTCCACGGGCCATTGTTAGTCAGATATTGTTTCATCTTTGGCATCGCATATACGGGCATTTGATCATCTCCGATAACTTCTCGACCCAGATACATAAGTCCAGTGTAATGCCCAATATGTGCATGAGTAATAAAGATCCCAGCTAAATTAAATTCATCTGTCGGCGCCTCCTGCTCTAGCATAAAAAGCTGTTCTGGGAAGTCCGGCGTCGCCTCAAAGATGTATTTCTTTTTACTAGCAGGATCAATAACCGCTAGTGATGTAGCACCAATTTTTGTCTCTGGATTTTCCCACCCGGGCATGCAGTGAGGTTTGTAACAGCCTGCCTGAGGGTATCCAGCATCTTGCGCAACACCTAGAACATAGACGTAGGGCACCTCATCTGCCGCGGCTATACACGTAACGACTGAAACTAACAAAATGAGGAATGCTTTTAATAATACGGTCATTAGGTCATCCCATAAGTGGGGTAATACATAGTTAGTCAACCAGTTTGGTCTTGTCTATAGAGATTAGTTTTCGTCTAGGTTGCCAGTCTGGTGGTCCAAGAATATGCCCTATAATTTCATAGAAAGACCGTGCTTGTCGAACATCTCTAGCCATGGCGGCCCAGGTATAAAAAGTAATTTTAAACGGGTTATTAGTGTTTAGGTTTTTTACTAGCCCAAAGACAACTGGGGCCTTTTCTTTAGCGTAGGTGCCAAAAATACGATCCCAAAATATAAATATATTCCCGTAATTTCTGTCTATGTATTCAAGATTGGTGCCGTGATGGACTCGATGTGTCGAAGGGGTATTGAATATTTTGTCCAGCCACCCAAGCTTAGTAATCCACTGAGTATGGCCCACGACCCCCCAGAGAGTCGCGCATAGCCCTGCAACTACCGTAATGCTCGGGTCGAAGCCAATAAAGGGCATGACCATAAAAAAAGGAACTTTTGAAATAGGCCCGAACCAAGCTTGACGAAAGGCTACAGAGAAATTCATTTCGATACTGGAGTGGTGATTCATATGGATCGCCCACAAAACACGGACTCGATGGGAAGCCCGATGATACCAATAAAAAATAAAATCTATAGCTAAAAAAGTGACAACCCAAACCTGCCAAGGCACTAAGATATCGTTGAGACTCAAAATTCTGAATTGATAAAGATAAAAATAGAGGCCAAGTGTAGAGCCCTGAATTGAAACCGACGTAAGGATATTGCCGAAAAGCAGGCCCATTGTCCCGCATGTGTCACCAAGCTCATAGAAGCGAAGGTTTCTTCGCGCTGAAACAATAGTCTCAAACAAAATAAGGGTCAAAATAATAGGAACCCCTACGGCATAAACTGTTGTTGTTGAAACTTCTTGCAACTATTCTCTCCCACGACTCTGGACCGCGCGTTTAAATCTAAATAACTAGATTTACATTATGTAATGGAGCGACGCTTTTTCACAGCTCTTTAGATTGGATGGCCTAGATGATTAAAAATCGAGCAGGACATTCAAGGCATCAGGTTATGTTAGGAATAAATTTTGAAGCCTAAATCAGTGGTATTGAAACCTGATTCTGTAACTGCAAGAGAATCTCTGCCGGCATCCTTAGCCGCATAAAGTAGCTCATTTGTAGCTATAAGCAAATCTTCTGGTTTATTGTTTTTGTTTGGATAGATCTCTGCAAGCCCAATGCTTAAGGTTAAAATTGGCTTAGCCTTGACTTGCTCATTAGGGATTTTTAAAGCACGTATGTTTCTCAATAACTTTAACATTAAAGAGCGAGCGCCATCTTTTTCTGTGCCGCCAAGTAATATAGCGAACTCATCCCCACCGTATCTTGCACAAATATCATCTGGTCTATTGGCTGATTTAGACAGAATAGCTCCTATAGACCTTAAATACCCATCTCCAATAGCCTGCCCATAGGTATCATTGATCTTTTTAAAATGATCTATATCAAGCCTCGCCAAAGATATGGGCGTTTTCATTCTGACCGCTCGCACCCATTGCTGATCTAAGAACTCACCAAACACTCTTCGATTTGAAATTCCAGTTATATCATCTACCGAGGTAAGCTTTGAAACCTCCTGTTCAGCTAATTTTTGCTCTGTGATATCTCGGTGGGAGATAACCAAAAACTGAGTGTCAGACAAGATAAATTGGCTAACTCGCATCATAAACCACCTTTCCTTTAATGGGCTATGGCAGGGGTATTCCAAGTAATAAAGGTCTTGCTCCGCGCGCGACACCTTGCGTATTCCTTTCGCGGCTCTGCGTGCAAAAGAATCTCCAGATTTCCCCGCTTCATCACAGACTTTAAGATAGTTGACGCCTTTCCAGCCACCATACTCAAACCAAGGTTCGACACGTCCTGTATCGTCCCAACTATGGTTAGCAAACTGAATATCACCTTCAGAATCTATTACGACAATACCTTCAGATGCTGTATCCAGAACAGCTTTTATGAAATCATATGATTTAATCACTAATGAACTCCGAAAATTTCCTTTACCCCTACTCAGAAATTTTTCATTTATATATATTTATATAACAGTTTCTAAAAAAATACGCTCCAGTAGAAATTGCGTATTCTTCCTAATAGTCGATATACGGCCTATAGAAAAAGTCAGGCTAATCTAATAGACATAGTTATTTGAGAAAAATATAAGATGCCATCCAAACAACATTTAATGTCCAAATCAAACGCTAAAATTAATTTATCTTAGGGTCTAGCTCTCCGCTTTGATAGCGCGCGGTCATAGCATCCAAACTAAGAGCTCGAATTTTGGAGGCATTACCCGCTGTTTCAAAGGCCTCATAACGCGCAGCCGCTATATCCTGCATCGCAGTAATAGTTTCTTTCAGATAGGCACGCGGATCGAAAGCGCTGGGATTTTCCGCTAAGAAACGACGCACGGCTCCAGTCGACGCTAGACGCAGGTCGGTATCGATATTAATTTTACGAACACCATGCTTAATACCTTCACAAATTTGATCGACTGGAACACCGTAAGTTTCTGGTATCTCTCCACCGTACTGATTAATTATCGCTAGCCATTCTTGGGGAACCGAGGACGACCCATGCATCACCAAATGAGTGCCTGGAATACGCTGATGAATTGCTCTGATTCGATCTATAGCGAGAATATCACCAGTAGGCGGCCGACTAAACTTATACGCACCATGGGATGTGCCGCACGCAATAGCCAAAGTGTCGACCTGAGTTTTGGCAACAAAATCCGCAGCTTCTTCAGGGTCAGTTAACATTTGCTCCTGAGACAGCGTCCCTTCTGCTCCAACACCGTCCTCTTCTCCTGCCTGGCCCGTTTCCAATGAACCGAGACAACCGAGCTCGCCCTCCACAGAAACTCCACAGGCATGAGCCATCTCAACAGTGCGGCGTGTTACATCAACATTGTAATCATAGCTTGATGGCGTTTTACCATCTTCTTCAAGAGATCCATCCATCATTACAGAGGTGAATCCAAGCTGAATAGATCGCTGGCAAATAGCTGGGCTGGTACCGTGATCTTGGTGCATACAAACAGGAATATGCGGCCATTCTTCTACTGCGGCCTGAATTAAATGCCGTAAAAAAGGTGCTCCGGCATATTTACGCGCACCCGCCGAGGCTTGCACAATCACCGGGCTATCTGTCTGATCTGCGGCCATCATAATGGCGCGCATTTGCTCAAGATTATTAACATTAAATGCAGGTACGCCGTAACTATATTCTGCAGCGTGATCAAGCATCTGTCGTAGTGAAATAAGTGCCATAGCTAATATCCTTTTTAACTTTTTTGATACTGTAGTTATAGATGTAAATACTCTAATTTTAAAGCTAACCATTGCCCCGCTGCTTAAGAATAGCGACAGCCGGCAGCTCCTTGCCTTCAACATACTCTAAAAACGCACCACCCCCAGTGGAAATATACGATATTTTATCGGCTATCGCATATTTATCCACTGCTGCTAGAGTGTCTCCACCGCCTGCAATAGAGAACCCGTTACTTTCTGCGATAGCTTTAGCTAAGGTTTCTGTGCCTCTTCCAAATTGCGAGAACTCAAAAACCCCTACTGGGCCATTCCAAATAATAGTCCCCATCGACACCATCAACTTTGCTAAATGGTCCGCCGTTTGAGGGCCTATATCGAAAATCATATCATCTTCGGCCACCTCATCAACTAACTTCACTATTGCCTCTGCAGACTCTGAGAATACTTTACCAACAACCACATCTGTCGGTAGTGGAATATTTGTCTTTGCCATGAGAGCTCGAGCCACCGGAATTAAGTCTGGCTCATAGAGCGATTTCCCAACCGGTTTGCCCGCTGCGGCTAAAAAGGTATTGGCGATACCTCCGCCAACGATTAACTGGTCGACCTTTCCTGCTAGGCTCTCTAATACCATTAGTTTGGTAGACACTTTAGACCCGCCAACGATAGCCCCAATGGGCGCTTTAGGCGTGGCAAGTGCTTGCGCTAAAGCATCAAGCTCCTTAGCCAGAAGGGGCCCGGCGCAGGCAATCGGCGCATATTTAGCAACACCATGGGTCGATGCCTGAGCACGGTGCGCCGTGCCAAAAGCGTCCATAACAAAAATATCACACAGCGCGGCATAGGCTTTAGCAAGATCGTCATCATTGTTTTTTTCACCCACATTAAAACGGACATTTTCTAGCATAGTCACTTCACCGTCTCGAAGGTCGATGCCTTCATGCCAATGCTCCACCAAACTGACAGTTTCTCCAAGCTGTTCACCCATAAACTTAGCAACTGGCGCTAGACTATGCTCTAAACTTACTACTCCTTCAGCAGGCCTACCTAAATGAGACATTAAAATAACCTTGGCGCCTGCCTGCAATGCCAACCTAATAGTTGGTAAGCTTGCTTTTATTCGAGCGTCGCTGGTCACTTGGCCATCTTTGATTGGCACATTTAGATCTTGGCGTATTAACACTCGACGGCCAGTTAGATTTAACTCCGTCATTAACTTCAAGGTCATTCCCCTACTTCCTTTTGGGTGGATTCAATTTCTGTGGTCTCTAATCACAATATTTTCCCAGACCAATAGTGCAGCGTATCCAGCATTCGATTGGCATAACCCCACTCATTATCAAACCAAATGAGCACCTTGACCAATTTTTGCTGACTTACTCGTGTTTGACTCGCATCAACAACACCACTGCGGGGGTCGTGATTAAAATCACAGGAAGCTAAAGGCTCTTCAGTATAACCAAGAATTCCTTGCAGCTCGCCCGACGACGCCTCGGCTAAAACAGCATTGACTGTCGCCAAATCGACTGGGGTATTTAGCATCACTGATAAATCAATCGCCGATACGTTGGCTGTCGGAACCCGCATAGCTTGGGCTTCAAAACGCCCAGCCAGCTCCGGTAACAGCCGATCGATACCCAGCGCTAAACCTGTTTCTACTGGAATGATTGACTGCATCGACCCTCGAGTTTTACGCAGATCTGTGTGGTGATAGGCATCAATAACCGGCTGATCATTCATCGCAGAATGAATGGTTGTGATAACGCCGCCATCGACGCCAAAGTAATCATTGAGTACCTTTATCACTGGAACAACACAGTTGGTGGAACAAGACGCGCTGGAAATAATCGTTTCCAAACCATTAAGAATTTGGTGGTTAACCCCATAGACAATGGTTGCATCAACGCTAGATTCTGCGGGTTGTGAGAACAATACCCGCTTAGCCCCACTTGTTATGTGTTGCTGAGCAGTAACACGGTCAGAAAAACTGCCGCTACATTCCAGCACCACATCAATGTCCAACTCTTGCCAAGGCAGTTGCCGCAAGTCTTTATAATTAACTATCTGTATAGGGTCATTATTGACGGTTAGAGTCTGTCGGTCTATCTCGACAGTGCCAGGAAACCTACCATGAGTCGAATCATAGCGGGTTAAATGGGCTATGGTTTTACTTTCAGCAGGCTCATTGATAGCGACTACCTGAGCCCAATCACGCGCGCCAGATTCATAGAGCGCCCGCAACACCGAGCGCCCAATACGTCCATAACCATTAATAGCAATGCGTAACACTAGCCAAGTGACTCCATAACATTAGCTACTACATTCTCAACAGTGAACCCAAACTCTTTCATAAGGACTCCGCCGGGTGCGGATTCCCCAAAGCTGCGCATGCCCACAACCCGCCCATCAAGACCAACGAACTTATACCAATAGTCTGCGTGCAAGGCTTCAACAGCTACTCTCGCCCTAATTTCAGGGGTCAATACTGAGTCACGATAGTCAGCATCTTGGGCCGAAAAGATTTCCGCGCAAGGCATGGACACTACCCGAGCTCGAATACCCTGATCAGCCAATTGATTAGCTGCAGAGACCGCCAATTCAACTTCTGAACCAGTGGCAATAATAATGGCTTGAGGATCAGTGCAATCTTGTAAGACATAGCCCCCTTTAGCGATCGCTGCGACCTGTTGGTTTGTTCTTGGCATCGGGGCTAAACCCTGCCTGCTGAATACCAATGCACTAGGTCCCTGTCGATTCTCAATAGCGCTTTTCCAGCACACCGCCGACTCTACCGTGTCACAAGGCCGCCAAGTATTTAAGTTAGGCGTCGACCTAAGAGCGCTCAGTTGCTCAACAGGTTGGTGAGTTGGCCCATCTTCTCCAAGACCAATAGAGTCATGCGTATAAACAAAGATACTCTGCTGTTTCATTATCGCAGCCATACGCACAGCGTTGCGTGCATACTCCATAAACATCAAGAAGGTGGCACCGTAATTAATAAAGCCGCCATGCAAGGCGATACCATTCATCATCGCGCTCATGCCAAATTCACGAACACCGTAGTAAATGTAATTGCCGTCAGCATTTTCACTGCTGATATCTTTTGATCCTGACCAGATAGTCAGATTTGAACCCGCTAAATCTGCTGATCCGCCAAGTAATTCAGGCAACATTGGTCCATAGGCATTCAAGCAATTTTGGGATGCTTTACGAGAGGCCACCTTTTCCATTTTGTCTTGGCATTGTTGAATATAAGCATCAGCTTTACTGCTAAAGTCTACTGGAAGTTCGCCACTAGTTCGTCGCTCAAATTCAGCGGCTAAGTCAGGATGTGCGGCTCTGTAGGCGTCTAAGGTTGAATTCCATCCGCTCTGAGCAACAACACCCTTATTTATCGCGCTCCATCCCGCATAGTGGTCTGTAGGTATCTCGAATGGTCCATGAACCCAGCCCAGTTTCTTGCGCGCCAAGATAATTTCATCGGCCCCAAGAGGCGCACCGTGACAGTCCTCTTTGCCCTGCTTGTTAGGCGATCCAAACCCAATAATAGTTTTGCAACAGATCAGCGTTGGTTTGGCTGTTTCGGCCCGAGCTAGTTCTATTGCTGCTTTAATCGCATCGCTATCGTGACCATCGACGTCAGCAACCACGTGCCAACCGTAAGCTTCAAACCGGGCAGGTGTATCATCGTTAAACCAGCCCTCAACCTCACCGTCGATTGAAATGCCATTGTCATCATAAAACGCAGTTAATTTACTCAGGCCTAAAGTACCCGCCAGAGAACAAACCTCATGAGAAATGCCTTCCATCAGACAGCCATCACCTAAAAAGGTGTAAGTCTGATGATCGACCACATCATGGCCGGGTCGATTAAATTGGGCAGCCAGTACCTTCTCGGCTAACGCCATACCAATCGCATTACTAATGCCTTGACCAAGAGGGCCCGTAGTTGTCTCTACCCCGGGCGCGTATCCATATTCGGGGTGCCCTGGTGTCCTTGAGTGTAACTGACGGAAATTTTTCAATTCTTCAATTGGCAAATCATATCCACTGAGATGAAGCAGGGAATAGAGCAACATAGAACCATGGCCATTGGACAATACAAATCGATCTCGATTAACCCATTCAGGATCGGATGGATTATGTTTTAAGTAGTCATTCCACAGAACTTCTGCAATATCTGCCATGCCCATCGGCGCACCCGGGTGACCACTGTTGGCTTGTTGCACTGCATCCATACTGAGCGCTCGAATAGCATTGGCAAGGTCTCTGCGTGAGGCCATGGGTTGTTACTCCTAAAAGGGGAAATGTGAATTGTTCATTGTCTCTCAGACAAGCATGCCAGTAAACCGATATTCGCTATTCATTAGACTCTCGCCACCAATATAGCGGCAGAACTTTAACTCTAATCCCTATATTAAAATATTTTGATATATGTTTTATGCGTGATATAGTGGCGGCATGTTGTCTTCAATGCCATTTAACCATGAAACTCGATCAGCTACTGACACCAGCGTTATTACGGCGTTGTGCAAAGCGGCTGGTGATCCACTTCGCATGCAGATTTTAAAAGTGCTGCAGCAAAACGCTTATGGCGTTTTAGAAATGTGTCAGATCTTTGATATTCGTCAACCCGCCATGAGCCACCATCTCAAAATTCTTGCCAACGCGGGTTTAGTAGCAACTCGGCGCGAAGGAACGACCATTTTTTATCGCCGCAATGAGATGCATCCTGATACTGACCTGCAGGCATTGCAACATAGCCTTTTTCATACCATTGATGAGGCGGCGCTTGATCCAAATCTACGAAATCGACTAGCCGAAATAAACGGCACTCGTGCTGCAGCATCTGTCACTTTTTTTAATCAAAATGCTATTCGCTTTGAGGAAAATCAAGACTTAATCGCTAGCTGGTCTGACTATGGCGACAGTGTCGAAAGTTTTTTGATTAATAGTACGTCCAGCAACCAATTAGCCCTAGAAATTGGTCCGGGTTATGGTCAGTTCTTATCTCGGCTGTCGACTGTTTTTGATCGAGTGACTGCGTTAGATAACTCCGAAGAAATGTTGGAGCAGTGCCGAAACCGATCTTCTGTTCAAGGCTTAACTAACATAGACTTTATGCTCGGCGATACTAATAAGGCCATCGATAATAGTGTTAAAGCCGACTTTATTTCGTTGAACATGGTGCTGCATCACAACCCAACTCCCGCAGAAATAATCGCTGACTGCGCACAACTTATGAACAAAAACGGTACTTTATTAATCACTGAGCTTTGTGCGCATGATCAAGAGTGGGTAAAAGAAGCTTGCGGCGATCTGTGGTTAGGGTTTGAACCAGAATCGCTCACCCAGTGGTGCTCGGCAGCTAACTTGGCCGAAGGCAACAGTCAGTACCTCACGCAACGCAATGGTTTTCGAATCCAATTACGCCAATTCACTTTAGACACCAAATAATTTAAGGAGAAGCTTATGTCTACATATAACTTATTCACCTCTGAGTCAGTATCAGAAGGCCATCCAGATAAAATGGCAGATCAAATTTCTGATGCTGTACTTGACGCAATCATTGCCGATGATCCCAATTCCCGCGTTGCCGTAGAAACGATGGTAAAAACCGGAATGACTATTATTGCTGGAGAAGTGAGAACCAATACCTATGTTGACCTAGAAGAAGTAGTCCGAAATGTGATTACTGATATCGGCTATGATAATTCGGATGTTGGTTTTGATGGTAATACTTGTGCAGTTTTAAATGCTATAGGGAAACAGTCTAACGATATTGCTCAAGGTGTTGATGAAGCTGCTAACAAAGACATTGGTGCTGGCGACCAAGGGCTGATGTTTGGCTATGCGACCAACGAAACCAAGGTGCTTATGCCGGCTCCTATTTACTACTCTCACCTTTTAGTTAAACGTCAAGCGGAAGTCCGTAAAGATGGGACTTTGCCTTGGTTGCGGCCCGACGCAAAAAGCCAAGTGACTTTGAGATATGATCAAGGTAAGCCGGTAGCCATCGATGCGGTTGTACTTTCTACTCAGCATTCGCCTGATATCTCTTTATCTGATCTCCAAGAAGCAGTTCGCGCTGAGATTATTTCGCCAGTGCTTCCTGCAGAATGGCTTCACGAAGGAACCCAATATCATATTAACCCAACGGGCCAATTTATCATTGGCGGCCCTGTAGGTGATTGCGGATTAACAGGCCGCAAAATTATTGTTGATACCTACGGTGGTATGGCTCACCACGGTGGCGGAGCATTTTCTGGAAAGGATCCCACTAAGGTAGATCGCTCAGCAGCCTACGCGGGCAGATACGTTGCCAAAAACATAGTTGCCGCTGGTTTAGCTGACCGCTGTGAAATACAAATTTCCTACGCTATTGGTGTAACTGAGCCAACGTCCATAAGTGTTGAAACCTATGGCACTGGCAAGCTTTCTGACGAAGAAATTGTGACATTGATTCGAGAGCATTTTGATCTGCGCCCTAGAGGCCTGATAGAGATGTTAGATCTGCGTCGACCCATCTACAAAGCAACTGCTGCCTATGGCCACTTTGGTCGCGAAGAGGAAAACTTCACCTGGGAAAAAACAGATAAAGTATCCCTCCTCAAAAAAGCACTGTAGCAACAAATAATATTTTTTATTTTAAACATTAATTCATAAGGAATTACATCATGACTTCAGTAGTACAAGATATCGACAATAATAAAGGATTCGCCGACTATAAGGTTGCCGATATTTCTCTTGCTGATTGGGGTAAGAAAGAAATCTCTATCGCTGAATCAGAAATGCCCGCATTGATGACTTTGCGCGAAAAATACCGCGCAGAGCAACCTTTGGCCGACGCCAGAATACTCGGCTGTATTCATATGACGATTCAAACCGCCGTGCTGATCGAAACCCTCGTCGCCCTGGGTGCAGAAGTACGCTGGACTTCTTGTAATATTTTTTCCACTCAAGACCACGCCGCAGCGGCAGTTGCCGCTAGCGGAACACCAGTTTTTGCCTGGAAGGGAGAGACGGAAGAAGAGTACGAATGGTGTCTTGAGCAGCAGGTATTAAAAGATGGGCAGCCCTGGAATGCCAACATGATTCTAGACGATGGTGGTGATCTAACTTCGCTACTGCATGATAAGTATCCTCAGGTACTTGAGGCTGTTCATGGGGTTACCGAAGAGACGACTACAGGTGTCCACCGCCTTTATGAAATGCTTAAAGCGGGCGAACTAAAGGTTCCCGCAATCAATGTTAATGATTCGGTAACAAAGTCAAAGTGCGACAATAAATATGGGTGCCGTCACAGTTTGAACGATGCCATAAAACGCGCTACTGACCATCTTCTGTCTGGAAAGAAAGCGGTCGTTGTTGGCTATGGTGATGTAGGTAAAGGATCTGCCCAGTCTTTAAGACAAGAAGGAATGATTGTGAAGATTACTGAAGTTGATCCAATTTGCGCCATGCAGGCCTGCTTGGACGGCTTTGAAATCGTATCAACATATAATGACGGTGATTCTAGCAAAGGAGTCAATAGCGAACTACTGGCTAATACCGATATGTTGGTAACCACCACGGGTAACTACAACGTCTGTGGTTCTGATGTTTTAGGTGCGCTTAAAAGTGGCGCTGTTGTGTGTAATATTGGTCATTTCGATAATGAAATTGATACCGCTTTCATGCGCGAAAATTGGGAATGGGATGAAATCAAACCTCAGGTACACAAAATCTACCGCAATAAAGACACCAACGACCACCTGTTATTGCTAGCTGAAGGTCGTCTAGTGAATCTAGGTAATGCGACCGGGCACCCAAGTCGAATCATGGACGGATCTTTCGCTAATCAGGTACTGGCTCAGATTGATTTATATAAGAAGCAATTTGCTGCTCAGGACGATGCGACCAAAGCTGAGATGCTGCGCGTTGAGGTTCTGCCAAAACATCTTGATGAAGAGGTTGCTCGTTACATGGTTGGTGGATTCGGAGGCGTTATGACCCAGTTGACCCAAGAGCAAGCTGACTACATTAACGTTTCTGTGAACGGCCCGTTCAAAGGCGATAGCTATAAGTACTAACTATCTTGCTAACTTAGTATCTTTAAGGTCTCTGACGTGCATCGTCAGAGACCTTAAATAGGAAAAAATTTTATGACGAACACTCCTCATCTCAGTTTTGAGTTCTTTGCCGCAAAAACGCAGCAAGGTGCTGAAAATCTGAATGCGACTGCTAGCCAGCTAAATAAGTTTAATCCCGAGTTGTTTTCAGTGACCTATGGTGCCGCCGGCTCCACCCGTGACACGACCAAAGATTTAGTGCTTAACCTCCAAAATCAAGGCTATCAGGCTGCTCCTCATCTCTCCATTGGGGGCGACTCTAACTCAGACGTACTGAAGCTTGTTGACTCGTATAAAGAGGCCGGAATAAAAAACTTAGTCGCTCTTCGCGGTGATCTACCCTCTGGTGTGGGCGCTGCTAAAAAATTAGTTCATGCCAACGAACTAGTTGCTTTGATCCGGGAACATAGCGGCGATCATTTCAACATCAACGTTGGCGCTTATCCTGAAATTCATCCTGAGGCTGAAAGTTATAGCAACGATATCTATTGGTTAGGCGAGAAATTTAAGGCCGGTGCTAACCGTGCTATTACCCAGTATTTTTACAATCCAGATGCTTATTTTCATTTTATCGAGTCCTGTACAAAAGCTGGAATCGACAAGCCAATTATCCCAGGCATCATGCCTCTCACTAATTATGAGAATTTAGTCCGCTTTTCTGATAACTGTGGTGCTGAGATACCTCGATGGCTGCGCTGGCAGCTTAAAGAACGCAGCCACAACAGTGCTGACCTCATTAGTTATGGCGTTGAAATGGTCTCCGAGCTTTGCGAGAAACTATTGGCAGGCGGCGCGCCCGGATTTCATTTTTATACAATGAATAAATGGCAGATTTCTGATCAAATTTGCCGTAACCTTGGGTTTTCAACCAAGGATTAAAGTCACATGCGGATTCCGCGGCTCTATACTCCCCAAGCTTTATCGAAGGATTCTCTGATTGATTTAGATGAAAGCTCATCGCGCCATCTGGTCTCTGTATTGCGTATGTCTGCGGGACAGCAAGTCATATTATTTAATGGGCAGGGTGGCGAGTACTCTGGCGAATTATCCAATGTACGTAAAAATTCTGCATCGGTGTCAATCTCCAAATTTATCGACTGCGATAGAGAATCACCGCTGAAGGTTCATTTAGCCGTAGGTGTCTGCCGTGGAGACAGAATGGATTGGATTGTTCAAAAAGCTAGTGAACTTGGCGTCTGTTCCATTACACCCCTATTCACTGAGCGAACAGAAGTTAAACTGAACGCTGAACGCCTCGACAAAAAAACTCGCCATTGGCAACAGATCGCGATTAGCGCATGTGAACAATGCCAGCGCACTCTAGTACCCATTGTTAGTCCTGCTATGCCACTTTCACAATGGGTCGCTGTTGACAACGACAGCCTGAAACTGGTGTTACATCATCGCGCATCCAAACGTTTAAGCGAGCTTAGCAGCGACATCAATTTGGTCTCTTTGTTAGTCGGACCCGAAGGCGGGTTAAGTAGCAGTGAAATCGACTTGTCACTGAATCATGGTTTCAAACCGTTGGCTCTTGGCCCTAGAGTTTTACGAACCGAGACTGCCCCCTTGGCAGCACTTAGTATCGTACAGTCACTCTGGGGCGATATGGGATAGGTGAAGTAATGGCAAGGTCACGCGGAGTATTCGTTTGGACGGCTCAATCTCCAATAAATCTAGTTATTTATGTGCTGTTACTGCTTAGCTGCCTTACTCAGGGTGCCGTTTTTGGCGATGGAGATCCTGGCAATGGCATTGAAGATCAGCGACAAAAAGCTACAGCAGAACACCTTAAACCGATGGGAACTCTTTTCTGTGATGGTAGGCTCAGAGGTACCGCCATACATGTGCGCCGGCCCGCAGATAAAGACCCCACTTCCGGTTCCATTGTCTTAACAGCCGCCCACGTCTTGTATGACCAAAAAACAATGCAACCTTTTAAAAAATGCGTCTACAGGCCACAGAATAAGCGGCTGACAACGATAGATATTACCAGCCTGTCGTCTCACCGATTTAACCCGAAGGAAGCAGATAAACTGCAACAAGCCGAAAATGATATTGTTTTCATTAGATTGAGTAAGAGGCTATTACAGCCGACCTTAACGCTGACCGCAGTTAATAAGATACCTAGTGCACTACTATTAATAGCCTACAACAGTGGCAAAAATGACATTAGCCAAAGTGCGGATTGCCATCAATTTGTATCCGAAAATTTTGCCAGTAAAAAGCTTCTTCTACATGACTGCGATGCCAATAATGGCGCCTCAGGTGGGGCTGTTTTAGACGCCGCCAACGGCAGGCTAGTGGGTGTTCATGGGGGAACATTCTTAGTTAATAATATAACGTCACAGCGTGACCAAATACCTAGGGGAGCAAAAGCCGACCCTGAAAAGTTAATCAATCAAGCACGGAAAATAAACGCTAGAGTAATAGAGACCCTTAATCAGTTTTCTGCATATCCTGCCAAGTATTTTCAAGATTAAATTCAATCTCACACTCAAACCCCGGAATAAACATACCGGTCTCTGAAATCTGAACCGCAGCTTCGTCAATTAAAGCTTCTCCAAAACGGTAAATTACATTAAGTTCTGCCACATCGGCTTGAGCCGCATATTTTGATGCTTCCAAGCGAGTCTTTTCTCGCTTTTTGAGGTACTCGGGGAAACCATCACCGTGCCGATTGGCAAGCATAGCATTGGCTTTTTCTGCTGACAAAACCACCGCTGTAGCGTTATTACCTCCAAAGCCTTTTGAGTTAATAAACGCAACTTGCATTGATTTTGAGCTCACGTCTAGGTCAGTCAAAGGGAATTTAAGGCCATCTTGAAAGACATCTGAAGCGACGCTGGAAATCGTTTTAATACCAGGAATCAAGCCGTGTTTAAAGGTTCCTAAGGCGGCAATCAACTGGTCTCCGCTTGCAGCACTAATGCTATGGCCAACGTAAGATTTTATGGCGGTAACCGGCCAATCTTCAATACCAAAGGTGTTGGCAACGCGACTGATAACTTCAGATTCCGTCACTCTATTGGCTGGAGTACTAGATCCGTGGGCGTGGACAAAGCTATGCTTTTGGACCCCTTCTTTACCAATAATACTGACCGCAGCTGCAACAGCTTTTGCAAAACAAATATAATTGCCAGCGCCAGGTGCAGAAATTGATTTTTTAACACCATCCGCATTAATGAATACCTCTGGTACAGCGCCATGAACATCAGCCCCTAGCTCCATTGCTAAAAGATCGTCCATCAACACAATGTACTGAGTTCCTTCTGCTAGCGTGAAGCCGCAATTCTCGCCAAAGGGCCTGCTGGCTTTGCGCCAATTGGGCGTGTCAGAGCCGTCTATCTTGCATAGGTTTTCGTCACTGGCAAGAGCACTCATATTTGAAAAGCCTTCCGAGCATTCCGGAGTGACTGGCGCTTCCGCGTTACCCACGATAGCTACTCGTCGACGTCCGCTGCGAATATCTCTCACCGCGGCTTGAAGTACATAGAGAAAACTAGCGCAGGCTCCAGTAATAGCCTCCGTATGCCCAACACTTCCTAACACATAGGCATTTATAAAATCGGCGGGCATAGTGTTCAGCCCTAATGCCAGCTGCTTTGCCGTGGTTCTATCGCCTCTTAATCGAGCCTGCAGAAGCCCACCATTACCCTCTTCAGTGACCTGGCCAAAAACACTCGAGGAATAGACCCCAACCTGATCAGGATTTACTTTTCCTGCTACCACCTCCCAAGGAATACCCAGAGAATGTATGGCATCACTTGCACCTAGCAAGGTCATCTGTAATCCACGAGGATGAAATCTAGAATTATAGTGGCCTGCCAGATTAAACCCTGTTGGCAATTGTCCGGCAGCTTTTGCAGCCAACTCATAATTTGAAGTTACCAAATATTCACTAGCAGAAGATGTTTTGACCTCGACTACACCGTCGTTCGCTTCACTGACGCACCAATCTGCCGGTATTGCCTTAGGCAAGTCCCGCTTAAGCATAGTGAAATGCTGCGACTGTCCTTCGTCAAAGGTAATCTTTTTATTGCCTGGCACCTGAGATGGATCAAAATTCTCGATTTTACGAACTAAGGTTCCTTCAATCACCGCTGTTCTGTATTTCTCCACGACCCTAGATAGACTCAGACCAGTAAGATCATCATCACAAAACATTTCTCCGTCGGCTTTCACATAACCCATCAGGCAAGCCAAACTAGCAATAGTCTTGTTTTGCTCATCCACAGGCAAGGATTCCAGAACCATCCGTCGAAAGGCCTGATGAGAGGAGCTCCGACCAGCGGCATTGAATCCACCAAACCCAACGATAAGAGGCAGGGCTTCAGACATAAGGACTTCCTTTGTTAGATGATCAAATTTAGTCGCACAGTGTAAAATAGCATAGAAGAGAATTCTTTTGTATTTTAGCCATATAATTTAGTATATTGGCCATATTATGCTAAATTTATCCTATTATGGCCTTTAATCTTACTTTACTGCTTTGCGATAACATGCTCGTGTCGAGCAGTACTTTAGCGGCAGAAATATTTTATTTTGCTGAAGCCATGGCTCGGGCCAATAAAAACCCTATGCCCGATGTGGAGATTCGCAGAGTTAGCCCAAATGGCTTACCCGTTCGGACCTCTGCTGGTTTTGAATTGACGCCCACTCATTCCATCAACGACGACTTTAGCAGTGACTTGATTCACATCCCCGCACTGTGGCGAAATCCGCGTCCTGCGGTGAAAAAGTATCAAGCGTACATTCCATGGCTTCAGCAACAACATCATCGTAACTGTGCAATCACTGCGGTTGGCACTGGCGTTTGTTTTTTAGCTGAGGCCGGGCTTTTAGACGGAAAACCAGCAACGACACACTGGCATTACTTCGATCAATTGCAAAAACATTACCCGGCAGTGCGCTTAGATCGGCAACACTTTACCACCCAGGCAGGCAACATTTACTGCGCCGCCAGCATAAATGCGATGGCTGAATTAATCATGTATCAAGTAGAGCGGCATTTTGGCCGTATTATCGCGCGTCAGGCCCAGCGTAATTTTTTCCATGAAATTCGCAATATCTCCAGCCCGATTAGCTCTAGCAATCAGCAAGACGGTGCGCACCAAGATGAATCGATTGCCCAGTCGCAGATATGGATTCAAGACCATTTGAGTAAATCACTATCTATGCCTGATTTAGCGGGACTATTTGGTATGTCTACACGAACCTTCAATCGCCGTTTCATTGCCGCAACAGGCGACACGCCTAATAGCTACCTTACCGAGGTTCGCATGGCGTTTGCCTGTGACTTACTGAAAAATACTGACTTACCCATTGTCGACGTAGCCAGTTATAGCGGTTACCCCGAAGCAAGCTGGTTTTCTTCACGCTTCAACCAATGGTCGGGGAATAGCCCAAGCGCTTACCGCAAAACGGTTCGCGCCAAACTATTTAATTAGGACTTTACTAGCTTAAAATTCGCACGCGCATCACGCCTTGGACATAGCCAATATTTTGTTGAACGTCACCGCTAATATCGCCCTCGACGTCAATAATATTATAAGCAATCTCGCCACGGCTTTTGTTAACCATATCAACCACATTCAGCTCCGCGTCAGCCAATATAGACAGCACGCTACCCAAAACTTTTGGCACATTGTTATTGCTAAACGTAATTCGGGTTCCACCATTACGACTCATTTTAGTCGGCGGATAATTGACAGAATTATGGATATTGCCATTTTCAAGGAAATCCATAAGTTGGTTGGCGGCCATAATGGCACAGTTTTCTTCCGCCTCTTCCGTACTCGCTCCAATGTGAGGCATTAATAATACGCCTTTACGACCAAGCAGTGCGGGGGCCGGGAAGTCACTAATATAACCGGCAATAGTCCCTTTATCTAAGGCTGCTACTATATCTTCAGTACACACAATTTCTTCTCGAGCAAAATTAAGAATCTTAGCGGTGCTTTTCATTCCTGATAAAGTCTTCGTATTGATTAGGTGTTTTGTTGCTGGAATAGCAGGCACATGCAGGGTGAGAAAATCTACGTCGGCTAGTAATGCCTCTAAGCTATCCATGCGTTTCACACGGCTGGACAACTGCCATGCCGCCTCTACCGAGATAGCCGGGTCATATCCAATGACATTCATACCCAGATCCAAAGCCAAGTTGGCGATAATTGACCCGATGGCGCCAAGACCAACCACGCCTAAGGTTTTACCTACTATTTCAGTACCAGCAAAACGTTTTTTCTCTTTTTCCAACAGCTTACCCATCTCAGCAGGATCATTCATATGCCCAAGCCCTTGAACATAGCTCATGCCCCCAAAGATATCGCGAGAACCCAAGAGCAACCCAGCAACGATTAATTCTTTTACCGCGTTGGCATTGGCCCCCGGGGTGTTAAATACAACAACACCCTGTTCGGTGTAGTCTGCCACTGGGATATTATTAACGCCGGCGCCGGCACGGGCTACCGCTAGCAAGCTAAGGGGTACTGGTTCACCGTGTAGCTTTTGGCTACGCAAGATAAAGCCCTCTGGGGCGGCACAGTCTTCACTGACGGTATAGTTGTCCGCAGAAAATCTATCCAATCCTTTAGAGGAAATAGCATTATAGGTGCGTATGTTGTACATGGCATGGTCTCAGTAATAAAGTCTATTTAACGTAAATTTTTGGGTGCCTGTTATCTATTCGGTTACTTGACCGTAAGCCCAGTCAAGCCACGGCATCAAGGCTTCCACATCAGGTTTTTCTACAGTCGCGCCACACCAAATTCGTAGTCCGGCCGGAGCATCGCGATAGGCTCCAATATCAAAAGCGACAGCCTCGGCATCGAGTAACTTAACAATCTTCTTGACCTGCTCTGGCTCTAAATCTAAGGTCAAGCAAACACTAGTATTGGAAATTTGATCCACCTTCTGCGCCAAAAAATGAATCCAAGAACGTTGAGCGACAAAGGATTTAATCACCTCAAGATTCGCTTCGGACTTAGCGATTGCTGAGTCTAGTCCGCCGATCGAAGACACCCAATCTAACGCATCAAGGTAATCAGCAACACAAAGCATAGAAGGCGTATTGATGGTTTCCCCGCGGAAAATACCTTCAATCAGCTTGCCGTTCTTGGTCATACGGAAAATCTTAGGCATTGGCCAGTTGGGCGTGTAAGACTCTAACCTCTGGACCGCCCTCGGGCTCAAAATCAACATGCCATGGGCCCCTTCACCACCAAGTACTTTCTGCCAACTGTAGGTCACAACATCTAATTTTTCCCATGGTAGTTGCATAGCGAAAACAGCCGATGTCGCATCACAGATGGTAAGACCTTTACGATCATCGCTGATCCAATCAGCGTTAGGCACCTTGACCCCAGACGTTGTCCCATTCCAAGTAAATACAATATCGTGATCTGGATTAGTCTTGGTCATGTCCGGTAATAGACCATAGTCAGCAACATGAGTGCTAACTTGGCTAAGCTTTAATTGCTTAACAACATCAGTCAACCATCCGCTGCCAAACGATTCCCAAGCACATACATCGACCGGGCGCTCCCCTAAAACCGACCACATAATCATCTCCACAGCACCGGTATCTGACGCGGGAACAACACCAACCCGGTAGCCTTCCGGTAGCCCTAAAAGATTGGCAGTGTCAGAACAGGCTCGCCCAAGCGCAGCCTTTCCGATGGATGAGCGATGAGAGCGCCCAAGTGTCGCTATATCAAGATTAGCAACATCATAACCCGGGCGCTTTGCGCAGGGGCCGGAAGAAAAATTCGGATTAGCCGGTTTCAAGATGGGTTTCACAGTAATGCTCATAGTCGTTGTCAGTTTAAATTGCATCGAAAAAGGTCGCACATTTTACTGTTTGGGTCACATTAAAGAAAGTCGTTTTACGCTATAGCTGAATAGCTGAAAGTTATAGTGGCTCCATCACTCTAAACCCCAGACAAAAAAATACGCGATTGTTACCGCGTATTCATCAGTATTTCTTAAAAGTGCCTAGACTAGCGGACTGTCGCGCGCTCTTTTTCAATTAAAAATGTTGCCACCTTTAACATGCCGTCAAAGTTTTTGCTCATTCGTGTGGTTACCCGATACTTTCCATTGATCACAATCTCAGGCGTCCCCTGCGTTCTATAGCCTATAGCTCGCGCTTTGGCTTGCCCTATCATACTGTTTACGCCAAAAGAGTTATAAACCTTAGAAAATTTAGCCTCATCCACACCCTGTTGACCGAAAAACTTAGACAGATCTTGCTCGGTCCGAATCGACTGCCTGTCGACATGAATCGCTTCAAAGAGAGCCACATGAGTCTTATCTAAAACTTTGAGTAATTTTGCGGTGTAGTAAGCTCGCGCATAGGGCTCCAAGGCCGACTGCCAAATAGCAGGAGTGCGTTGAAAATCAATATCATCAGCCAAAGTCTCTGCCCAAGGGTGTATTGTCTTCTCAAAATTAAAGCAGTGTATACAGCCGTAATGAAATACCTCATTGACTTCAATTTTGTTTGGGTTCGCCGTTCTTATAGCCTGAGGTAAAACCTCATAGTCAACGCCGGCTCGGTACTGATCAGTCTGCGCCTGGCACATAGCCATTGGGACTACCAAGGCCATAAACACTATGCGCTTAATCCATTTTAACATTTCCATCTCCTGCTTTTGTCAGTCCACAAAGAACGTGAACTGTTATTAATTTAGGCCTTGAATGTAGTTAGCCACAGCTTTAATTTCTTTATCACTTAAATTAGCCGCGACCCCCCGCATAATAAGTGCATTGGGCCCACTATTTCTCTCACCACGCCGATAAGCCAGTAATTGTTTTTCAATATATCCAGCGTACTGTCCTCCAAGAGCAGGATAGCCTGCAGGATTATTACCGCTACCCGAGGGTGAATGACAACCGATACATGCGGCGACACCGGTTTTCATATTACCACCACGATAGATATTTTCACCATAGGCAAGAGCTTCCTCTGGACTACTAACGCCTATTAATTCAATTTCAGTGGCCCCTGAGATTGACCGTGTCTGGCCGTCGTAATAAGCCGCCATGTCTTGTAGGTCTTGGTCTGAGGAAAAATTTAAGATACCCGTCATTTCAAGAACAACCCGCTCCCCTGACTTAATATTGCGCAGCTGCTCAGTCATATACTTTTCACCCAAGCCAGCGAGCTTTGGGAAGGATGGCACCATGCTATTGCCATCTGCTCCGTGACATCCAGCACACATAGCAACCTTCACCTTTCCCGCTGCCGCATCACCGGATGCCAACACCTGAGTTGTCACCAATGACACTAGAATACAAAGGATACTTAAAAAAGATTTTTTCATGGTTAATTCGATTCTCGCAATACGTTAGAATAGGCCCCTGGGCATTGTTGAGGCCTCCGAGCATTAGCCTTATCGAGTAAGGCGATGCATTATATACCAATAAATTCAGTTTTTAAGCCAGTAGCGTCGATTTTCCTATGCATATACAGACAATTAAATTTCAATCTGCCGAATTCACCACTAGCGCGCCCTCACTGAAACAGTGTCCCGAGGATACGGGGTGTGAGGTGGCGTTTGCCGGCCGGTCCAATGCGGGCAAATCAAGTGCCATTAATACGCTGACCAAAAATAAAAATTTGGCTCGTACCAGTAAGACTCCAGGCAGAACTCAGCTGATTAACTTTTTCCAGTTAAGCGCTGGGAAAAGGCTAGTGGATTTGCCAGGTTACGGTTATGCAAAAGTACCCAAGGCCATGAAGGTAGAGTGGGATAAACATCTAGCAGAGTACCTTCGGTTACGTAAAAGTTTAGGCGGTTTAATTCTAGTGATGGATATTCGTCACCCGCTGCAAGACTACGACAAGCAGATGCTTAATTGGGCAGCAGAAGCAGGGTTGCCGTTACATATTCTGCTAACAAAGGCTGACAAGCTCAAGCGAGGGCCCGCCCAAAGTACACTCTTGAAAGTGGATAAATTTCTTCGTGACATGGATCCTCAGGCCACCCTATTCACAGCACAAACATTTTCCTCTCTAAAGAAACAGGGCTTAGCGGAGCTTGAGGAACAGCTTAGTCATTGGCTCAGTACAGATTTTAGTACGGCTGAAATATCAGAGGTGGATGGCGAAATATCTTGATCAAAAAAAAGCCCTAATCCAGAAACTGAATTAGGGTTTTCTCTACTACTTGGGAGTCTAACATTTACTTCTTTATCTCGGGGGAGATTATTTGCAATCATCACTTGCCTATTCTTTGACAGGATTTAAACAAGAAGTTCCATTTATTTTGAATAATTTAATGTTTTTGATAATTTTCTTTCCACCGCTATAGTTAATACCTATAAGTTAACAGCTATTCTTGAATTAAAAAGGGGTAAATATGCTCGGTAGCTGCCTATGTGGCCAGATAAAATACGAAGTTGCTTGTTTTGATCCTGAAATCTCTAATTGCCACTGTGCTATGTGTCGAAAATTCCATGGTGCTGCTTACGCAACCTACGGCAAAGTCCAGAGGCAAGATTTTAGATGGCTTCAGGGTCAGGCCCTAATACTCACGTATCAATCATCAATTACAGCGGAACGGGGCTTCTGTAAATGCTGTGGATCAAGCCTTTACTATAAATTCATAGATCAAGATGATCAAATCTCTATCGCCATTGGCACCCTAGATGAAGAGCCGTCTCGCTCGGTAGACAACAGTATTTTTTGTTCTTCAAAGCCACGCT
This sequence comes from Porticoccaceae bacterium, assembly GCA_028822155.1. Lineage (GTDB taxonomy): Bacteria > Pseudomonadota > Gammaproteobacteria > Pseudomonadales > Porticoccaceae > HTCC2207. The sequence goes on from JAPKEJ010000001.1 coordinate 112,223, forward strand.
GGTCGCTTTGCAACAAGGATATTCCTGAGTATCCAGAGTGGCGAAACCCTGCTTAGTGCGCTTCATCCCAGTTATCGCCAACGCCCACATCAACCACTAGCGGGACCTTGAGACTAGCTGCCAGCTCCATTCTCTGGGCAAGCCCTGCCGAAACTATTTGCAACTCTTGCTCTGGCACTTCGAGAACCAGCTCATCGTGCACTTGCATGATCATAACGCTCTCCAAATCACTACTTTGCAGCCAATCATCTACCGAGATCATGGCGAGCTTTATAATGTCTGCCGCTGTCCCCTGCATAGGCGCATTAATCGCTGTGCGCTCAGCAGCTTGACGACGCATACCGTTAGAAGAGCTAATTTCTGGCAGATAAAGTCTGCGTCCAAAATAGGTTTCCACATAGCCATACTCGGCAGCACTATGCCGGATATTGTTCATATAATGTTGCACTCCGGGATAGCGTTCGAAGTAGAGCTCAATATAGTCAGCTGCTTGCTTACGACCAATATTCAGTTGCCGTGCCAACCCAAAAGCCGACATACCATAAATTAACCCAAAGTTAATCGCCTTAGCACTGCGCCGTTGATCTACAGTTACCGACTCAGCGTCTGTGCCAAAAACCTCTGCAGCTGTTGCTCGGTGAATATCTTGCCCAGCGGCAAAAGCCGCCAATAAACTTGGGTCCTCAGACAGGTGAGCCATAATACGTAGCTCAATCTGGGAGTAATCCGCAGCCACTATTTTGGAGCCAGGCGCGGCAATAAATGCTTGCCGTACCCGTCGTCCCTCGGCGGTACGCACTGGAATGTTTTGCAAATTGGGATCTGAAGAAGAGAGCCGACCGGTGGCTGTTCCAGCCTGGTGATAAGAGGTATGGATACGCTTAGTCGTCGGATCAATCATGGTTGGTAGCTTGTCGGTATAGGTCGATTTAAGCTTTGCCAACCCTCGATGCTCCAGCAACACCTTAGGTAGAGGATAATCTAGCGCCAGTTCCTGCAGTACCTCTTCTTTGGTCGAAGGAGCTCCCTTGGCGGTTTTCTTTAACATTGGGAGCTCTAGCTTGGTAAACAAAATCTCTCCGAGTTGCTTTGGTGAGGCCAAGTTAAATTCTTGCCCGGCCAATTCCCATGCTTGACGCTCTAACTCGGCTATGCGCTCAGAGAGCTCTTGGCTCTGCTGAAACAATAGAGTGTCATCTACCAAGGCTCCAGTGCGCTCGATTCGGGACAAGACAGGAATTAAAGGCAATTCGATATCAGTGAGTACACTTGCCAGCGTCGCTTCAGCAGAAACCTTAGGCCATAGCGCTTGGTGCAAGCGCAAAGTAAGATCGGCATCTTCAGAGGCATAAGGCCCCGCTTCTTCTAAAGATATTTGATTAAAAGTCAGTTGCCCGACGCCTTTGCCAGCAATATCGGTGAATTTAATGGTTTGCTCGCCCAGATATTTATTCGCCAAGCTATCCATATCATGCCGTGTCGCCACCGAGTCCAAAACATAAGACTCAAGCATCGTGTCAAATGCTATACCCTGCAGTGCAACACCATGCTGGGCAAAGATACTCATATCATATTTAAGATTTTGACCCACTTTTTTAATGCTGGGGTCTTCTAATAACGGCTTTAAATACGCCATTACGATGTCACGTGATAATTGCTCAGGAACGCCCAGATAGTCATGTCCAAAGGGGATGTAAGCAGCCTTACCCGCATCAACTGCGATGGAAATCCCTACCAAGTCCGCTACCATATAGTTCAAGCTGGTGGTTTCCGTGTCCACAGCAACCAAGTCGGCCGCTTTTATCCTTTCTACCCAGGACAGCATCGTATCTTCTGTTAAGACCGTCTCATACTCTTTGATGATATCAGCTGGAACGACCTCAACTTCTGGCAAAGATAGGCTGCTTTGAGCTGAGCTGGCGTGCCCCATGGGTCTCGCACCAGGGCTCTTGGCTGTCGCCACCTCTGCAACCCAAGTCTTAAATTCCATATCAGCGAATAGCGTGGCTAGCAGCCCATCATCGGCGGGACTATTATGGAGCTGGCTAATGTTTTGAGGCATTTCAACATCGGTTTTAATAGTTGCTAATTGGTAAGACAAATAAGCTAGGTCTTTATGTTCTTGTAATTTAGGCGCCATATTTTTGGCCCCACGGAACTCCAGTCCAGAAACCTCCTCCAGTCGAGAGTAAATAGCGTCAAGCCCACCAAGCCCCTGCAATAACCCAAGAGCCGTCTTTTCGCCGACCCCAGGTACACCTGGAATGTTGTCGGATTTATCACCAAGCAAGGCTAAGTAATCAATAATTAATTCGGGAGGAACACCAAACTTTTCAATCACCCCCACTCTATCAAGAACCGTGTTAGTCATGGTATTCACTAAAGTGATGTACTCATTAACCAATTGCGCAATATCTTTGTCCCCCGTCGAGACAACCACTGGCTGTTTAGCCTCTGTGGCCTGAACGGCTAGGGTACCAATGACGTCGTCGGCTTCAACACCATCGATAATTAACATGGGCAAACCCATGGCCTGAATGATTTTATGAATGGGCTCTATTTGCAGACGAAGGTCGTCCGGCATAGGCGGTCGATTAGCTTTGTACTCACTGTACATTTCATCACGGAACGTTTTGCCTTTGGCGTCAAACACCACCACTAGTGTACTTTCTGGGTAATCTTTCTGTAACCGTCGCATCATATTAATGACGCCTTTTACCGCGCCGGTAGGCATACCTTTACTATTAGTTAGAGGCGGCAACGCATGATAGGCTCGGTAAAGATAGGAGGATCCGTCGACTAGGACCAGCGGGATTTGATCAGACATAATTTCGCTACTTTTTAAACGCTATATAGTTCAACAGAGAATACAGTATTTAGCTGAAACAGGCTCTAAATTGCGCGACTAATCTCTGCATAAATTGTTCATAGCCCTCATCTATTAGCGGCTGGCTTGTCCCTTGAGGGTCAATGCTTATAATTGGCAAATTAAGAGTCGCAGCAATACCTTGCGCATCTTTATTAGCATATTGTGGTTCTACAAATACACACTCAACAGTGTTTGCTAAGGCCTCTTTACGAAGAAGGTATTGGCTTTTAGCGCCTTTTTGCCTTCCACCGGCGTCTCTAATCGATAGTCCTGAGGCTAACCCAAATCCACGGGCAAAGTGACCAAAGGCATCGTGATGGGTTAAATAGCGCTTTTTAGCATAAGGAGCAAGTATGCTACTAAGCCTCGTCACTTCTACATCTCGAATAATATCCTGTCCACTCACTCCAACCCGGTCTTGGATTGCACGGCCAATAAGGTTTCCGTTTTGAGGGTCAAGCCACACATGAGGGTCACGCTGATGGTCATCACTAACCTGCTTAGACTCTTTATCAGACCTGAGAAAAGGCAGGTCGAGCACCCTAATAACACGATGTTTAGGTAATACAGAAACAGCTTTAGCCACTCGAGGCTCGACTTCGTCGCCAAGTAAAACTACTAACTGCGCCTTTTGCATTTTCCCTAAGGCCGAAATCGATAAAGTTAGATCATGAGCCGATTGGCTAGCAGACTGCAAAAATTCGACCCTTGCGCTATCACCTAGGGCGGCCCTTGCGATAATGGCTAACGGCTTATTAGTAGTTACCACCAACATCTGAGAGACCTCAAGACTCTCGCTGTATTTAGAGCTTTCACTGTTGGCCCCGCTGGCATTTAGAGCAAAGAAGAGTATTAGAATACCAGAAATGTTATAATGTATCTTTTTCAAACCGACGCTCGCTAAAAGAAGAAAAGGAAATGCTTTATTTTATATGTTATATTATAACATAACATAATGGAAAAGACCGCTTATGCTGACTAACTCACGCCTAGTACACCAGCCTCATGATCATGGTCGCTGTATCAACGCAGCTTTGTCGCGGGCCAACAACCTCTGCACCGAAAAAGGCGTGCGGTTAACGCCTACTCGTGAATCTGTTTTGCGTCTACTATGGCAAAGCCATCAGCCACTTGGGGCCTATCAGGTGCAGGACCAGTTATCTAAGCTTACCGGGAAATCAATCGCACCCCCGACCATTTATCGCGCTATCGAATTTCTCTCTGATCTTGGGTTGGTGCATCGACTCGCATCCTTAAATGCTTATATTGGCTGCCCTTTCCCCAACAGTGAGCATAGTAATCTATTTATGATCTGTAATAGCTGCGGCAGTGCCGCCGAAGTCGCCCACACCGCTCTAAATGATGTGTTGCAGAATGCTAGCGAGAAGGCTCAGTTCAAGCTCGAGTCACAGAGTATCGAGCTTTTTGGTCTCTGCCCTCAATGCTCTCAAGACACAACCCAGGCGACGGAGCATAAAGCGCATGGCTAAACTACTGGTAGCACTGGACAAGGTTAATAAAAGCTTTGCGGGCAAGCTGGTGTTAGAGAATGTAAGCATACAACTAAAGCAAGGAGAGATAACTACGTTAATCGGGCCAAATGGGGCTGGTAAATCGACCCTTGTGCGGATTGTTCTCGGACTACTGAAGCCGGACTCGGGAACCATCAAGCGTACCGCCGATCTCAAAGTGGGATATATGCCGCAAAAATTGGTTATTGACCCAACATTACCCATTTCAACTTGCCGTTTTTTGCAATTAGCCAACACATCTCATCAGGCCTGTCACGAAGCGCTTGAATCTGTCGGAATTGCACATTTGGCTGCAACGCCCATTCAGGAGCTGTCAGGAGGGGAGGTGCAGCGAGCCTTGCTGGCTAGAGCTGTTTTGCGCAAACCTAATCTTTTGGTTCTGGATGAGCCGGTGCAGGGCGTTGATGTAAATGGGCAAAATGCTCTTTATCGAATGATTAGCGACTTAGCCAAAACCCTTAGCTGCGGCGTATTAATGGTCTCCCATGATCTGCATCTGGTTATGTCCGCCACCGATCAGGTGGTCTGTTTAAATCGGCATATATGCTGCCATGGACACCCAGAACAAGTGACTCAAGATCCGGCTTATCTTGATATTTTTGGCCAAACAACAGCGCTTTATTCACACCATCATGATCATGATCATAGTCTGCATGGCGATGTTCTTGGTGACGGACATGAGGAGGATTGTGACCATGGCTGATTTCTTGATCTATGCTTTATTGGCCGGCCTTGGGGTTGCTCTTGTAGCGGGGCCATTAGGATGTTTTGTCGTTTGGCGGCGCATGGCTTACTTCGGGGATACTCTAGCTCACAGCGCCCTTCTTGGTGTTTCGCTTGGTGTCATGCTGGATATCAATCTCAGTGTAACCGTTACAGCGGTGCCATTAATCATGGCGCTCGGGCTTGTATATTTGGAACAGCGAGGAGTGTTGGCTTTAGACACCTTGCTAGGTATTTTATCTCACTCTGCGCTGGCCGCTGGGCTGGTGGTAATCTCTCTGTTACCTGATGTGCGCGTTGACTTGATGTCCCTTCTATTTGGTGACTTACTGGCCGTCACTAAAAGCGATCTATGGGTTATCTACGGCTTGTCCGCGGTAGTATTAGCCCTATTGGCATTGCTGTGGCAACAGCTTATCAATATTACCGTCGATCCTGAATTGGCCGCGGTAGAGGGGACAAATGTAGCTCTAGTGAGGACGGCGCTAATGTTAATCACCGCCTTGGTGATCGCGCTGGCAATGAAGGTGGTTGGGGTTCTATTGATTACCGCTCTCTTGATTATTCCCGCAGCAACTGCACGACGGTTAGCTCGAACCCCAGAGCAGATGGCGGTGGCAGCTAGCATTATCGCCATGGTGACGGTCGTTATGGGACTCGCGATGTCCTGGTATACCGACGCACCAGCGGGACCCTCAGTGGTGATCTGCGCTGCATTTCTATTCAGTGTGTCGCTTTGCCGCCGCCAGAGTACATAACTTAAAAAGTACCGTAGATGGATCGCCAAGTCTTACGTATCATGATCTCGCTGTGTGGCGATTTGAAAAAGCCATGATAGTGGCCATTGGGATTAACTAATACAATCTGGGAACTGTGGTCGACTGTATAATCATCCCCCTCTAAGGGAACCTGGTTATAAGCAATGTTGATCTCTGTGGTAAAGCGCTTAATAAAGTGTTTGTTACCGGTAACACCAATAAATTCAGCATTAAAATAGGGCATGTATTGGCCTAATTTTTCCACTGTGTCTCGCTCAGGGTCGAGAGAGACCATAATAATTTGAAGATTCTCTTTTTCGCTATCTTTTAACTTGCTATAGGTATCGTTAAGAGTGACGAGAGTGGTTGGACAAACATCAGGACAATTAGTGAAGCCAAAGAAGATCATGCTCCACTGACCTTTCAGTCTCTCTAAATTGAATGCCTCACCGCGGTGATCAACGAGATCAAAATCACTGAACTTTCGTGGCGTATTTAGAACAATGGCACCATTAATTCGAAGGTCTTGCAGACTCATGATAACTGGCTGGTTCATACGCCAAATAAAACCGAAAATCACTAAAACAATGAAACACAGAATAATAATAATAGTACGACGAATGCCAACCTGCTGATCTGCCATCGAATAACTCCCTATGTGGCTGGTAAATATATTACTGGTTCTATTAGGTAGTGATCTAGCAACATAAGACCAAATAACACCATCAAATAAACAATTGAGTATTGAAAAGTTTTCATGCCTGAATTTCCGCCCTCACTAAGTAACATGACCACAGCCCAATACAAAAAGCCCATTCCTAATAGTAACGAGCCCGCCAAGTATAACCAACCGAACATGCCGGTGAGATACGGCAGGGTGGTCACTACAATTAACAGCAAGGTATATAACAGAATGTTTATTTTGGTATACCTTTCACCGTGAGTGACGGGCAACATTGGAATTTTCGCCTTGGCGTATTCGTCTTTACGGTGCACCGCTAAAGCCCAAAAATGTGGCGGTGTCCAAGCAAAGATAATTAACACTAAAAGTAATGCATTATAGTGAACTTCTCCTGTCACTGCCGTCCATCCCAGCAGTGGTGGCGCGGCTCCAGCAAGACCGCCAATAACAATATTCTGAGGCGTGGCGCGCTTTAAAAACATGGTATAGACGAAGGCATAGCCCACCAAAGATGCCAAGGTTAACCAAGCCGTGAGAATATTAGTAAAGATAAGAAGCACCGCCATACCAAACATGCCGGTGACTAAAGCAAAAATAGTCGCTTGCTGCGGCTTTAGCCTACCTTGGACTAGGGGGCGATTAAGCGTCCTCGCCATCTTGTCATCAACATGGCGATCCACAATGTGGTTAACCGCAGCAGCTGATCCCGCGCAGAGGGCTATGCCTAGATTGCCAAATATGAAAATATTGATGGGTACTGATTGGTCGGTCGCCAACAACATCCCAATTACAGACGTGAGTATCATCAACGCCACGACATTGGGTTTGCACAACTCAAGGTAATCTCGCCAACTAACGGCAGTGGTATCGAGCTCGGTATTAGGCATGTACATCCACTCCAGAATTCGGCAAGTAACTATAGTGTAACTCGAAGTACATTATCGGTCTGGAGAATATTTTAGCAGATGTTTAAGGTCATCGAGTAATCCGCTGCCATCATGGTCTTTGGTGTAATAGAGAATTGCCTTATGGTCTGGCGTAACAACAAAATAGCGGGGCTCTTGCAAGTCCCAATCAGCCGAGCTACCGGAGATTATCTGAGCAACTAGATCGGGAGCTGTCGGTATAATCGTAAGATATTGGTGCTGAACCTTAAGTTCGCCTATTTGCTCAAGATCGACAGATGCAACGTCGGGTAAATAGACTCTCTCGACGCGGCCTGTCTGCTTGGCCATCAACATATGTACCTGCCGACTGCTAAATAACATATCTTTACAGATTTGACTGCAGCCAATGCCACCGACTGTAACCACCTTCCACTTTGCCTTATCGGTGACCGGCAAATCAACTAAGATAGACGAAAAATCCAGCGTAGGCTTAACCAAATCACCAACATTGGTGGTCCCTAGCAAATCAATCATCTGCTGCCGCTGCTCTTCCGTCTTCGGCACCATAATAAAACCAGCCAAAATAACGCCGCCGACAATAAACAGCATCAACCAAATTTGGTACCTAAACCCGCGCTGTTTAACAGTCAGTTCGCTGTTATCCGTCATAAGCTTTTATCCTTTTATTTCGACCCAAAGGGCCCTCTACGCTGTTTAATCCAACTGCCAAAATTAGAGTTGGCGATCAAGGTCATAATCAATAGCACCACTGCCATGGCAAACCATTGCACCGCGTAACCCATATGCTTTTCAGGCTGCACGGCAACTGTTACCCAGCCGGTTTCTAAGGCCCCGATGGAATCACTATCGAGGCGTAATTGGTAGTCATAGAAAGACTGTCCAAACAACTCTTCCGCACGCTCTACCGAAATCCAGCCCACTCGACTCGGCCATTGCCCAACCAATTTTATTCCGTCATCCAGTCGATAACCACCACGCAAGTTATGATACAAAAATCCACGTAACTGAACCTCCCCGACCACCGACTCTACCTGCGGTAACTGGCTTCGGTCCAAAGAGGCTGGTACCCAACCTCGATTAACTAATATCAGCTGTACCTTGCCATCAACTTCAAGTCCATCAATACTCATCGGCTCCAGAATCTCGTAACCAGGCCGGCCATTTTTAACTCGATTATCCAGAATTATCTGACGCGATGGATCGAGTGTTCCCGACAGCCTTGCTGGCCTGTACTGCTGATTTCCACCCTTTAAAAGTGTGTCTAAATTTGCTGGGGCCGCTTGCTGATTGGCCCTAAAAGCGTCGACGATAGCGCGCTTTTCTTCAGCTCGGTCAAGCTGCCAAAACCCTAAGACAATCAATAGTGGAAATAAAAAAAGCACTAACAGCAACAATTTTTTATTGGGCTGCCATTGAAATTGTTGCTCAGAAGATTGGGGGTCTCGGTCCATTTGTGTTTAAATTCACCTTTTTAAAAGAGCAGTTAATCCCATGGTGTTAAAAGCAATTATCATCGTTCTATTTATCGCAGTAGTCATTAGTCTTTTTGGCGGACTTCGCTTTTTGGTAAAAGACCTTGGAGGCTCTCAGCGCCGCCTATTCAACAGCTTGGGGATACGCGTTACATTAGCGGCGATGTTGATGGGTGCTGTTATCTATGGAGCCTATACCGGCCAGATTAACAGTAAGGCCCCTTGGGATCGACAATTACATCCAGAAGCGACAGTGCCAATGCAACAAATGTCTGACCCTTCCGATTAATAAACTAATGTTCCTAAGATAAAAACGGCCAGGAATTACCTAGCCTTTTTCGTGCACGGCTCAACACTTAGCCAAGCACATATACGATAAGAAATAAGCCCACCCAAATGACATCTACAAAGTGCCAGTACCAAGCTGCCGCTTCAAATCCGAAGTGATCCGTTTCGTTGAAGTGGCCCTTAGCCCCACGAAGGAAAGCAATAAGAAGCATTATGGTGCCCAGTGTTACGTGCGCACCGTGGAACCCGGTTAGTAAAAAGAACGTCGTGCCATAGATGCCTGACTCTAAGGTAAGCCCTAATTCTTGATAAGCGTGAATATACTCTTCTGCTTGCAGAAACAAAAAGAAAATACCTAACAAAACTGTCAAACCTAACCATCTTACGAATTTCTTTCGATCACCCTCTTTTAAAGCGTGATGCGCAATGTGCACCGTACCGCTCGAGGTTAGCAGAACTACGGTATTCCAAAGCGGTAACCATGCCATCAGCTCACTAAAGCTCCATCCTGGGAAACTCATCGCTTCCTTAGGACCTTTAAACTGGAACTCAGTCGCATCTGGATTAGCGGCCAAGGTAACAACCTGATCCGGAGTTACTATCGGAGGCCAGGCGGCATCATAACCAGGCCATAGATGAGTTGCATTAGCGATAGCCGCATCAGTGGCCGTATCATCAAACCAACCAATAGCCGCTTCCCCATCAAGCCAAGGACCTACTAACACTCGGACATAAAATAAGGAACCAAAGAAGCAAACGAAAAACATCAGCTCAGAAAAAATAAACCAGTACATACCCAATACGTAAGAATGCTTTAACTGGTCACTGACGATGCCCTGAGTATTTTCTTTAATAACAAGGCTCCACCACATAAACATAACCGAAGCCATGATTAGCGTACCGATCAAAAATATTGTTGACGTACCGCCTTCAATTACCCAGCTAGCAGCGCCATAAGCCATCACTCCCATACCTGTCGCCGCCGCAAGTGGCAACTTACTTTGCTCAGGTACGTAATAAGAATTTTCAGATGACATGGATATTCTCCGTTTACTGTATTTGTGAGACCTGCATCGGAACGCGGTCGGTTATATCAAAAAGTGTATATGACAAAGTCACGGTATTGACGCTGATGGGCAAGTCAGGATCAAGAACAAAAACCACGGCTAGCTCGGCTTGCTCCCCAGCTGCCAACGGCTGATTATTAAAACAAAAACATTCTGTCTTATGAAAATAATCCGCAGCATTGTTTGGCAACACGTTAGGAATAGCCTGCGCAACCATGTCTCTACCGGTTTTATTGCGCGCAAAAAAAGTTATCTCTCGTGACTCACCGGGGTGAACAAACACCTTATGCTCCGTAGGATAAAAGTCCCAAGGCATAGTGGCATTATTGGTCGCCACAAACTGCACTTCCACATTGCGCGAGGTATCTATCGTTATCTCACTAGCTGTATAGGCACCACCAGTCTTACCTCCAATACCTGTGACCTCACAAAAAAGGTCATAGAGAGGGGGCAAAACAAATATGGCAAAGGCAAACATTGCCACAGCACCCATCAACAGCTTAATTAGTAAGTTGCGATGTGTTGATGTTCCGCTCATCTTTACCCTCTACTATTTAATAACAGGTGGTGTTGAGAACGTATGGAAAGGAGCTGGCGTCGGTAATGTCCACTCCAAACCTTGCGCACCTTCCCAAACCTGAGGATCACTAATTGGCTTACCCCAACCAATGGTTCGAATAACATTGTATAAGAACAGTAGTTGAGCTCCGCCATATAGGAAGGCACCAATACTTGACACCATATTCCAATCGGCAAACTGTAAGCCATAATCAGAGTATCGACGAGGCATCCCTGCTAAACCCAAAAAGTGCTGAGGCATAAAGGTGATGTTAAACGCGATAAAGGCGATCCAAAACTGTACTTTACCCATGGTCTCATCGTACATTCTGCCGCACCACTTAGGCAGCCAGTAATAAACTGCCGCCGTGCCACTAAACACCGCACCAGCGACCATCACATAGTGGAAGTGTGCGACAACAAAGTAGGTGTCATGGTACTGGGTGTCGGCCGCTGCAATGGACAGCATCATTCCGGTAAATCCACCAAAGGTAAACAGAATCACAAAGGCAATACTAAACAGCATCGGCGTTTCAAAAGTCAGAGCACCCTTGTACATAGTGGTGATCCAATTAAAGACTTTAACGCCTGTTGGGACTGCAATCAGCATGGTCGCGTACATAAAGTACAGTTCGCCGGCAATAGGCATACCCACCGTAAACATGTGGTGAGCCCACACTATAAATGATAAGAAGGCGATCGAGGCCGTGGCATAAACCATTGAAGAATAACCAAATAGCGGCTTGCGACTAAAAGTTGGTATGATCTGCGAAACTACACCAAAAGCAGGCAAGATAATAATATAAACCTCAGGATGCCCGAAGAACCAAAACACATGCTGGAATAGAACCGGATCACCGCCACCAGCAGCATCAAAGAAGCTAGTGCCGAAGTTAATGTCCATCAACATCATAGTCACAGCGCCTGCCAACACTGGCATTACCGCCACCAAAAGGAACGCAGTAATTACCCACGTCCAAACAAACATCGGCATCTTCATATAAGTCATGCCAGGTGCACGCATATTCATCACCGTAGCGATGATGTTAATCGAGCCCATAATTGATGAGGCGCCCATGATATGAACACCAAAAATGAAATAGTTAACTGTATCAGGAGCATAGGTTGTCGATAGCGGAGCGTAGAACGTCCAGCCAAAGTTGGGACCACCGCCTTCCATAAATAATGTGGAAGTAAGAATCGCAAACGCAAAAGGCAATATCCAAAAGCTAAGGTTGTTCATCCGGGGTAAAGCCATGTCCGGCGCGCCGATCATCATTGGAATCATCCAATTCGCCAAGCCTACAAAGGCCGGCATGATAGCGCCGAAAACCATCACTAGGCCATGCATGGTAGTCATTTGAACGAAAAATTCGGGTTTGATCAGCTGCATTCCTGGCTGAAATAATTCCGCCCGAATAACCATTGCAAAAGCCCCGCCAAGCAGAAACATAGCAAAACTAAACCAAAGGTATAGGGTGCCAATATCTTTATGGTTGGTACTGAAAAGCCAGCGACTAAAAAAGTTTTGTGAGGGACCATGCGCCATTTAAGTTACTCCCTATTGGCTTTGTTTAAAATTAAGAACATCAATAGGCTGAACGATGTCACCGACATCATTGCCCCAAGCATTACGCTCATAATGCACAACAGCAGCAATCTCAACTTCTGAGAGTTGCTCAGCAAACGACTGCATGGAAGTACCGGCTACACCATTAATAAGAATGCCGATGTGTCCTGCAGGTGGCCCTAGTGCAATAGGGCTATCTTTAAGCGCAGGGAATACCCCTGGAATGCCTTCGCCATTTGTTTGGTGACAACCGGCACAAGAGCGACCATAAACCTCTTCTCCTTTCACCATTAGTTCGTCAAAGGTCCATTGCTTGCCAATAGTTGATGCGTAACCTGCGGCTTCTTCTTTCTTCCCTGCCAGCCAGGCGTCATATTCCGCTTCTTCTTTAACCTCAACCACTACCGGCATAAAAGCATGGCCGGAGCCACACAACTCCGTGCACTCACCAACATAGGTTCCGGGCTGATCAGTCTTCGCCCAGGCCGCAGTGAAAAGACCCGGCACAGCGTCTCTTTTGACACCAAAGTCAGGCACCCACCAGCTGTGAATAACATCGTTGCCAGTAATTAAAAAGCGAACTTTTTTGTTAGTAGGAATAACTAAAGGTTGGGTTACTTCACGAAGATAATGTTCTCCCTTCGGCTCGCGCCCATAAATCTCATCCTGAGAGGTGCGCAGTTCACTCATGAACTTAACGCCTTCACCTATATACTCATACTGCCATTTCCATTGATACCCAGTAACTTTGATGTCAATGTCAGGGTTTTCAGTGTCATAAACTTTTAGAAGCGCCGTAGTGGCTGGCACTGCCATCACAATCAAAATGAGCGCGGGAATGACTGTCCAAAGCACCTCAACCAACAGATTCTCATGAAAGTGCTCTGCGGTAACGCCTCTGGATTTTCGGTGGGCGTACATAATGTAGAACATAAAGCCGAAGACAAGCACGCCGATGACCGTACAGATCCAAATCATAATCATGTGAATATCGTAAGCCGCTTGGCTGACTTCGGTAACTCCCTGGGGCATGTTAAGTTGCCGCGTCGCGCTCTCTGCACTCACGCCTCCCGCGAATAACAAACTCGCAAGACTCAGCAAACCCAAGAAAAGTGCTTTCGCTCTTTTCAACATCGCTTAATTCTCCATGATAATTCAAAAAATAATGTTATTGCGCACTCTCAACAAGGCTTTACGTCAACCGCGTCGGCTCGCGCGGCGCGATTGTAACAAACAAAGATACGTTTCACTAGCTTGAATAGGATCAAATTTAATAGAACGTGACTGCGCCGTATTACTCTGCAGTGGGTGATTAATAAACCGTCATATTATTCTTTAGGATCGACTATTTTCACGGCGCTAATTTGTTGATTAATTTCATCTTTGCTCAGATTAACTCGCGTTTGAACTTCTTTAGGTGAAGAGGAAATTCGCATTTCATCCTTAAATCCGCAGCTAACGCACTCTCGGAAATCAACTCCGTCCTCAGAAAAAGCCTGGAGCTTATCCATAACAGAGCACTTGGGGCAAGTAACACCAGCGATAAATCTTTTTTTAGTTGAAAAAACCATCACAATATCATCACAATAGGGAACTCTATTATATATGGCATTACTCAATATGGATCACTCTATTCGCTCACACGGGGGAATTTATCCCAATCTCGGACTTCGGGTTTATGTTGACCTCGCTGCAACAGTCATTGGCAATGTTAGTTTAGGAGACGACGTATCAGTTTGGCCGGGAGCGGTTATTCGCGGAGACATGCACTCTATCACTGTTGGCGCGCGATCTAATATCCAAGACAATGCCGTGCTACACATTACTCATGCTTCTGACTTTAATCCAGCAGGATGGCCTCTCAGTATTGGTGAGGATGTCGTTGTTGGCCACCGCGCAATCCTGCACGGTTGCACTTTAGGTAATCGTATCTTGGTGGGTAACGGTGCTATCGTAAATGACGGAGTAATCGTAGAAGACGAGGTGATCATAGGTGCTGGATGTATCGTGCCGCCCGGGAAAACTTTACCCAGTGGTTTCGTCTATGTTGGTAACCCGTGCAAACAATTGCGAGAGGTTAGTGAAAAAGAAAAGACCTTTTTTAGCTACTCGCCTGCTAATTATGTGAAATTGAAAAATCAGTATTTGCTAGAACTTGAGCAAGACTAAATATCAAAGCGCTTCTCGCAAAGCTTTAACCACCTCGGCGGTGTTTGGCTGCACTCCGCGCCACAAGTAGAACGACTCGGCGGCCTGCCCAACGAGCATCCCCAATCCGTCTGAGGCCGTCGCACCGCCATTCAATGCCCACTGGACAAAAGGCGTTGGCGCAGAGCCGTACATCATGTCATAGCAAGCAGCATTTTCAGCTCCCAGTAAACTCTGTGGCAAGCTTAGCGGCTCTCCGTGAAGGGTAGCGCTGGTGCCATTAATAATCAGGTCAAACTCTTGACCATCCAGCATGTCCAAACTACAGCCCAGCAAATAACCTAGTTCAGTAAAATCTTTTGACAATTCAAGCGCTTTACTCAGTGTTCTATTCGCAATCACAACATGTTGTGGTTGCTGTGCTAAAAGTGGTTCCAAAATACCTCTGACAGCACCGCCGGCGCCCAAAACTAATACCCGTTTAGCTTTTATTGTCCAGGCTAACCGATTTATTATGTCCCCAACTAAACCAACACCATCAGTGTTATCTCCAAGCAGGGTGCCGTCAGGTTGCACCATTAGCGTATTGACCGCTCCCGCTAATGCGGCCCTTTCGGTTTTTTTAGCGGCATAATCAAAGGCGTCTTGCTTAAAAGGAACCGTAACATTTAGGCCCATGCCTCCGTTGCCGAAGAAGACGGTAGCTGCGGCAGCGAAGTCATTTACCTCAACCAACTGAGAAACATACTCCATCGACTGCCCAGTCTGCTGCGCAAACATCTGATGAATCGTTGGTGATCTACTGTGGGCAATGGGGTTGCCAAAAACAGCGTATTTATCTGTCATTAAATCCATTCCTGCCGAATTAAATATCTATCGTAAAGCTCGGCCTCATCGGAGCCCGGCTCTGGTGACCAGTCGTAGTCCCACCGCACCAATGGCGGCAATGACATTAAAATTGATTCTGTGCGGCCATCACTTTGAAGACCAAATAAGGTGCCTCGATCATGGACCAGATTAAATTCAACGTACCTGCCGCGGCGATAAAGTTGAAATTTTCGCTCTCTTTCCCCGTAAGCGGTCTTTCGTCGACGCTGAAAAATAGGCATGTAGGCAGACGAAAAACTGTCGCCAATACTACGCATGAGCGCAAAGCTCTGATCAAATCCAAGCTCGTTGAAATCATCAAAGAATAAACCACCAATGCCACGCGGCTCCTTCCGGTGGGGCAAGTAGAAATAGTCGTCACACCACTTTTTTAGCCGCGGATAGAGTTCCTTTGAAAATGGTTCACAGGCCTCTTTAGCTATGCTGTGCCAATGCCGGCAATCTTCTTCATTGCCATAGTAGGGGGTGAGGTCATAACCACCCCCAAACCACCATACCGGTTCAGCACCCTCTTTCTCTGCGATAAAAAATCTGACATTAGCATGCGCTGTTGGTACATAGGGATTTTGGGGATGTATGACTAAAGAGACGCCCATCGCTTGCCAACTTCGTCCCGCTAGCTCTGGACGACTCTGGCTGGCAGTTGGGGGTAACTGATCGCCGTGGACATGAGAAAAGTTCACTCCCACTTTCTCAAAATCAGCGTCATCTGCAGCTACTCTGCTCCGACCACCGCCGCCCTGATCACGCGCCCAATTGTCTTCTCGCCAGTCGATACTGCTCTCAGACGACAATGCCGAGCAAATGTCGTCTTGTAACCCAAGTAAATAGTCCTTGACCTTTTGTTTATCGATTTCTTGCATTCTATCCTGGCCGAATTACCCCTCCAGTTAGTAAATCTCTGATCTCACTTTCTCTCACTGCCTCTCCTATCTCTCCAGGAGCCTTAAAATCTATGTCTTCTCCAAAGTAATCTTCTACTTTATGCCCTGTAGCCGCTGCCGGCAAACTTTGCGGGTTTGCCGAGGTTGAGACAATCGGCCCACCAAAAATATCACAAAGCGCCGCCGCCACTGGATGCTTAGTCACTCGCAGCGCAATGGTAGTGTGCCGGCCAACAATCCATCGTGGGGCTCGGCCATTATCAGGCACTAACCATGTCGTGGGCCTAGATTGCTTGCCACTGAAAAGAACTCTCTGCTGCTCGCTCAGATCCCGAAGTAGGGACTCGAATTGAGAAACCTCGCTGGCGATTAAGATCAATCCCTTATTTACATGACGATTCTTTAAGCAAAGAATTTTTTCTACGGCTGCTTCAGACCAAGGGTCACACCCCAAGCCCCAAACAGCTTCAGTAGGATAGGCAACTACACCCCCATTTTTAAGGACCTGTGTCGCCTGGATGATTTGAGCGTGACCGCTCCATTCACTCACAAGGTAGTCAGCTGTTTTTCAGCTTTTCCTGAAGGGCGGCATCTTTTGCGATAATCGCCGCAGCATTAGCCGCACGTTCATCAATCAATTTTTGATGCATCTCAGGATCAGAAACGCCGATAATTTGAGCCGCTAAGTAGGCTGCATTTTTAGCTCCGGCCTTACCAATAGCTACCGTTGCTACGGGTATACCACCCGGCATCTGCACTGTTGAAAGAAGCGCGTCGAGGCCATCTAGCGATCCATTAATAGGAACACCTATAACAGGCTTCAATGTCGTCGCGGAAACCGCGCCAGCTAAATGTGCGGCCATGCCCGCTGCACATATAAATGCAACACATCCTCGAGCATCAGCGTCTGTTACAAAGCTGTGGGTGGCTTCAGGCGTACGATGCGCAGAAGTCACTTTAACCTCAAAAGGAATATCAAACTTTTTCAAAATTTCAAAGCTCGCTTCCATGACCGGCAAGTCGGAATCAGAACCCATTAAAATTGCAACGAAAGGTTTAGTCATAACGTTAGTCACCTAAGCTAATAATTCGGCAGACTACCGCAACCACTGGCGATGTGCAACTCTGTCAGGTGCGCGCTTTGCTGTATATCGCTAAAGTTTTGGCGGCCTACAAGTTTGGCCAACTAGATTACCCCTATGCACTAAACTCACCTCTGGTAAAAGCCATTTTCATTTGCGTCCGTATTTTTCAATTCAAGGGCAACCAAAATCTTTGAGCCCATCCAGATCAATAGGCTGGTAATTTACGGTATGTGTCATAAGTTTACTCAACGGTTTGAGCTCTTCTCCGGTGTAGCTCCATACCGATTGCCGTCCATTTGGCAAAACCTTTCCAGTAGTTGGGGTCGCTAGTGTCAGTTCGCGGCGAGTCATTTGACATGACCGGCAGCTTCAAGTAATCGCCGTACTTGGACGAATTACCGAGCAGGTGCTTGCCCAGAAAGGCCGTTATAAAGTGTTGATTGACATTGTTGAGGCGGCGGTTGTCCCAGGCGGGCTCCTGATAGTGGGCATATTCACGGGGGTGAAGATCTGCTAGGGGCGGCGCCGGATTAGTGGCAACCTCATGTATGGCCCCTTGATACACCAATAGGTAGCGGTCTGAGTTTATAGCATTGTCAAATAGCCATTGCGCTGCGGCAAAACCGGTGGTCTGATCCTGAGAACCAACGATAAAAAGGCTGGGTACCTTTAGATTTTTTATGCCTACTGCGCTCCAGTACCCAGCGGGGGCGTAAGGTGCGAATGCAACTATCACTTTGATCCGCTTATCGAGCATCGCCTCGAACCTTGGGTCTCCCGCCTGCAGGCTTGCCAGATGACGACCAGGGACACCTCCCGGATAGTCTACCGCTCCTTGGCTAGCACCCACACCTGCGGCGCTTAGCGCGCCGTATGTGCCCATGGAGTATCCGACTACCGCGGTGAGCTCTGCGTTGATCATCCCGAACAGGAACGAGCCAGAGTTTTGGCTCAGCTCATCCATGCTACTAATGACAAAGTTTATGTCCCGAGGTCTGTTTATCATCGTACTGCTGATAGATTCTGCGTCCGCGTGGGTTGATTCGGTGTGGTCTATGGCGGCCACGATATAGCCCTTTGATGCCAGGTTTTCTGCCAGCCAGGTCATGATCACTCTAGATCCGGAATAACCATGAGAAATTATCACTAGGGGCAATGATTTACTGCTAGCGTCGGCTTCGGCATTACGAGCCGCTCTGCCGCCAAAACTGAAGGGTAGATTCGGTCGTGCAGGATTACTTGCGCCGTGTCCGAGTACGTCACTATATGTTGTAATTTGCTTTTGATCTGCTTGAAGTTTGGCGGGATACCAGACTTCAATCGTTAACTTTCGGTCATAACGCGGGTTTGTCTGTTGTTCGCTGTAGCTAAGAATGTCTAGTTGGTTTAGGTTAACTAGCTGCAGCGTACGAACTCCTACCTTGTGACGACCGCGCACTGACAACTCAGGTGCGTCTCCCCGTGGATCCCCGTAAAAGAAATCTGTTTCTTTAAGGCTCTCACAGCCGTGGCCGGCATGTCCGTCCGAAGTAATCGACAGGTGCGGAGAGCCGCATTCATGAACGGCGTGAGCATTGAGAGAAAAGAGTAGTAAGATAAATAGTACAGGCAGTTTGCGCATGATTAATCCTTGAAAGGCAGCCTTCTTGGATAACTGAGAATAACATCCGCGGGCACGACTGACACGCTTTAATGCCGTGGTAGCCTTATGATCAATGACAAGGCTATGGCTATGGCTCTAGCCAGCTGCTCTGGCAAACTAAAGTACTCCTGCGCACTAAACTAACCTCTGGTAAAATCCATTATCATTTGCGACCGTGTTTTTCAATTCAAGGGCGACCAAAATCTGTGATAACTTTGCTACTGACCAGGGGCTAAAGCGCATGAGCCCATCCAAATCAATAGGCTCATATCCTAAGATTTCAAGTACCTGCTGTTCCTCATCAGTCAATATTTTGGCCATCACCGAAGACTGATCCTGTGCTGCTGAAATACTGTTTTTCATTCCAGCTAATGCTCCGCCAAGCTCTGCGACAATATCAGCCGCTGTCTCCACTAAATGTGCCCCCTGTTTAATCAGCAAGTGGCTTCCTTTGCTCTGAGGGCTATGAATGGAGCCTGGAATAGCAAAAACCTCACGGTTTTGCTCCATGGCACAACGGGCAGTAATAAGTGAACCACTCTTTACCGCAGCCTCAACGACCAAGACCCCTAAACTTAATCCGCTAATAATACGATTTCGCTGCGGAAAGTGTCTGGCGAGAGGCTTTCCGCCAAAATGAAATTCCGTCACTAAGGTTCCGCCGGACGCCACTATTTGACATGCCAAATTATGGTGTTTCGGGGGATACACGGATTCAATTCCAGTTGCCATTACGCCAATGGTTTTCCCATTGACAGCTTGCAGCGCGCCCTGATGAGCCGCCCCGTCAACACCTAATGCTAAGCCGCTAGTAACAACAAAGCCACTCCCCGCCAAAAACTTGGCCCAATCTCTAGCATTAGTTCCACCTACGCGCGTCATTCGCCTACTACCGACAATGGCAATCTGCGGGAGATGCAGGTTGTTCAGATTACCCATGACATATAATAGTGGCGGAGGGGCACCGATGAATTTGAGTTGCTCGGGGTAATCTGGGCTAGTAATCGATATAACAACTGCCTTAGCCTGCCGCAAAGACTGTCTAATTTGATCTATCTCTGAGCGCCAGTCTCGTCGAGAATATCGCTGTTGAAACAGCGCCATAATGGGCTTGAAATCGGACGAATAGTCCGCAACATCTCCCGTGAATAGCTCTAAATAAGATTTAGTTTGTTTAATACACTGGGTCTGAATGCGGGCAGTTAGCCCCTCTATCGATTGAGCAATCAAAGCGCATTCGGTTTCGCTAAACCCATTGTGATCCGTCACTCTATAAAATCTCCTTCTCCCAAGGGACTGAAATTTAACCCCTATCGAACAAATTAGTCTCCTGGCGTTTTCAATAGATCTCCGGCCTGAACCGGACTTGCCGCTTCCATTACTATTGCATAGGCCATCTTTTCATAAATAGAGAACACAACTACAAGACCAATACGACGATCCGGTAACTGAAGATTTTTAGCCCCTTGCCCGTCTTGCACTGCCCGCCCTGCTTTAAAAATATCTAAGATATCGCCAACCTCTACCCCAGAGCGCTTGCCCTGATTAAGAGCAATAATGTCCATTTGCCCGGCACTTAGCGTCATGTTCTCAACGCCTACAATGTATCCTTTAATCTTTTGAGTGGGCGCTTTAGGATAGATATTTGCTGGCAAAATGCTTTTTCCCCTATTAAGAACCTTATCACCCCGGCGGAAAGCCTGTTTTGCCGATATGGCGTTGAGAGTCGCGACCTCGCCATCTTGCCTAATCAGTTCGGCCGTCCCAAGATGCGTCAGCTGCATGCCAAGAGCTTCGCCGGTAATTGGGTCTAGATAGGTATAGCCTTTACGAAAGACGCCGTATTCAGTGTCCTTAATCGACCCAGCAACATAGAAGTCATCATTCGGTCCGATCAATATTTGCTCCTCTGCTCCGGCCAGAATATAAGGCCCATCATCTACTTCAGCAGATGACCTAAATTGATTGTCAGTTAAAAATCTACTAACTAGGGCTAAAGGCACCATCTCCACAGCAGACACGTGTGGTAGATATTTAATCTCAGGCAAAAGCTGAACGTTACGGGCAAGGACAAGGCGAGGTTCGCCACCCACAAATTGAAGAGTAATTAGATCCCCAGGATAAATCAGATGAGGGTTTTTGATCTGGGGATTCTCACTCCAGATTTCTGGCCACTTCCAAGGGTGTTTCAGAAATTGACCTGATATGTCCCACAAAGTGTCGTCTTTTACAACAAAGTATTGCTGGGGTGCCGCCGCTTTTATTAACTCAACCTTTGCTTCAGCCGCACTTACATCTTGTCCCACCGCTATTGCCAAAGATGAAATAAGGAAAAAATATACAAATAAGGTTCGATCAGCCTTCACAGTTACTGCCTTTGAGGGTTAATGAGTGTGTCGATCAGACTCGTAGACGTTAACATTAATCACCCTTTATTTTCGTGAACTGCGTCACTTACATGCTCTAAGCATTTTCTCCCCTCCACTGGATACACCTGCGTGCTGCTTTCACGTATTTCTTCCAAGTCATTAATGTCCCCGCAATAGATTTTCAGTGCGCTACCATCTTCATTTTAGTGCTGATCATGTATACTAATTGGTCTACCCTTATCAACATATGTAGTTACACTCAGAATAATGAATTCATGGCTAAACTAGAAATTCTTCAGTACCCAAATCCACGAC